>JBMTXX010000348.1:0-3501 GCA_049453935.1 Rubrivivax sp.
TCGTCTCGCCCAGGCGCTGGACTTCCTTGGGCGTGAGGTGCTTGAAGACCTCGGCCGCCTGCTCCTCGCCCAGCGACATCAACAGGATGGCCGCATCTTCCAGGCCGGTGTCGTCCATGCCCGCCATGTCGGATCAGGCCGCAGCCTGCTCCCCGTTGATCATCGAGCGGATGATGTTGGCCACGGCCACCGGGTTGTCCCGGGCCAGCGTGCGTGCATCTTCCAGGCGCTGCGCGTGCTCGGGGCTGGGCAGCGCGGGGCGGCTGGACTCGTCTGTCAGCAAGGCGTTGTCGTCGATCACGGTGTCGAGGTTGGTGCCGGGTGGAGGAGGCGGCGGCGCGAGCAGCGACTTCAAGGCCGGACGGATGGTGGTCAGCACGATCAGCAGCGCGACGAAGGCCAGGGCGCCGGGGACCGCCGCCGCCCGCAGCATGTCGATCAGCCAGGGCTGGCGCCACAGAGGGATCTCCTCGGCCTCGGGCACGGGCTCGGCGCGGAACGGTGCGTTGATGACGCGCACGGTGTCGCCCCGGTCGGCACTGAAACCCACACCCTGCTGCACCAGCGCGGTGAGGTTCTCCAGTTCCTGCGGGGTCAGCGGCGTGCTGCTCTGGCGTCCCCGCGCGTCCGTGCTCTGGCGGTGGTTGACGACGACGGCCGCCGACAGGCGCTTGATCGTTCCCGTCGCGTTGCGCGTCGTGCGCTGGGTACGGTCGAGTTCGTAGTTGGCGGTCGACTCCCGGCGGCTGTTGGCGCCGTTGCCGGCCTGCGCGCCTTGCAGCGCCTGGGCATTGCCCGCGATCGGTGCTGTGGCTGGCACCGGGGGCTGGTTGGTCTGCGCGCCGGGCACGCCAGCCGGCGTCGGCAAGCCCGGCTGGGTGGACTCCAGCGTCTGCAAGGTCTTCACGGCCGCTGGCGCATCGCCCTGGTTGGGCTTGAACTCCTCGCTGACCAGCATCGATTCCGAGAAGTCGACGTCTGCGGTGATGGTCGCGCGCAGGTTCTCGCGCCCGATCACGGGCTCGAGCAATTCGATCACGCGCCGCTGCAGCGTCGTCTCGACCTGCTGCACGTACTGCAATTGTTGTGCGTCCAGGCCTTGCCCGCTGCCGTCAGGCCCGGTGAGCAGGTTGCCGTCGCCGTCGACCACGCTCACCGACTTGGCGCTGAGTTCGGGCACGCTCGACGCCACCAGATGCACGATGCCGGCGAGCTGTGTGCGGTCGAGCGTCCTGCCCGGGTGCAGGGTCAGCATCACCGAAGCCGAGGGTTTCTGCTGCTCGCGGAAGAAGCCGTTCTGCTGCGGCAGCGCCAGGTGCACGCGCACCTGCTGCACCGCCGACAGGCTGCCGATGGTGCGCATCAGCTCGCCTTCGGTGGCGCGCTTCATCGACATGCCTTCGCCGGCCTGGGTCTGTCCGAACTTCTGTGTGTCGAGCAGTTCGTAGCCGACGATGGAGTTGCGCGGCAGTCCCATGTTGCTCAGGCGCATGCGCAGGTCCAGCACCTGATCGGCCGGCACCATGATCGCGCCACCACCCTCGGCATGGCGGTAGGGCACGTTCATCTGCGACAACTGCGAGATCACGGCGCCGCCGTCCTTGTCGGACAGGCCGCTGTAGAGCACTCGGTAGTCACTGCCGCCGGACTGCAGCGCCAGCGTGATGGCCACGGCCGCCAGCGCTGCGGCGCCGACGGCCAGCAGCATCACCGGCTTCAGCGGCAATGCAGCGAACTTCTCTGCCAGCGTGCGCGGCTCCGGGATGAGCGTCTGCGGGGCAGTGGCGGCCAGGGCGGTGTCCATGCGGTGGGTGTGCGTCCGTTGTGTCGCGGTGCCGCCATGGCAGCCGTCGACAGCGGAGCCGATTCTTCGGCAGCTCGGCCTGCCCCCATGCATCGAGAAGCCTGGTGGACAGGCCTCAATTCCCGCACTGTGTTCGAACGTGTGGCCCTAAAGTCTGCGCAGACGGAGCCGAGTGCCCGCGATCCGCTTGGCGGGTTGGCGGCTCCCCTTCCGGACACACATCGCAAAGCCCGCCGATCACCAATGGACCTCGTCAAGCTCAAGCCTTTCGACTTCGCCCAGGCCACGGCCCGCGCAGGCTTGCGCACCGACGGGCTTCCTCTGGCGCGCCCGGCGCCCGTGGCGCAGGGCCCCAGCTTTTCCGCGGCGATCGATCAGGCGTTGAAGTCGGTCAGTCACCACCAGGCCGAGGCGCGGCGCATGCAGCGCGAGGTGCAACTCGACAACCCGACCGTGAGTCTGGAAGAGACGATGGTGGCGATGCAGCGCGCGCAGATCGGCTTCCAGGCGACGCTGCAGGTGCGCAATCGGCTGGTGCAGGCTTACTCCGACATCATGAACATGCAGGTCTGAGCCTGCACGCCCTGCGCAGGGCGGTCAGCCCACCGCAGGCGTCGTCCTCATCCGCTTTTGCAAACGGTTGACGTAGGTCTGGACGAGCTTTTCGGCATCCGGGTCCAGTCGGGTCCATCGCACACCCAGCATCAGACCGATGGGGCGCCCGTCTGCGGTCTCGTGCACACCGCCACGCCGCACCTCGAAACCCGTCACGAAGCGGCTCGCGGGTTCGAGGTCGACGCGCGAGCTCTCGATGAGGGTGCCGGGCTCGAACAAGGGTGACCCCTTGGGCAGCAGCACGCTGCAGCCGCCGACGCTGATGTCCATGATCTTGCCGACGATCACCTGCTCGGGATGGCCCGGCATGCGAAATCGCAAGGCGGGCGGCGCGAAGCTCGGCACCTTCACGCGGAAGGACTTGCGCCGCTGGTAGCGCAGGATGGAGGCCGGCAGGCGGCTTTCCAGGGCCAGGCCCTGCGGATCCCGCACCAGCGCCATGCGCTCCATCAGGAACTGGAGCTTCTCGTTCTCCAGGTAGGTGACGGCGAGCGCCTTTTCCGCATTGGCGATCTGCTGCAGCCCGTCCTGGTCGGCATCGACCGAGAACCCGATGTTGGCGCGCGAGGCGTCGACCCACCACAGCATTGTGGTGATCGACACCGTCGGGCTGATGCTGACGTTCACCAGTGCCCGGGCGTCGATGAGCCTTTGCATGAACGCGACCACTTCGACCGGCTTGTCGATGCGGTTTTCGTCGTCGCCATCGCTGCCGACGCCCAAGCTTGCAAAATAATCGTCAGCTGACACTGCGGAAGGCCTACGGTCGTGTCCATGGCGAACATGCCGGCTGTCGCCGGCATGTCCGAGATCCCCATGGCATCAAGAGGATCAGTGGATCGTCTTGAGTTTACCCTCCATGAGTTGCTCGATGTCGGCGAGCCAGGGCTCGGCCAGGTGGCGGATTTCCGCGTCGTTGACCAGGATGCGCTGCATGATCCTGGACTTGGCACGGGTGCTGTCCGCGTCGAGCTGCGCCGTGCGCGCGGCGTGCTTCAGGCGGCTGATCAGCACCATGCACGCTCCCTCGAGCTTGACGACCTGATCCCAGTCCCCGTCGCGCGCGGCAGCCAGCATGTCGA
>JBMTXX010000349.1:0-3498 GCA_049453935.1 Rubrivivax sp.
CCATGCTGGCGCGTCTTGTCGGTGGACTTGCCACGCAGCACGTCGATCAGATGCCCGGCGCCGAAGCTCATGCCACCGTGCTGCTGGAAGCGGTAGACGCAGCTCAACGCCTTGCGCGCCGCCTCGGTGGCATCCCAGGTGGCGGGCGGGTTCAGGCAGTTGTCGCAGTGGCCGCAGCGCCAGCCGGGCGGGCGCTCCTCGCCGAAGTAGGCCAGCAGCCGCACGCGCCGGCAGTCGTGCGCCTCGGCCAGCGCCAGCAGCGCCTCGAGCTTGCCGCGCTGCAGGCGCTTGAAGTCCTCGTCGGCCTCGCCCTCGTCGATCATGCGGCGCTGGTTGACGACGTCGGACAGGCCGTAGGCCATCCAGGCGTCGGCCGGCGCGCCATCGCGCCCGCCGCGCCCGGTCTCCTGGTAGTAGGCCTCGATGTTCTTCGGCAGGTCCAGGTGGGCGACGAAGCGCACGTCGGGTTTGTCGATGCCCATGCCGAAGGCGATGGTGGCCACGATCACCAGCCCGTCCTCGCGCAGGAAGCGGTCCTGGTGGCGGCGTCGCACCTCGGCGTCGAGCCCGGCGTGGTAGGGCAGGGCGGCGATGCCCTCGTCGGAGAGCCACTGCGCCGTCTCCTCGACCTTGCGCCGGCTCTGGCAGTAGACGATGCCGGCCTCGCCGTCGTGCTCGTCGCGCACGAAGCGCAGCAGCTGGGCGCGCGCGTTGTCCTTCTCGACGATGGTGTAGCGGATGTTCGGGCGGTCGAAGCTCGAGACGAAGCAGCGCGCCTGCGCCAGCGACAGGCGGTCGACGATGTCGCGCCGCGTGTGCGCGTCGGCGGTGGCGGTCAGCGCCACGCGCGGCACGCCCGGGTAGCGTTCGTGCAGCGCTGACAGGCCCAGGTACTCGGCGCGGAAATCGTGGCCCCACTGGCTGACGCAGTGCGCCTCGTCGATCGCGAACAGCGCCAGGCGGCCGCGCTCGTGCAGCGAATCGAGCATGGCCAGGAATCGGGGCGTCAGGATGCGCTCGGGCGCGGCGTACAGCAGCACCAGCCGGCCCGACAACAGCTCGCGCTCGGTCTGGCGCGCCTCGTCGCCATCGAGCGTGCTGTTCAGGAAGGCCGCGTGCACGCCGGCCTCCTCGAGCGCGCCAACCTGATCATGCATCAGCGCGATCAGCGGGCTGACGACGATGCTGACCCCCTGGCCGGCGCGGTGGCGCACGATGGCCGGCACCTGGTAGCACAGGCTCTTGCCGCCGCCGGTGGGCATCAGCACCAGCGCGTCGCCGCCGCCGCCGACATGATCGACCACTTCGGCCTGCAGGCCGCGGAAGGCGCTGTAGCCGAAGACATCGCGCAGCACGTCCAGGGTGGCAGAACCTGTCGCGCTGCCGGTCGGCCAGCCGCGTGGATCCACGGCGATCTCCGCCGGGGCCAGGCGGGCTTCGGCGCGAGTCACGTCCTGGGCCGGCAAGGCAGTCTCCGTCATGGGCGGCGATGGTAAGCGAGCCGCCCGACCGGCAGCGTGGCCGCAGCCCCACCTCGGGATCCGCCCACCGGGCCCCCCGAAGGAGGGAGGCCGGCAAGGCCCCGGCCGGTATCATCGCCGCACGATTTCCGACCTGAGGCCCGGCCGAGACGGGTGTCAGGCCGGGGTCCCGGGGACCTCTTCGGCACACGCCGCTGGGGACGCCACCAGCTCTTCCCTTCCTTCCCGCACACCACGTTCCAGGAGCATCCCATGGCCTCGGTCAACAAAGTCATCCTCGTCGGCAATTGCGGCCGCGACCCCGAAGTGCGCTACGCGCCCAGCGGCGCGGCCATCTGCAACATCTCGATCGCCACGTCCAGCCGCCGCAAGGACAAGGCGTCGGGTGAGTCGATCGAAGAGACCCAGTGGCACCGTGTCACCTTCTACGACCGACTGGCCGAGATCGCCGGCGAGTACCTCAAGAAGGGACGTCCGGTGTACGTCGAGGGTCGGCTGAAATACGGCAAGTACACCGACAAGGACGGCGTCGAACGCAACACGGTCGACATCGTCGCCACCGAGATGCAACTGCTGGGCGGGCGCGAAGGTGGCGGTGGCGGGGGGTACGGCGACGACGCCGGTGGTGGCGGGGCACCGATGCGCAGCGCACCGCCGGCGCGGGCCTCTGCGCAGGCGCCGGCCCCGAGGCCTGCCCCGGCCAAAACGGCTACCGGTTTCGACGACATGGACGACGACATCCCCTTCTGACCTGGGCAGGCCGTTCGGGAATGCACGGGAGTTGACCCAGCACAAGGTGGCACCGATCTCGCCCGTATACCCTCATGGGTATGTATTAAGATACCCACATGGGTATACGGACGAGATCTGCCATGTTGACACCTTCCACCGCCCCGGGTTCGGGGCCGAGAGCGTCTTCACCCGCGCTTGAACGCCGGCAAGAGGGCGCGAGCACAGCCGCCTGGCCACCGGGTCGTCGCGGCTTCGTTGCGCTGACGCTGGGCCTGACCGCCTGGGCCCTGAGCCCTGCGGCAATGGCCGCGGGGCCCGCAGTTCCGGTGCTCCAGGTCCTGGCCGCGCCAGAGGCAGCCGCCACGGGCCGGTTCACGCTCGATGGGCACATCGAACCCTTGCGCCAGGCCACCCTGGCGTCGCAGATCCAGGGCAACGTCACGCGCCTGGCCGTCAAGGCCGGTGACGTGGTGCGTGCCGGCCAGCTGATTGCCCGCATCGACGAGCGCGAGACCCAGGCCGGGCTTCAACGCAGTGAAGCGGCGCTCGCCCAGGCCGAGGCGCAGGACCGCAACGCCCGGCTGCACCTGGACCGCACGCGTGAGCTGCGGGCGCAGGGCTTCGTCAGCCAGGCGGCGCTGGACGAGGCGCAGACACAGTGGCGGGCCACCCAGGCAGGGGTCCAGCAGGCCCGGGCAGGTCAGGTGCAGGCACAGATCTGGCGGGGTCATGCGCAACTGAGCGCGCCGTTCGCGGGTGTCGTGCTGGCGACCCACCTCCAAGAGGGCGATCTGGCTGCGCCAGGGCGGCCGGTGGCCACGCTGTACGCCCCCGGCGCCCTGCGTGCGGTGGCCCAGGTGCCAGCCTCACGCGCGTCCCTGGCGCGTGGGGCCACCCGTATCGAGGTCGAACTGGCCGGCGGGCAGCGCGTGACCCCGACGCGCGGCGCCGAGCTGTCCACCGCCGACCCGGTCACGCAGACCGTCGAGTGGCGTCTGGACCTGCCGGCGGCCGCCGTGGCCGGACTGCATCCGGGACAGACGGTGCGCGTGCACTTCGCCGGTGCTTCTTCCGTGGCTGCGGCGTCCTCCGTCGGGCTGCCGACGCTCCGCATCCCCGCCACGGCGGTGCTGCGCCGGGGCGAGCTGACCGCCGTCTATGTGGCCCAGGGGCCGTCCTTCTCCCTGCGCGCCGTGCGCCTCGGCCCCGACCGTGGTGACGCGGGGGTCGAGGTCGTTGCCGGCCTGCGCGGCGGCGAGCGCATCGCCGTCGACGCGCTGAAGGC
>JBMTXX010000350.1:0-3492 GCA_049453935.1 Rubrivivax sp.
GGCCCGCAGTACAAGACACCGACCTACGCCCCCATCGTGCTGGAGTCGGACAACGGCTTGTCCAACACACGCGGCACGGTGGCAATGGCTCGTACCAACGATCCCAACTCCGCGACCAGCCAGTTCTACGTCAATCTGGTCGACAACGATGCCCTGGACCGAACGTCGGCCTCGGCTGGCTACACCGTTTTCGGCGAGGTTGTCTCCGGTCTGGAGGTCATCGATGCGATCGCTGCCACTTCGGTGGGCAGCGTCGCTGGCCTCACGAATGTCCCGACGACCGACATCGTCATCACCTCCGCCACCCAGACCGCCCCCGGCCTCGCCCGCGGCCCGTCGGCCTTGCTGACGCTGACCGATCTGGAGCCTGGCGGCACCTGGCAGTACAGCCTGGACGCCGGCGACACCTGGCGCGCCGGCGTCGGGTCGGCGCTGGCGGTGCCCGAGGGGCGCTACGACTTGGGCGACATCCTGGTGCGCCAGACCGACGCGGCGGGCAACCTCAGCCCCGATGTCAACCGCTTCGGGATGGCGCTGGAAGTCGACGACCCGGACACCGGGCAGGTGCAGGTGCTGGCCTGGGGCTGGCGCTCGCACGCGCTGGTGGAGGGCGTGCAGCTGTCAACCGTGGTCCAAGCGCCGGTGCAGACCGATGCGCAGGGTGCGGCCACGTTGCGCGGCGGGCTCGATCCGCTGTTGGACGTCTCGGCCACGCTGAGTCCTTCTGCGGGTCAGGCCCAGGCTGATGCCGCGGCGGTGACGCTGCAGGACGCGGTGGCCATCCTGAAGATGATCGCGGGCCAGCCGGTCAACCCGGGGGGCGCAGCCGTGTCGCCCTTCCAGTCGCTGGCGGCCGACGTCGACGCCGACGGCCATGTCGGCCTGGGTGACGCCCTGGCCGTGCTGCGGCATGCGGTGGGACAGGCGGCGCTGGCGCCGTCCTGGGCCTTCGTCGACGAGCGCGACACCACGCTGGCCGCGCGCCCCGTGCGCGAGCCCGGCACAGCGCCGGCACTGCAGGTGCCGGTCGACCCGGCCGCGTCGGCGCCGGCCCACCTCGGGCTGGTGGCCGTGCTGCGCGGCGATGTCGACGGCAGCCAAGCGGGTGCGCCCGGCGCGGCCGCGCTCGAGGCGGCGCATCCCGGCTACCTGGACGCACTGATCGACGACCTCGGCGTCAGCGCATCTCGTTTCGGGGTGTATCCCGTCTGACGGCGGCGCCGGCGACTGGACCGGCTGCGACGGCGGCCGAGGTGCCGGTCTCAGCGTCGGTGTTGCGGCCCGCCTGGGGGGCGGAGCGCGCAGCCTGGGCCGTCGCCAGCTCGCCGATGCGCCGCAGCCACATGCTGAAGTCCATCGCCCGGGCCTGCTCGCGTGCGTGCCTGAGCAGCTGTTCGCGCAGCGCCGGATCGTCCTGCAGGCGCTGCCAGGCGCTGCGGATCGCCTGCGCGTCCCGCGGGGGGACGAGCAGGCCGGTCACGCCGTCTGTCACGACATCGCGCGTGCCGTGCGCGTCGGTGGCGATGACGGGCACGCGGTAGAGCATCGCGTGCGCGTACAGCAGTTGCCCGCAGCCTGAGGCGGCGCTCTTCAGTGCCACCACCACGGCGTCGGCGGCGCGCAGCAGCGCGTGGTAGTGCGCCTCGTCGACCTCGCGCAGGACGGTGAAGTTGGCGCTCAGGCGCTCGGGCTGCGCGAAGGTCTGGTGGGCGCGGCACACCAGCGTCACCGGGACGTCGGTGCCGGTGAAGGCCTCGATCACGGTGTCGAAGTCGCGATCGCTGGAGCCGCCGGCGAAGACGCCGACGCGGCCCGGCGGCACGGATGACGCCTGGGCAAGGGCGTCGTCGGGCGAGGCGGTGGCGCCCACCAGAGGCATCGCGGTGGCGTGCACCTTGCCCGCCAGATGCGGCCAGGCCTGTTTCGCTTCAGCGGCCATCCCCTGCGAGTACCACACCAGCAGGTCGGCGCGCTGCATCGCACGTGCCAGCAGGCGGCCGCGCCACGATCGCGGCGGCGCGTTCGACGGCGCGTACAGCACGGTCGTCATCACCAGTTGTGCGCGGCCGGGCCAGCGTGGCAGCAGGCACAGCAGATAGCCGATCAAGGGTTGCCAGACGACGATGTGGTCGTGCTCGAGGGACCGCCGGCGCAGCCGCCAGGCCGTCCGCAGGTAGGCGAGGCTGCGCGACAGCCGCCCGCCTGCGGGGCCTGCGCCATGGCAGTTCAGCACCGACCACCGGCCCTGCGGGCCGCTGGCGCTGGCAGCCAGATCGGCCAGTTCCTGAGGGTCGGCGTGCTGCCAGTCGACCACGAAGAGCAGGGAAGGGGGCGCAGGCGAGTCCACCCGGCCGCAGTCTGCCGCTGGCTGCGCGCACGGCGTTGAGCCGGATCACTGGCCGGCGCCGAGCCGGGGATGGATGCCGCCGGCCCCGAGGCGGCCCACGGTCACGTCCGGTTGCGAACGGCAACAGCCGCTGACGGCATTTGCTCCGATGTGTCCCTAGGATTTTTCCGACGCGTCACCCTCCTCCGGCCGTGCCTGCCGACCCTGATGTCGATGGCATTGCGCGGCGCGGCTCCCACCCTTTGCAGGATCCCGAAGAATGTCCCGACTCCAGCCGACCACCGACCGCCGCCTGATCGTGATCGCCGAATTGATGGCCAGTGTTGCGCTGCTCAGCGCCTGTGGAGGCGGCGGGGGCGACCCGACCGCCGATCCCACGGCCGATGCCGCGGCAGCGCCTGTTGCCGATGGCACGGTCCAGATCCTGGCGCGGCGCGTCAAGAGCACCGGTCCCACCATCGGCTCGGCCACCGGACTGCCCACGGGCTATGTCCAGTGCGCCGGCGAATGGGTCGACACCACCTGCGACTACACCGGCTCCACGGTGCTGTACTACGGGGTGGACGGCAGCTACCGCTACGCCACCCTCAGCGGCCCCTTCGACTGCAACACCGCCAATGCCGTGCTGGGCGACCCGGCACCGGGCGTGACCAAGGCCTGCTACATCCCGTCGACGGTCGCGCCGGCACCGGCGCCCGCCCCAGCACCCGCCCCAGCACCCGCGCCTGCACCCGCGCCTGCACCCGCGCCTGCACCTGCACCTGCACCTGCACCTGCACCTGCACCGGCCATCGGGTCCGCCACCGCGTTGCCGCAAGGCTATGCCCAGTGCGCCGGCGAGTGGTCCGACACGATCTGCGACTTCAGCGGCACCCAGGTCCTGTATTACGGTGCCGACGGCGCCTACCGCTACGCCAGCCTCAGCGGCCCCTTCGACTGCAACACGGGCAACACCGTCTTCGGCGACCCGGCGCCCGGCGTGGCCAAGGCCTGCTTCATTGCCAGCGCCCCGGCCCCGGCACCTGCACCCGCCCCCGCGCCCGCCCCCGCGCCCGCCCCATCACCCGCCACCGGCAACAACGGCACCAGCGGCATCGACACCACCGCCACCTTTGCCCGCACCACGGCCGAGATCCCCAACCCCG
>JBMTXX010000351.1:0-3471 GCA_049453935.1 Rubrivivax sp.
GGGCGCGCTGTACCCCGAGACGGTGCAACTCGTCACCCGCGCCGACTCCGGCATCAACGGCATCAAGGACCTGAAGGGCAAGAGCATCTCCTCGGGCTCCCCCGGCTCGGGCCAGTACCAGCTCGTCACCGATCTGCTCAAGGTCAACGGCCTGAGCCGCAGCGACGTCAAGGAGGACAGCTCCTCCTTCACGCAGGCCATGGACAAGATCAAGGACGGCAACCTGCACGCCACGCTGATCACCGGCGGCGTGCCCGTGGCAGCCATCACCGACGCCGCGCAGAGCCACCCGATCAAGGTCATCCCGCTGGCCGGCCCCGAGCTCGACAGCCTGCTGAAGGAGCAGCCCTACTACACCCGCGTGCAACTGCCCGCCAACACCTACAAGGGCCAGGCCGCCCCGGTGGACACGTTGGCCGTGATGGCCGTGTGGGCCACGCACGACGGCGTCAGCGAGGCGCAGGCCTACGAGGTGACCAAGGCGCTGTACGAGAACACGGCGATCATGGGTCAGGTGCACGTGCAGGGCAAGAACATCAGCCTGAAGACGGCGCTGGGCGTGGGCAGCGTGCCGCTGCACCCGGGCGCGGCACGTTACTTCCGTGAGAAGGGCCTGATCAAGTAATCGCCCCAGGGCCGACGCGCGCCCGCTGCCGTGACGTATCGCTGCTGCGGGACGCCCGTGCCGCCTGGCCGATCGCCAAGCGCGCCCGCAGGCCGCGGCGCAGCGGCAGGCAGAACCTGCCGCGACGTCGCGGCGGCGCTTCTGGCGGCCGCCATGTCGGTGGCCACGGCGGCGCCGGCGGACACCGCCCTGAACCTGCCTTCGGCCGCCTCGGCCTCGGGCGAGGGCCGCTGCGAGCTGGTGATCGCCGCGGTGCGTGAGCCGCGGGAGCTCGCTCGGCTGCCGCTGGACGCCGGGCAGCCCGAGATCCGCATCGCCTTCGTCCACTCGGTGCTCGGCACCGAGGTCGTCGACCGCTACCGCTTCCTGCCCCAGCCCGTGCTGGTCGAGGAGGTGTTCGAAGGCCAAGGCTACGGCCTGCCCGACGGCCCCGGCCCCGGCGAGCGGTGGGAGGTGATGTCCGACGGCCGCATCCGGCTGAGCCTGCACCGGCCGGTGGATCCGCTGATCGTGCTGGCCCTGCCTGCACAGCGCATGCGCATCCTGCGGCCCGAAGGCGACCTGCTGCTGGGCAGCCTGGGCGTGACGCGCGTGCACCTGCGCGTCCACCACTGCCCGCCTGCCCCACCCGTAGCCCCACCAGCGCCGACACGATGACCGCCCACGCTGCTGCCCCTTCTTCTTCCAGCCAGGACGACGACGTCGACCGCCTGATCGAGCAGTTCGACCCGGAATCCAACTTCCGGCGGCTGGTCGGCCTGTCGGCCGGCTTCGTCACCGTGGTGGCCGTCGGCCTGTCGGCCTGGCACTACTACACCGCGGGCTTCGGCCTGCACAACGAGATCGCGCACCGCGCCATCCACCTGTCGGTGGTGCTGGGGCTGTGCTTTCTGGTCTTCCCGCGGCAGAAGCGGCTGCAGGGCCCCTGGGAATGGGCGGTCTCGCTGCTGATGGCCGTCTTCCACCTGCTGCTGGGCTGGGGGCTGATGCAGTCATCAGCCGGCGCCGACGTGCCGCTGGCCGGGCAGCTCGCGTTCTACGCGGTGATGGGCTCGATCGCCGCGCTGTCCCTGCCCTTGCGGGCCTACGACGGCAGTCACACCCACATCCCCTGGCGCGACTGGGTCTTCGCCGCGCTGGCCTCGGGGTGCTCGTTGTACCTGGTGGTCTTCTTCGACGGGATCTTCATCCAGCGCCCGGGCCAGCACACGCCGCTGGACCTGATGTTCGGCGTGATCGCCATCGCCATGGTGCTGGAGGCCACGCGTCGCACGATGGGCGTCTTCCTGCCGCTGCTGGCCATGGCCACGGTGCTGTACGGCATCTTCGGGCCCTACCTGCCCGGCGACATGGCGCACCGCGGCTACAGCGTGCCGCGCGTGGTGGCCCACCTGTACAAGGGAACGGAGGGCATCTACGGCATCCCGGTCGGGGTGGTGGCGACCTTCGTCTTCCACTTCGTGCTGTTCGGCATCATGGCGCAGCTCACCGGGCTGGGTCAGCTGTTCGTGAACCTGGCCACCATCGCCGCCGGCCGCTTCTCCGGTGGGCCGGCCAAGGTCAGTGTCGTGTCCTCGGGCCTGTTCGGCATGATTTCGGGCTCGCCGATCGCCAACACCGTCACCACCGGCGTGATGACCATCCCGCTGATGAAGCGCGTGGGCTTCAGCCCGCGCTTCTCGGGCGCGGTCGAGGCCAGCGCCTCCTGCGGCGGGCAGGTCACACCGCCCATCATGGGCGCGGCCGCCTTCATCATGGCCGAGACCCTGGGCGTGCCCTACAACCAGTTGATCCTGGTGGCCGCGGTGCCGGCGGCGCTGCACTACTTCGCCATCCTGTACATGGTGCACCTGGAGGCGCGGCGCCTGAAGCTCGCGGGCATGGACCCGGCGGAGATCCCGTCGCTGGCCAAGGTGCTGAAGAGTTCGTGGCACCTGTTCATCCCGCTGGTGGTGATGGTCACGCTGCTGCTGATGCAGTACACGCCCTTCCTGGCGGCTTTCTGGGGCATCACGCTGACGATCGCGTGCTCGTGGATCCCGCTGCTGCTCGGCCCCTGGGGGCGTGGCATGGCCGGCATGGCCGTCACGCCGCGCGGGCTGGTGCGCGGTTTCGAGATGGGCGCCAAGACGGCGCTGGGCATCGGGGCGGCCTGCGCCTGCGTGGGCTTCGTGCTGGGCATCACCACGCTGACCGGCATGGGCTTCAAGTTCTCGGCCTTCGTGCTGGATCTGTCGGGCGTGGCGGCGCAGTGGGTGGACGGCTTCGACGTCTTCGGCTGGTTCGAGCTCAACCAGGTGACCATCCTGTTCGGCCTGCTGTTCACCGCCGTGGCCTGCATCATCATGGGCGCGGGCGTGCCCACCACACCCACCTACATCATCCTGGCAGCCATCGTGGCGCCGGCGCTGGCGCAACTGGGTGTGCCGCAACTGGCCACGCACTTCTTCGTCTTCTACTTCGGTGTGCTGGCCGACGTCACACCGCCGGTGGCACTGGCCGCCTTCGCCGCGGCGGGCATCGCGCGCAGCGAGCCGATGCGCACGGGGATGACGGCCTTCCGGCTGTCGATGGGCAAGGCGCTGGTGCCGTTTGCCTTCGTCTACGCGCCGGTGCTGCTGCTGGTGGACTTCACGCTCACCGGCTTCGTCGTCGCCTTCGCCGGCGCGGTGATCGCCATCATGGGGCTGGGGGCGGCCTACACCGGGCACTGCGTGCGTCCGATCGGCCGCACGGCGTTCTTGGTGCTGAACGTACTGTCACTGAGCCTGATCTTCGGCCACCCGGTGGTGACCGCCGTCGGCGGCGCGGCGGTGCTGGCCATCCTGGCGTGGCACGCGCGGCCG
>JBMTXX010000352.1:0-3463 GCA_049453935.1 Rubrivivax sp.
GAGCCGGCACGCGCCCCTCGACCTTGCCCATGCTCGCAGAGTTCGCGACCGCCCTGGACGCCGGCAGGCGCAGACCGATCAACGAGGACGCCATCGACACCGATGCCGCGTGTGGCGTGGCCGTGCTGGCCGACGGGATGGGAGGACACCATGCGGGGGAGGTCGCCTCGGCCTGCGCGGTCTCGACGATCCGACGCGACCTGGCGCGTTGGCTGCGAAGCCAGCCAGGGCCTCCGGGCGAGGCGGGCCTGCGTGCCGCCATGGGACGCAGCATCTCCCACGCGAACGAAGCCATCCTCGAAGGCGCTGGCACCCGGCCGGACTGCACGGGCATGGGCACGACGGTGGTGGTGCTCGTGCTGACAGGCCCACGGATGATGATCGGCCATGTCGGCGACTCTCGCGCCTATCGCTGGCGGGAGGGCCGGTTGCAGCAACTGACCCTCGACCACTCGCTGATTCAGGAACGGGTGAGCGCCGGCCACATGACACAGGCCCAGGCCGCTCGCTCGGTCGATCGCCATGTGCTGACCCGGGCGCTGGGCGCCAGTTTCGACGTGGAACCCGAGATCCAAAGCCACGAGTACCTGCCCGACGACGTCATCATGATGTGCTCCGACGGGCTCACCGGCATGCTGGACGACCGGCAGATCGCTGCCGTGCTGGCCTCGCACGACCGACTGGATCAGGCCTGCAACGCCTTGGTGCTTGCCGCCAATGCCGCGGGAGGCCGTGACAACATCGCCGTGGTGCTGGCACGGACGGGGCGGCCATGAACCGGCTGCTCATGTCCATCGACGGCGAAGCCGCCCGGGAGATCGTCCTCACCCATGAGGAGACGACGATCGGTCGCAAACCGCACAACGACATCGTCATCGACCACCTGGCCGTGAGCAGCCAGCATGCGGTGCTGCGCGCAGACGACGGGGAACTGTGGATCGAAGACCTCAAAAGCACCAACGGCACCTACGTCAACGGGCAGGCGGTGAGCCGGCGCCGGCTGTGGCAGGGGGACGTGATCGAGCTGGGCAAGGTCAGGCTGGAGGTGCGACTGGACAGCCCCGAACGCCACGACACCGGCACGGACGACCGCCCATCTGCGGACCGGATGAGTGGCCCGGCGCACGCCGAGGAACGCGGTGAGCCGGTCACAGGGCTGGATCTGGGCGTCCCCGATGCCGCCCCTGATGCCGAGATCGCACGGATACGGGTGCTGAACGGCCCGGGCGCGGGGCGCGAGGTGCTGCTGACGCGCGAGCGCACGACCATCGGCAAGCCGGGCGTGCTGGTGGTGGCGATCGAGCGCGTGGGCATGAGCCACCTCCTCAGCCAGGTCGAGGGTCTGCGTCAAACCCTGGTGAACGGCAGGGCCATCGGCAGCCTCGGGCTGTCGCTCGGCGACGGCGACGTGATCGAGTTGGCTGGCACGCGCATCCTGTTCCTCACCCGATGAGCAGGCCGGGTGGTCATCTGCCGCCCTCGGACGTCTCGCCGGACGGATGTCAGGCCGGACTATCCACCGGATGCGTCGGGCGGTACACTGAACGCATTGAAATGGCCCGTTTCATGATGCTTCCGGACGCCCGAGAGCGTCTCGCCTCCAGCATCAGAACCCCAAGATCTTTCAGGTTTCGGCGGTGACAGGTCAGGTTGCAGGCATCGATGGTTACAAGCTCAGGATCTGAAGGAGAAGGCAGATGAAGAAGTGGAACAGGCGGGAACAGCAGGGTTTCACCCTGATCGAGTTGATGATCGTCGTGGCGATCATCGGCGTGCTGGCGGCCGTGGCCATCCCGGCGTACCAGAACCATGTCAAGAAGGCGGCGTACACCGAGGTCATCGGTGCGGCAAACCCCGTCAAGGCGGCGATCTCCGAGTGCTTCCAGGTCAAGGGTGCGATCGGCGACTGTGATTCGGGCGAGGAGTTGTCCGGGCTGACGCTGCCGTCTGATGCGGCGACCGGGGCGATCAAGACCATTGCCCTCGGCAGCACGGAAAACGGGGTGACGGTCACCATGACGCCAAACGCGAACCGTGGGATTGCCGAGGCAGACACGTGCGTCCTGACGGGTACGGTCTCCGGAACCTCCTTGAACTGGGCATTCTCCGGAGCCTGCGTGACCAGCGGCTACGTGAAGAACTGATCGCCGAACACCCCGGGCGTCGAGGCCAACGCGTCGAGCCCTGGGGTTTACGCCGCTGGCTGGGGTATCGGGAATCGGGCAAGATCCACGGTTGATCGGACTCCCGACCGGGCCCCCACATGAGAATCGACTTCGTCTCCGACATTGCCTGCCCCTGGTGTGCGGTGGGTTTGAACGCGCTGGAGCGGGCGCTCGAGCGCATCGGCGACGACATCCCGGTCGAACTGCACTTCCAGCCCTTCGAGTTGAACCCGTCCATGCCCGCCGAGGGCGCGGACGCGGTCGAGTACCTGTCGGCGAAGTACGGGATCGACGCAGCGCAGATCGCGCGCAACCAGGCCGCCATCCGTGTCCGCGGTGCCGAAGTCGGGTTTGCATTCGGTCAGCGCACCCACGTCTGGAACACCTTCGACGCGCACCGGCTGATGCACTGGGCCGGTGTGGAAGGCCCCCAGGGTGCGGACCGGAAGCTCAAGCATGCGCTGCTGCGGGCCTACCACGGCGAAGGGCTGAACCCGTCGGCGCGCGACGTGCTCACGGCTGCTGCCGAGCACTGCGGGCTGGACACCGCGCAGGCGGCCGCCGTCCTGGACAGCCACGCCTACGCGGCCGAAGTCCGGCAGGCGCAGGCGCGCTGGCAACGGGCGGGCATCCGCTCGGTGCCGTCGGTGGTGATCGACGAGCAGCACCTGATCCAGGGTGGCCAGCCGCCCGAAATCTTCGAGCAGGCCTTGCGCCGGCTGGCCACCGCCACCACAACAGCCTGACAACGTCGCCCGTCTGCAGCCGCCCGAGGCGCGACGGCGCCATCGTCTGCACGCGCTGCGCTCCATCGACATGCCCCGCAACATCGAGATCAAGGCCTGCATCGACGACCTGGACGCCGTGCTGGCGCGGTCCAGAGCCCTGGCAGACGGCCCCGAGTTGCTGATCGAGCAGGACGACACCTTCTACCCCGTGGCCAGTGGCCGGCTCAAACTGCGACGCTTCGCCGATGGCTCGGCGGAATTGATCCACTACGAACGCCCGGACGGCGAGCACGCGCGCGCATCGGACTATGTGCGGGTGCCCACGGACACACCGGACGCCCTGCACGAGGCCCTGGCCCGGGGACTGGGCCTGCTGGGGCGCGTGCGCAAGCGGCGGCATCTGCTGCTGGCGGGCCAGACGCGCATTCACCTGGACCACGTCGAGCATCTCGGGGATTTCCTGGAACTGGAGGTGGTCCTGCGCGAAGGCCAGACCGACGCCGAAGGTGTGGTCGTGGCCGAGGGCTTGATGCAGGCGCTGGGTCTGGCCCATGCCAGGCGCTTGACCGG
>JBMTXX010000353.1:0-3419 GCA_049453935.1 Rubrivivax sp.
GCGGGTGGTCGGGCGAGGCGACGGCACCGCCCGCGGTCCGACCGCAGGCCTGGACGGCATGGCGATGGGCGTGCGCGGGGGCAGCACGACGCGCATCGGGCCGTCGAGTGTGATGCGGCCCTCGGCGTCGTCGTACAACAGCCCAGCCGCCTGCATCTGGTCCGGACCGATACGCGCTTCGACCGCCTCGTCACTGCGCAGTTGGCCGCTGCGCGGCATCAGGCGCAGTGCATCGCCACGGATCTGCGCCGGCAGGCCGGCGCGCGTGGTGCCCTGCACCACCGCGTCGCCCGCCAGCAGCACATCGGTCGCCCTGGCGTCCGACAGCACCCGCTGCGCGGTGCCGGTGGTGATGCGGCCGTCAGGCGCGTAAGCACGGATCACCGGCCGGTCTACCTCCACCCGCCCGCCCTGGGGATAGTGGCGCATCGCCTGTCCCTGGATCTCCAGACGCAGCCGTCCTTCGGCATCGAAGCGCTGCACAACCGGACGGTCCATGGTGTAGTCCGGCTCGACCCGTTCCGCGCGAGGGGTCTGCGCGACGACCGCCTGTGGGGCGTTGCGCACCAGCCATCCGCTGCCCACCGCGAGCCCCGCCATCAACAGCAGGGGCAGCCAACTGGCGATCAGGTCTGCCGGCTTGCGCCGACGTCGTTGCCGCGTCGTGCGCGCATCCGGCGCCGGGCTCTCGCGACCCAGCGCGATCGGCACCTCAGGCAGGTCGGGCAGGTTCAGCTCAATGCCGCGAGGGCTCATCGATCGGCCCCGGGCGCGAGGGCAACCGCGCCGCCGGATGAAGACGACCGACGGTGGGTCATCCCGGCCCCTCGGGTGCGCGTATGACCTCTTCGAGCCGTCGCCCGTAGTGACCGCCAGCCACCAGCAGCAGATCACAGAATTCGCGAGCCGCACCCAGGCCCGCCGGCGCCGACGTCACGTGGTCGACGCGGGCGCGCACCTCGGCGTGGGCCTGCGGCGGTGCACAGGCCAGCGCGGCCCGCCCCAGGACGGGCAGGTCGGGCCAGTCGTCGCCGATCGCGGCGACATCGCACCATGCCACACCCAGCGTCTGCAGCAGCGCCTCGGTCACCGGCAACTTGTCGTCCACGCCGTAGGCGGCATGCTCGATGCCGAGTTCGCCGATGCGTCGCCGCAGGGCGGCGCTGTCCCGGCCGGTGACGACCACGGGCACGATCCCCGAGCGCTTCAGCAGACGGATCCCGTAGCCGTCCAGCGTCGAGAAGGGCTTCAGCACTTCGCCGTGCTCGCCCACGAGGATGCGCCCATCGGTCAGCACCCCGTCCACGTCGAAAACCGCCACCTTCATGCCGAGGTCCGAGCCCTGGGCCCGCAAAAGCAGCTCAGGGGCGAAGGTCAGCACCGGGCCGAGGATGTCCATGGCCTGTTCTTCAGATGACCTTGGCGCGCATCAGGTCGTTGCTGTTGAGCACCCCGCTCAGGCGCCCGTTCGCATCGACGCCCAGGACGCTCGTGATGCGATGGCGTTCCATCAGCGCCGCGGCGTCGACCGCCAGCGCGTCCTCGCTCAAGGTCTTGGGTTCGGCGTGCATCACCTGGGATGCGTGCAGTGACAGCAGGTCGGCGCCGCGCTCGATCAGGCGGCGCAGGTCGCCGTCGGTGAAGATGCCCACCGGTCGCCTGTCGGCATCCACCACGGCGGTGAAGCCCAGACCCTTGGTGCTCATCTCGCGCAGCATCTCGGTCAGGGGAGCCTCGGGGGCCACCCGCGGCATGGCCTCGGCGGTGCGCATCAGGTCGCGCACGTGCACCAGCAGTCGACGTCCCAGCGCCCCGCCCGGGTGCGAGCGCGCAAAGTCGTCGGCCACGAAGCCGCGGGCGTCCAGCAGGGCCACCGCCAGCGCGTCGCCCAGCGCCATCTGCGCGGTCGTGCTTGCCGTCGGGGCCAGGTTCAGCGGGCAGGCCTCCTCGTCGACCGCACAGCTCAGCACATGATGCGCATGACGGCCGAGCGCCGACCCCGGCCGCGCGGTGATGGCCACCAGCGTGACCGCGAGCCGTCGCAGCGCGGGCAGGATCGCGATGAGCTCCTCGGTCTCGCCGCTGTTCGAGATGGCCAGCACGACGTCACCGGGCGCCACCATCCCCAGGTCGCCATGGCTGGCCTCGGCCGGATGGACGAAGAAGGACGGAGTCCCGGTAGAGGCCAGCGTCGCGGCGACCTTGCGTGCGACATGCCCGCTCTTGCCGATGCCGGTCACCACGACGCGGCCACGACAGGCCAGCATGGCCCGGACGGCCGCCGCAACAGCTTCACCCTGCCTGGCGGCCAGCGCCTGCAGCGCACGCGCTTCGATGGCCAGCGTCCGTGCCGCCAACGCCGTTGCACGGTCGGCCGAGAACACCCCTGCACGACCGGGCATCGACGCCAGGTCCAGACCGGGATCGGGGGCAACAGGTGCCGAGTTCAACGTGGGCACGGTCCAGGCGGGAGGCAGCATGAGGGGCGGCGGTCGGGTGCGGTGCGACGAGGGTCCGCTAGGATCGCGGGATTCTAGGGTTCCTGGTCTGCCGGTCGGCGTCCGAGTGCCCGTGTCGCTTGCGTCGCAGGGCCTTGGGTTGATCCCCGGCCTGGGACTGTCGCTCATCCATCATGGCCACTACGCTCGAAGTCGTCCTGCTGTACCTCGTCGCCGCCGTGGCGGGTGTCGTGGCTTTCCGGTCGATGAAGCTGCCGCCCATGCTCGGTTATCTGGTGGTCGGCGTGGTCATCGGGCCGAATGCCCTGGCGCTGGCGCGGGACAGTGCCGGTGTGCGCTACCTGGCCGAGTTCGGGGTGGTGTTCCTGATGTTCGTGCTCGGCCTGGAGTTCAACCTGCCCAAGCTGCGCAGCATGCGCACGCTGGTGTTCGGGCTGGGCCTGTCGCAGGTGGTGCTGACGGTGGTGGGCGCGGTGCTCGGGCACTTCCTGCTGCTGTGGCTGTTCTCCTTCACCCTGCGGCCCTGGGAACTGGGCTGGCAGGGGGCCATCGTGCTGGGCGGCGCCATCGCGATGTCGAGCACCGCGATCATCGTCAAGCTCATGGCCGAGCGGCTCGAGCTCGACAGCGAGCACGGCCGGCGCGTCCTCGGTATCCTGCTGTTCCAGGACTTGGCGGTGGTGCCCTTGCTGGTGATCATCCCGGCGCTCGGCGCCGGCACCGAGGACCTGGCCTGGTCGCTCGGGCTGGCGCTGGTCAAGGCGGTGGGTCTGCTGACCGTGCTGCTGGTTGGTGGTCAGAAGGTCATGCGCTGGTGGCTCACGCTGGTGGCGCGGCGCAAGAGCGAGGAGCTCTTCATCCTCAACCTGCTGCTCGTCACGCTGGGCCTGGCCTGGCTGACCGAGCATGCCGGGCTGTCGCTGGCACTCGGCGCCTTCGTCGCCGGCATGCTGGTGGCCG
>JBMTXX010000354.1:0-3372 GCA_049453935.1 Rubrivivax sp.
CGTGGTCACCCACAGCGAGCCCGTGTCCACCAGCCGCGAGACCACCTTCGAGCGCGACCTGCACCCGGTGCGCGACCGCGCCACGCTGACCCCGCTGCTCACGCGCCTGTGCGAGCAGGTGGCCGCCGACCTGCAGCGCAAGGGCTACGCCGCGCGCACCATCGGCATCAAGCTGCGCTACGCCGACTTCAAGACCGTCACCCGTGACCTGACCCTGCCGGCCCCGGTGGCCGACGCGGCCGCCATCCGCCGCGCAGCCGGCGAATGCCTCAAACGGGTCGAACTGGATCGCGCGCTGCGGTTGCTGGGGGTGCGGGCGGCTTCACTCGCACCAAGGCCAGCCAAAGCGGTCTCCAGCTGAGGTTCCAGACGCTGCAAGCCCGGTCGACGGGCCTCGGCAGGAAAGCCGCTTTCCCCTAGACTCCTGCCCCGGAGGAGGCGCCCATGCCACAAGTGATCACCCACATCGAAGACCTGCGCGTGCTCGCGCAGCGCCGCGTGCCACGCATGTTCTACGACTACGCCGACTCCGGCTCGTGGACCGAGGGCACCTACCGCGCCAACGAGGGCGACTTCCAGAAGATCAAGCTGCGCCAGCGCGTGGCCGTCAACATGACGGGCCGCAGCACGGCGGCGAAGATGGTGGGCATCGACGTCAAGATGCCGGTGGCCATCGCGCCGACGGGCCTGACCGGCATGCAGCATGCCGACGGCGAGATCCTCGCCGCCAAGGCGGCCGAAAAGTTCGGCGTGCGCTTCACGCTGTCGACGATGAGCATCTGCTCGATCGAGGACGTGGCCGCGCACACCACGCAGCCCTTCTGGTTCCAGCTCTACGTGATGCGCGACCGCGATTTCATCGAGCGCCTGATCGACCGCGCCAAAGCCGCGAAGTGCGACGCACTGGTGCTGACGCTGGACCTGCAGATCCTGGGCCAGCGCCACAAGGATCTGAAAAACGGCCTGTCGGCCCCGCCCAAGCTGACGCTGGCCAACATCGCCAACATGATGACCAAGCCGCGCTGGTGCATGGGCATGCTGGGCACGCCGCGGCGCCAGTTCGGCAACATCGTCGGCCACGTCAAGGGCGTGTCGGACATGGCCAACCTGGCCGCTTGGACGGCCGAGCAGTTCGACCCCCAGCTGAACTGGGGCGACGTCGAGTGGATCAAGAAGCGCTGGGGCGGCAAGCTGATCCTCAAGGGCATCCAGGACGTCGAGGACGCGAAGCTCGCCGCCGACAGCGGCGCCGACGCGCTGATCGTCAGCAACCACGGCGGGCGCCAGCTCGACGGTGCGCAGAGCAGCATCGAGGCGCTGCCCGCCATCGTCGACGCCGTGGGCTCGCGCATCGAGGTGCACATGGACGGCGGCATCCGCTCCGGCCAGGACGTGCTGAAGGCCTGGGCGCTGGGCGCGCGCGGCACCTATATCGGCCGCGCCTTCCTCTACGGTCTGGGCGCCATGGGCGAGGCCGGCGTGACCAAGGCGCTGCAGATCATCCACAAGGAACTGGATCTGACGATGGCGTTCTGCGGCCGCACGAAGATTTCCGACGTCGACCACAGCATCCTGCTGCCGGGCACCTACCCGACGGCCTGAGCGGGCCCGCAACCGAGCCCGGGCCGTCTCAGGTCTTGGGTAATGTCACCCCGCGCTGGCCCTGATACTTGCCGCCGCGGTCGCGGTAGCTGGTCTCGCAGACCTCGTCGCTCTCGAAGAACAGCACCTGCGCACAGCCCTCGCCGGCGTAGATCTTGGCCGGCAGCGGCGTGGTGTTGCTGAACTCCAGCGTCACGTAGCCCTCCCACTCGGGCTCGAAGGGGGTGACGTTGACGATGATCCCGCAGCGCGCGTAGGTGCTCTTGCCCAGGCAGATGGTCAGCACGTTGCGCGGGATGCGGAAATACTCCACCGTGCGCGCCAGTGCAAAGCTGTTGGGCGGGATGATGCAGACGTCGCCCTCGATGTCGACGAAGCTCTTCTCATCGAAGTTCTTCGGGTCGACAACCGTGCTGTGGATGTTGGTGAAGACCTTGAACTCGCGCGCGCAGCGGATGTCGTAGCCGTAGCTCGAGGTGCCGTAGCTGACGATGCGGTGGCCGTCGGCCGCGTGCCGCACCTGACCGGGCTCGTAGGGCTCGATCATGCCGTGCTGCTCGGCCATGCGTCGGATCCAGCGGTCGCTCTTGATGCTCACAGTCGGTCCTCGCGGTTCACCCGGCCGGCACCGGCCCGGTGGCCCCGGCGATGCGCCCGGGTCGCGGATTCTAGGACCGGGCCCGCGGTGCGGCGTCGAATCGCTCGGCGCCGCAGTAGCACAGGAACTGTCGGTTGGCGGCGCGGCCGAACAGCGTCATGCCCAGTCGCTGCGCCATCTCGTGGCCCATGGCGGTGACGCCGTTGCGCGAGACGATGATGGGCACGCCGATGCGTGCGGCCTTCAGCACCATCTCGCTGGTCAGCCGGCCCGTGGTGTACAGCACCTTGTCGTCCCCAGCCACCGCGTGCAGTGCCATCCAGCCGCTGATCGTGTCGACCGCGTTGTGGCGGCCGACGTCCTCGACAGCCATCAGCATCTGCTCGCCCTGGAACAAGGCGCAGCCGTGGACCGAGCCGGCGCGCTTGTGGATGCTGTCGCGCACGCGCATCGCCTCCAGCACCGCCAGCAGGGTGTCCTGCGTGATGCGGGCGTGTGCCGCATCCGGCAACGTGAGGGCGGTGGCCTGTGCCATCAGGTCGCCGAAGACCGTGCCCTGACCGCAGCCGGTGGTGACCACGCGAGACGCGGTGCGCTGTTCGAAATGCGCGAGACCGCCGCGCGTGCGCACCGCGGCCGCACCCACGTCCCAGTCCACCGTCACCGACTCGATCTCGGTCACCTCGTCGATCAGTCGCTGGTTGCACAGATAGCCCAGCACCAGCCACTCCGGCATCGCGCCCAGCGTCATCAGCGTGACCAGCTCGCGCCGGTCGACGAAGACTGTCAGCGGCCGCTCGGCCGGGATCGCGATGCGGCGGCGCTCGCCCGCGGCATCGACGACATCGATCTCGCGCAGCAACTCGCACCGGGCCGCCGTCAGACGCGGCGCGCCGGTCACCACAGGCAGCCGGACGTGGACCGATGCGCCTTGTGCTGTGACGTCGGCGCCGCGCACCGCTTCGATCGGCACACCGGTACCGGCGCGGCCGTCGTGTCGGCCCGCTCGAGGCACCGGCACCCGACGGTCCCTGTGCGGTGCCACCCCCGGCAGCGCAAGCGCCGGGAACTCGGCTGCGGCGACGTCCACGCCAGCGTCCATGTTCAGGCTCTGGTCCAGGTTCAGCTCCATCGCCTGCCCGCGGCCCCTTCAGGCCGGCTCAGGCGTCGTC
>JBMTXX010000355.1:0-3368 GCA_049453935.1 Rubrivivax sp.
GCCGGGGCCGGGGCAGCTTCTTCCTTCTTGCCGCAGGCAGACAGAGCCACGGCAGCGACCAGGGAAGCCAACAGGAGCGATGTTTTCATTGATTCCTCTGAGGGATTTTTGTGAGTGACAAGGAGCCCGCAGGGGACTGCACGATCGGTGCACGTTACCTGCGATCGACGGGCCCAAGGGTGCGTCCCGTCAACCCTTCACTATATCGGAGGCCTGAGGGCTTACCCTGATGTCGCACACCAAGCCGGGGCACGACACGCGGTCTATGCACCAAGCTGTTGCATGATCGCGACGCAACAATGCTCAGCACGCGCCCGATGCGACGTGTGCCCAGCCGTGATCGACCCAGTCGGCCAGCCAGAGACGTGCCTGCGTGCTCAGACGCCCGACCCTCGAGCCCTCCAGACAACGCCGGTTGGCCAGTTCCCGCATGAGTTGGGCATCCTCCCCGGATGCGCTGAACGACTCTCCGTTGATGTAGAGGTGTCGATCGTCGTACATCATCCGCGTGCCGGGATCGAGCCGGACGCCCTGCCCCGCAGACAGCGCAGGGCCAGGCTCGAACCAGACCCTGGGCTTGGGCTCGGTCAGCGACTGGCCGAGCACGTCGTCGATCCGGTCGGGCTGCGAGCACATCGCCTGGACAGCGCGCACAGCGAAACCTTGCAGCGCGGGCGGAATGCGGCCTGGCTCTCTCGTCGCGGCCTGCCGTCTATCCTGATAGCGAATGGCCATGGCGCGGCCGGCTGCGTGTGCGTCATCAGCAAGTCGGGCCAATAAATCGGCAGCCAGTTCGGCGCGCGTCTGCGCCCGGAAGCCGATCGAGCAGGTCATGCATTCGCCCTCGGCCACACCATCGTGGCCCCAGCCGGGCGGCAGGTACAGCATGTCTCCCGGCTCGAGCACCTGTTCCTGCGTCGGGACGAAATGCTTCAGGATCTTCAGCGGCAAGCCCTCCTGCAGCGTCGCATCGCCAGGCGGGGCGATGCGCCAACGCCGCCGCCCGTGCACCTGCAGCAGGAACACGTCGTAGGAGTCCAGATGCGGACCGACGCCACCCCCATCGCTGGCATAGGACATCATCAAGTCGTCCAGACGCGCATCCGGCACGAAGCGGAAGGACCGAAGCATGTCGTGCGCGGCCTGCGCGTGCAGGTCCAGCCCCTGCACCAGCAGCGTCCAGTCCGGCTGGCGGTAGGGCGGGATCGATCTGCGAGGAAGCGGGCCGTGCCGCAGCGACCAGCCCCCCTCGGTGCGCACCACCAGACGGCTCTCGACCTCGTCGCGGCCGGCCATCGCCATGAGTTCGGCACGGCCCAGCGGCGGATGCACACTCGGCCAGGCCTGCCGCACCCACAGCGGCTTCTTCTGCCAATGCAGTCGCATGAATTGCGCGGGGCTGAGGCCGCCCAGCAGTGGCAGGGCTACGTTCACATCCATGCCGCCATTGTGGCCTGTGCGATCATCGGCACATGATCATCGCCCGCCCCTGCGTCGTGACCTTGACCTGGACCCTGACCGACGCGCAGGGCCAACCGATAGACGAACTGAAGGAGCCCACCGAGTTCTTCTTCGGTGGCCAGGACCTTCTGCCCAAGGTCGAGGAAGCACTCGAAGGCCAGGAATCGGGCCACGAGGCCTACCTGCACCTCGAGCCTGAGCATGCCTTCGGCGACTACGACGCCCAACTCGTGTGCTTCGAGGCTCGGGAACTCTTCCCGGCGGAAATCGAGGAAGGCATGCGTTTCGAAGGCCTGCCGCCCGGCAGCCAGACCGAGGGCATGCCTGCCGATGCGATCTACACGGTCACGGAGATCTATCCCTCGCACGTGGTGCTTGACGGCAACCATCCATTGGCCGGCGTGGCCTTGCGCCTGCGCCTGATGGTTCGCGACGTGCGCGACGCCACCGAGGACGAGGTCGAAGCTGGCAGCGTCGGCAACGAGCCGGCGCTCACCATGGCCGGCGTGCCTGCCGGCGCATCCTTGCACTGACGGCCGTCGGGCTCAGAGGCTGAGCGTTTTTCCGCCGTGCCCGAAAGGCGCGTCCAAACGCCCTGGATCGAGGCGCAAACCACAGCCATAGCTCGGGCTATGGCGAGGATTTGCAACGATGAGCCAGGGTGATTGGGCGTGCAAGGCGGGCATGGGGGAATGACTCTCAGCCTCTCAACCCTTCCCGGTGGAGCCGAAGCCACCGGCGCCACGTTGGCTGGCGTCGAAGTCGTCCACCCTGCGGAACTGCGCCTGCACCACCGGGACGATCACCATCTGTGCAATCCGCTCCAGCACCTGCACGGTGTAGGCCTGCGCGCCACGGTTCCAGCAACTGACCATCAGCGGGCCCTGGTAATCGCTGTCGATCAGGCCCACGAGGTTGCCCAGCACCAGCCCGTGACGGTGTCCGAGGCCGGAGCGCGGCAACACCATGGCCGCCAGACCGGGATCGGCCAGATGGACCGCGATGCCGGTGGGGATCAGCACCGCCTGCCCCGGCTCGACCGTCAGCGGCGCATCGATGCAGGCGCGCAGGTCCAGCCCGGCGCTGCCGGCCGTGGCGTAGGCGGGCAGATGCTCGGCGATGCGCGCGTCCAGCACCTTCAGATCGATCGTGGTCATCGCAGGGCGTCTCCTCGAGCGTTGTCAGGGCGCAGGCGAGCCGACGCCCTGCCCCGCTGCAGGCGTCGCCACGGCCGTGGCGCCGAGGCGACGCGCGACATCGGCCACCAGGGCACGCGCCAGAGACAGCTTGTCGGCGCGCGGCAGCTCGACATGTCCCGTCGAGTCCACCAGCATCAGTGCGTTGTCGTCCCGTCCGAAGGTGGAAGGTCCGTGGTTCGCCACGATCACGGGCACGCCCTTGCGCAGGCGCTTGGCCTGCGCGTGGCGCAGCACCTCGTGGCTCTCGGCGGCAAAGCCGACGCAGTACGGGCGCATGTCGGGCGGAAGCGACGCCACCGCGGCGAGGATGTCCGGGTTCTCGGTCATCTCGAAGCCCGGGACACGCCCGGAGCCGTCCTTCTTGATCTTCTCGCTGGCAACGGCGGCGGGCCGCCAGTCGGCCACGGCCGCGGTCGCGATGAAGACATCGCTCGAGGCCGCCAGAGGCATCACGGCGTCGTGCATCTGCAGGGCGCTGCGCACATCGATGCGCTCGACGCCAGCCGGGGTGGGCAGCGCCACAGGCCCGGCCACCAGGGTCACCTGCGCACCGGCCTCGGCGGCGGCCCGCGCGATCGCGAACCCCATCTTGCCGCTGGACAAGTTGGTGATCCCGCGTACCGGATCGATCGCCTCGAAGGTCGGCCCGGCCGTCACCAGCACGCGCCGTCCTGCCAGAACCTTGGGCTGGAAGAAGGCGATCACGGC
>JBMTXX010000356.1:0-3368 GCA_049453935.1 Rubrivivax sp.
CGCAGCACAACGCCCCCTCAAACCCATCCCATCGCCCCCAGCACCGCGCCACTGGCCAGCACCCACAGCAGGTGCACGCGCGTGCGCCAGAGCGCGACGAAGGCCACGACGCCCAGCGCCGCGGCCTGCCACATGGCCTCGGAGGCGAGTGCCGGGCGCAGCAGCAGCACGGCGGTGGACGCCAGCAGGGCCACCACCATCGGGGCCATGCCCAGCTTGAAGGCGCGCACGGCGCGGTGGTGCTGGTGGCGGGCCGCCCAGCGCGTGGTCAGCAGCGTCAGCAGCGAGCTCGGCAGGATCATGCCCAGCAGGCACAGCAGCGCGCCCACACCCGCCCAGAGCAGGCTGCCGCCGACGTTCAGCCCGACCTGCCAGCCCATGACGGCGACGAACATCACGTTCGGCCCCGGCGCGGCCTGGGCGATGGCGATCGAACTGGCGAACTGCGCCGGGCTCAACCAGCCCTGCTGGTCCACGAGGTAACGGTGCATGCCGGGCACGACGCTGAAGCCGCCGCCCACGGCCAGCAGCGACAGGCCCATGAAGTGCAGCAACAGGCCGAGCCAGTCGGCCGGGGCGGGGGTCATGATCCCCCTCCTGGCTTGCGCGCCAGGGCGCCCAGCCGGTGCCAGGTCCACAGGCAGGACAGGCCGCCCACCCCCAGCAGCACCGCGCCCAGCGGCAGGCCCAGCCCCACCAGCGCCCCCAGCGTGGCCACGATCGACAGCCCGCAGAAGACAGGGCCGCCCGGGTGCCCTGCCAGTGCGGGCAGCAGCTTGACAGCCGTGTTCAGCACCAGCGCCGCCGCCACCACGCCCATGCCACGCAGCGCGCCCTGCACCGCCGGCAGATCCCCGGTCACGGAGAACGCCAGCACCATCGCCAGCAGGATGCCCAGCGGCGCACCGAACAGCCCGGTCAGTGCAGCCAGCGCGCCTTTCGTGCCGACGTAGCGGTCGCCGAGCAGGATGGCCATGTTGGCGATGTTGGGCCCGGGCAGGATCTGCGCCACGGCCCAGTCCTCGAGGAACTGCCCGCGCGTCAACCAGCGCCGGCGCTCGACGAGCTCACGCTGCGTGACGGCCATCACACCGCCGAAACCCTGCAGCGCCAGCAGGCTGAAGGCGACAAAGACCTCGCGCGCCGAGCGCGGCGGCGTGGGTTCAGGCTCGGCCGGCCGGTCAGGTCCGCTGGATGCCGCGCGAGCCGGGCTGGGCTGGCGCCTGGAAGGAGCACTCATGTTCTCGTTTTCAATCACCGGGGCACCATGCGTGCCACGCCGCCCTGGATTCTGGCCCTGATCCGCCTGTGGCGCCGATCACCCCCGCTTCAGCACCAGCGTCAGGATGTCGTAGCTCGCCACCAGCTCGCCGTGCTGGTTGGTGACCTGCACGTCCCAGGCCACGACGCCCTGGGGCGCCTGGTCCTTCTTCGCGGGCTTGTCGATCTTGCGCTTGCAGGTCAGGCGCGCCTGGATCGTGTCGCCGATGCCCACGGGCTTGACGAAGCGCAGCGTGTCCAGGCCGTAGTTGGCCAGCACCGGCCCGGGCGCGGGCGAGACGAACAGCCCCGCCGCGGCCGACAGCACGAAGTAGCCGTGCGCGATGCGCTTGCCGAAGGGGCTCTCCTTGGCCGCGATCTCGTCGAAGTGCATGTAGAAGTAGTCGCCCGACAGCCCGCCGAAGGCGACGATGTCGGCCTCGCCGACGGTGCGGCGGTGTGTCAGCAGCGAGTCGCCCACCGCCAGATCCTCGAAGTGGCGGCGGAAGGGGTGCACCTCGGACTCGCGCACGCGGGCGCCGCGCACGTATTCGCCGGTGATCGCCGCCAGCATCGTCGGCGAGCCCTGCACCGCGCAGCGCTGCAGGTAGTGCGCCACGGCGCGCGCGCCGCCCAGCTCCTCGCCGCCGCCGGCGCGGCCCGGCCCGCCGTGCTTGAGCCCCGGCAGCGGCGAGCCGTGGCCGGTGGATTCGACCGCGGCCTCGCGCTCGAGCACGTGCACGCGCCCATGCCAGGCGGCCGCCGCAGGCACCACGTGCGCGGCGATCGCGGGGTCGCGCGTGACGAGCGTGCTGACCAGGCTGCCGCGCCCGCGCGCGGCCAGCGCCACGGCCTCGTCGACCTCGTCGTAGGGCATCAGCGTGCTGACCGGCCCGAAAGCCTCGACATCGTGCACCACGTCCTGCTCGTGCGGGTGCGCGCAGCGCAGCAGCGTCGGCGCGAAGAAGGCGCCCTGCGCCACGCCCTCGCCCACCGGCGCCCAGCCCCGGCCCAGGCCCACGCCGGCGCCGAAGACGATCTCGCAGCCCTGCGCCAGCTGCACCACGCGCGCGGCCACGTCGGCCTGCTGCGCGCGCGAGGCCAGCGCGCCCATCTTCACGCCTTCGACCGCCGGGTCGCCGGCCACCGTCTTCGCCAGCCGCGCCGCCAGGCGCTCGGCCACCGCGTCGAGGTGGCGCCGCGGCACGATGGCGCGCCGGATCGCGGTGCACTTCTGCCCGGCCTTGACCGTCATCTCGCGCGCGACCTCCTTGACGAAGAGCTCGAACTCCTCGTCGTCGGGGCCGACGTCGGGCGCCAGGATGGCGCAGTTCAGCGAATCGGCCTCGGCGTTGAAGGGGATGGAGCGCGCCACCAGGTTGGGGTGCACGCGCAGCCGCGCCGCGGTGTCGGCCGAGCCGGTGAAGGTGACGACATCGGGTTCGGTCAGCCGGTCCAGCAGGTCGCCGGTGCCGCCGACCACGAGCTGCAGGCTGCCGGGCGGCAGCAGGCCCGAGTCGTGCATCAGCCGCACCGCGGCCTCGGTCAGGTAGCTCGTCGCCGTGGCCGGCTTGACGATGCAGGGCATGCCGGCCAGGAAGCTGGGCGCGAACTTCTCGAGCATCCCCCAGACCGGGAAGTTGAAAGCGTTGATGTGCACCGCCACCCCGCGCCGCGGCACCAGGATGTGCGTGCCCGAAAAGCCGCCCTTGCGGCCCAGCGGCACGGCCGGGCCCTCATGCACGACGTTGCCCGAAGGCAGCTCGGCCGCGCCGATGCCGGCATAGGCGAACAGCGTGCCGGTGCCGCCCTCGATGTCGACCCAGCCGTCGGCGCGCGTGGCGCCGGTGTGGCGCGACAGCGTGTACAGCGTCTCCTTGTGCTCGAGCAGGTGGGCGGCCAGCGCCTTCAGCCGCGCCGCGCGCTGCTGGAAATCCAGCGCCAGCAGCGCCGGCACGCCGACGCGGTGCGCGTGGTGCACGGCCTCGGCGAAGTCGGGCCGCTCGGCATGTGTCAGCGCGACCGGACGGCCGTCGATGGCACTGAGCAACTCGGCGCCGGGCTGGCTGCCAAGCCACTGGCCGGCGATCAGGCTTTGCAGGGTGGGG
>JBMTXX010000357.1:0-3342 GCA_049453935.1 Rubrivivax sp.
GTGAGCGTGATGCCGGTGCCCGAGGACCGCCCCGTCGACCCCGCCGCGGTCGACGCCCGCCTGGCCGCCGACCCGACGATCACGCACGTGATCCTGATCCACTGCGAGACCGGTACCGGGGTTGAGAATCCGCTGGCGGCGGTGGCTGCGGTGTGCGAGCGACACGGGCGCGGCCTGATCGTCGACGCGATGAGCAGTTTTGCCGCACTGCCCATCGACGCCCGCAGCACCCGCTTCGACGCGCTGATCGCCGCCAGCGGCAAGTGCCTGGAAGGCGTGCCCGGCATGGGCTTCGTCTTCATCCGCAAGGCGGTGCTCGACGCCTGCGCCGGCAACAGCCAGAGCCTGGCGATGGACCTGCACGACCAGCACGTCTACATGGGCAAGACCGGCCAGTGGCGCTTCACGCCGCCCACCCACGTGGTGGCGGCGCTGGCCGAAGCGATCGCGCAGTTCGACGAGGAAGGCGGCCAGCCGGCGCGGCTGGCGCGCTACACCGACAACTACCGCGCGCTGACCGAGGGCATGGCCGCACTCGGCTTCCGGCCCTTCCTGGCGCCCGAGGTCCAGGCGCCGATCATCGTGACCTTCCACGCCCCGGCGCACCCGGCCTACGACTTCAAGCGCTTCTACGAGGGCGCCAAGGCGCGCGGCTTCGTGCTCTACCCAGGGAAGCTGACACAGGTCGAGACCTTCCGCGTGGGCTGCATCGGCGCCATCGGCGCCCACGAGATGCGCCAGGCCGTGCACGCGGTGGCGCAGACGCTGCAGGAGATGGGCATCCCAGACGGCCAGTCGCAATCCTAGCCTCTGGTCTTGCACGCCTGCCGCGAGGTCACGCCCCTCGACCGGCCGCTTCGCCCCACCCCGCCCACCAGGAGAGTCCGATGCCCAGTCGCAAAACCTCATCCCCGGCCGCCCCCTCCCCCCGCAAAGGGGCGGAGCACCCTGCGGTGGCCGCCGTTCGCGCCTCGGGCGCCCGCAAGGTCAAGGTGGCCGTCAGCGACATCGACGGCATCCTGCGCGGCAAGTACCTTCACATCGACAAGTTCGCGGGCGCGGCAGAGGGCGGCTTCGGCTTCTGCGACGTGGTCTTCGGCTGGGACGCGCACGACGTCTGCTACGACAACACCCAGGTCACCGGCTGGCAGCACGGCTTCCCGGACGCGCTGGCGCGGCTGGACCTGGCCACCGCGCGCCGCGTGCCCTGGGACGGCGACGTGCCCTTCTTCCTCGGCGAGTTCGTCAACGCCGACGGCAGCGCCTACCCCGTGTGCCCGCGTCAGGTGCTCAAACGCGTGCTCGCGCGTGCTGCCAAACTCGGCTTCGAGCCGATGGCGGGCATGGAGTTCGAGTGGTTCAACTTCGCCGAGACGCCGCAGACCTGGGCTGCCAAGCGCGGCGTCGGGCCGGAGCCGATCACGCCAGGCATGTTCGGCTATTCGCTGCTGCGCATGGCCGACCAGCGCGGCTTCTTCAACGCGCTGATGGACGAGATGGGCGCCTTCGGCGTGCCGATCGAGGGCCTGCACACCGAGACCGGCCCGGGCGTCTACGAGGCCGCGATCGCGTTCTCGGGCGCACTCGAATCGGCCGACCGCGCCATCCTGTTCAAGACCGGCGCGAAGGAGATCGGCAAGCGCTTCGGCGTGATGCCCAGCTTCATGGCCAAGTGGTCGCAATCGTTGCCGGGCTGCTCGGGCCACATCCACCAGAGCCTGTCGGACGGGAAGAAGAACCTGTTCTTCGATGGCAAGGGCCGGCACTCGATGAGCCCGCTGTTCGAGAGCTACCTCGCCGGCCAGGTGGCCTGCCTGATGGAGTTCGCGCCGCTGTTCTGGCCCACGGTCAACAGCTACAAGCGCCTGGTGGATGGCTTCTGGGCGCCGGTGAAGCCGACCTGGGGCGTGGACAACCGCACCGCGAGCTTCCGCGTGATCGCCGGCAGCCCGAAGAGCACGCGCCTGGAAACGCGCTGCCCAGGCGCCGATGTCAACCCCTATCTGGCCATGGCCGCCGTCATCGCCGCCGGGCTGCACGGTGTGGAGCAGGGCCTGAAGCTCACGGCGCCGCCGATCACCGGCACCAACCAGGGCGCCGAGCACATCCCGCGCGCGCCGCGCTCGCTGATCGAGACCACGCGCATCTTCCAGCGCAGCGACATCGCCCGCGACTGGCTGGGTGACACCTTCGTCGACCATTACGCCGCCACGCGCGAGTGGGAATGGCGCCAGTGGCAGGACGCGGTGACGGATTGGGAATTGAAGCGCTACTTCGAGATCATCTGACGTAGGTGTTCTGACGCTTCTGACGCTTCTGACGCTTCTGACCTAGCTGACGGGGGGTTGTGTGCGGGGAGCCGGGTTACTCGCCACAATGGCATCGGGCTTGAAGGGACAGGGTCCCGGGTTGCGCTCATGTCCTCCGCCACCGGCCTGCGGCCGGTGGCTCCCCCTTTTACTTCGCTCCACCCGGGACCCTGTCCCTTCAAGCTGCGAGGCTTCCTGAGGACGCCGCTGCCGAAATCAATCACAACATGGGTCTGCGCGACCCCTGATCTCATGACCATCACCCGCTTCGCCTTCCCCACCACGATCCACTTCGGCGCCGGGGCACGGCGTCTCGTTGCCGAACACCTGAAATCTCAGGGTGTGCGCCGGCCGCTGGTCGTGACCGACCGGGCGCTTGCGAAGCTGCCGGTGATGGCCGAGTTCCTCGGACACCTGGGCGGACTGCAGGTCGCGGTCTACGACGGGGTCTACGGCAACCCCACCTGCGCGCAGGTCATGGGCGGCGCCGCGGCCTTCAAGGCCCACGGGGCCGATGCCGTCATCGGCTTCGGCGGCGGCGCGGCACTGGACGTGGCGAAGGTCGTCGGCGTGGCCGCCACACATGAGGGCGACATCCTCGAGTACGTCTGGGATCATCCGCAGGTGCGGCCCATCGTGCATGCGCTGCCGCCGTTTGTGGCGCTGCCCACGACCTCGGGCACCGGGTCCGAGGTCGGCCGTTCGGCCGTCGTGTCCGAGAACGACACGCACCACAAGCGCACCGTCTTCAGCCCCAAGATCCTGGCGCAGGCCGTCTTCGCCGACCCTGAGCTGACATTGGCCCTGCCCGCGGCGGTGACCGCAGCCACCGGCATGGATGCACTGACGCACAACATCGAGAGTTTCCTGTCGCCGGCCTACCACCCGCTGTGCGACGGCATCGCACTCGAGGGCCTGCGCATCGGCGCTCGCGCGCTGGCCACCGCCGTGCGCGAGCCTGGCCACCTGCAGGCGCGGGCCGACATGATGATGAGCTCGATGATGGGCGCCATCGCCTTCCAGAAGGACCTGG
>JBMTXX010000358.1:0-3329 GCA_049453935.1 Rubrivivax sp.
CCACCTCCCCCTACCGCCTGCGCGTGGACGCGCTGCGTGATGCGATGGCACAGGCCGGCGTGCACGCCGTGCTGGTGCCCAGCGCCGACCCCCATCTGAGCGAATACCTGCCCGAGCGTTGGCAGGCGCGGCGCTGGCTGTCGGGCTTCACCGGCTCGATGGGCACGCTGGCGGTCACGCGTGAGAGCGCAGCACTGTTCGCCGACAGCCGCTACTGGACGCAGGCCGAGGCCGAGCTGGCCGGCAGCGGCATCTCGCTCGAGCGCATCGGGGGTGGGTCCTCCGCGCTGCACCTGGAGTGGCTGGCCTCACACCTCGCGCCCGGGCAGACGGTGTCGGTGGACGGCGCCGTGCTCGGTCTGGCGGCGGCGCAGGCGCTGCAGACGGCGATGCAGCGCGCCGGCGTGCAGGTGCGCACCGACCTCGATCTGATCGACCGGATCTGGCCCGACCGCCCGGGCCTGCCGCCGCAACCGGTGTACGAGCATCGCGCGCCCTATGCCCCGCTGCCGCGCAGCGCCAAACTCGCGCAGGTGCGCGATGCGATGAAGCGCCACGGCGCCAGCCACCACCTCGTCAGCACCGTCGACGACATCGCCTGGATCACCAACCTGCGCGGCGCCGACGTCAGCTACAACCCCGTCTTCCTGGCCCACCTGCTGATCGACGCCGCCGGGGCCACGATGTACGTCGCCCCAGGCAAGGTCGACGCCGCGCTGGCGGTGGCCCTGGCCGCCGACGGGGTGACGATCGCCCCCTATGCACAGGCCGCGCAAGGCCTGTCGGCGCTGCCTGGCGGCGCGGTGCTGCTGATCGACCCCAAACGCGTGACCCTGGGCCTGCGCGAGCACGTGCCCGAGGGCGTGCGCGTGGTCGAGGCGATCAACCCGAGCACGCTGCTGAAGAGCCGCAAGACCGCCGAGGAGGCGGTGCACATCCGCGCCGCCATGATCGAGGACGGCGTGGCCATGTGCGAGTTCTATGCCTGGTTCGAAGCCGAACTGGCGCGCCGCCGCACCGGCGTGCCGGGGCTGCCGGCGCTGACCGAACTCGATGTCGACACCCACCTGAGTGCCGCGCGCGCACGCCGTCCGGGCTTTGTCGGCCTGAGCTTCCCGGTGATCGCGGGCCACGCCGCCAACGGGGCGATGCCGCACTACCGCGCCACCCCGCAGTCCTACGCCGCCATCGAAGGGGACAGCCTGCTGCTGATCGATTCCGGCGGCCAGTACCTCGGCGGCACCACCGACATCACACGGGTGTGGCCCATCGGCACGCCGAGCGCGGCGATGAAGCGCGACTACACCCTGGTGCTCAAGGGCACGATGGCGCTGAGCCGCACGCGCTTCCCGCGCGGCACGCCGGGGCCCATGCTGGACGCGATCGCGCGCGCGCCGCTGTGGCAGGAAGGGCTGGACTTCGGCCACGGCACCGGCCACGGCGTGGGCTACTTCCTGAACGTCCACGAGGGGCCGCAGAGCATCAGCAAGGCCCTGCCCGATGCCACGATGGCCATGGAGCCGGGGATGATCACCTCGGTCGAGCCGGGCCTGTACCGCCCCGGGCAGTGGGGGGTGCGCATCGAGAACCTGGTGATGAACGTGCCGGCCGACACACCCGAGGGCCACACCTTCGCCGAGATGCTGGAGTTCGAGACGCTGACGCTGTGCCCGATCGACACCCGCTGCATCGACCGCACGCTGCTGCGCGCCGACGAGGTGCAATGGCTCGACGCCTATCACGCCACCGTGCGAGAGCGCCTGGCGCCGCGCCTGGACGGCGCCGCGCTGGCCTGGCTGCTGGAGCGCACGAGACCACTGAGCGCCGGCGACTGAGCCACCCGCCGACCAGACCAGAACACGACGAGGAGACACCCGAGATGCCCCGCAAGACCCCCGAGACGCTGCGCAGCGCGCGCTGGTTCGCCCCCGACGACCTGCGCAGCATGGGCCACCGCTCGCGCTTCATGCAGATGGGCTACGGCCCGGACGACTGGGTCGGCAAACCGGTGATCGCCATCGTCAACACCTGGAGCGACGTCAACCAGTGCCACTCGCACTTCAAGCAGCGCGTCGATGACGTCAAGCGCGGGGTGTTGCAGGCCGGTGGCTTCCCGGTGGAATTGCCGGCGATCAGCCTGTCCGAGCCCATCGTCAAGCCTACGACGATGCTGTACCGCAACTTCCTCGCGATGGAGACCGAGGAACTGCTGCGCAGCCACCCGGTCGACGGCGCGGTGCTGATGGGCGGGTGCGACAAGACGACACCCGGGCTGATCATGGGCGCGCTCAGCATGGGCCTGCCCTTCGTCTACCTGCCGGCCGGCCCGATGCTGCGCGGCAACTGGCAGGGGCGCGTCCTGGGCTCGGGCTCGGACACCTGGAAATACTGGGACGACCGCCGCGCCGGGCGCATCTCCACCGAGGACTGGCAGCAGGTCGAGGCCGGCATCGCCCGCAGCCACGGCACCTGCATGACGATGGGGACGGCCGCCACCATGATGGGCATCGCCGAAGCCTGCGGGTTCACGCTGCCCGGGGCGAGTTCGATCCCGGCGGCGGACTCGGGCCACATCCGCATGAGCGCCGCCTGCGGGCGCCGCGCGGTGGAGATGGTGTGGGAGGACCTCACGCCCGCCCGACTGCTCACCCGCGCGAACTTCGACAACGGCATCGCCTGCGCGATGGCCATGGGCTGCTCGACCAACGCCATCATCCACCTGATCGGCATGTCGCGCCGCGCCGGCACTCCCGTGACGCTGGACGACTTCGACGCCGCCAGCCGGCACCTCCCGGTCATCGCCAACATCCGGCCCAGCGGCGATCGCTACCTCATGGAGGACTTCTACTACGCCGGGGGCCTGCCGGCGATGCTGGAGCGCATCCGCGGCCACCTGCACACCGACGCCATGACCGTCAACGGCCGCACGCTGGGCGAGAACATTGCCGGCGCCCGGGTCTTCGACGACGACGTCATCCGCCCGCTCGACCGTCCGATCTACGCCGAAGGCGCGCTGGCCGTGCTGCGCGGCAACATCGCCCCCGACGGCGTGATCATCAAGCCCAGCGCCTGCGAGCCGCGGCTGCTGCGCCACACCGGCCGTGCGCTGGTCTTCGACGACTACCCGAGCCTGAAGGCCGCTTCCGAGGACCCGGACCTGGACGTCACCGCCGACGACATTCTGGTGCTGCGCAACGCCGGCCCCAAGGGCGCCGGCATGCCCGAGTGGGGCATGCTGCCGATCCCGACCAAGCTGCTGAAGCAGGGCGTGCGCGACATGCTGCGCCTGTCGGACGCCCGCATGAGCGGCACCAGCTACGGCGGCTGCC
>JBMTXX010000359.1:0-3293 GCA_049453935.1 Rubrivivax sp.
AACCACCGACACGCGGATTTTCAATCCGCTGCTCTACCAACTGAGCTACTTGGCCTGAACGCCGAAGTATAGCGCGGCTCAGACTCTCAGTCCCCTTGCCCGCGCTTGGCTCGGCTCAGGTCCACCCCCAACTGCTTGAGCTTGCGGTACAGGTGTGTGCGTTCCAACCCGGTCTTGTCGGCCACACGGGTCATCGAGCCGCCCTCCTTGGCCAGGTGGAACTCGAAATAGCTTTTCTCGAAGGCATCGCGGGCCTCGCGCAGCGGCCTGTCCAGATCGAAGCTCTGCAACGATGCGGGACCCAGGGGCAGCGGGGGGGGCATCGCGGCGACGGCTCGCGCAGGCATCGATGTCGCCGGGCCACCCGGCGTGGATCCGGCAAGCTGGGGCAGCAGACGGCTGGCAGCAGCGCCTGTGGCGCTTGCGCCAGCGGTGGCTGTTGTCGTGGCGGGCTTCTGCAGCGCCTGATCGACCGCCTTGAGCAACTTCTGCAGGGTGATGGGCTTTTCCAGGAAGGCCACTGCGCCGAAGCGCAGCGCCTCGGCCGCTGTGTCCACCGTGCCATGACCGCTCATCATGACCACCGGCATCGTCAGCCGGCCCTGCACGCCCCATTCCTTGAGCAGCGTGATGCCGTCGACGTCGGGCATCCAGATGTCGAGCAGCACCAGATCCAGACGGCTGCGCTCACGCTCGCTGCGCGCCTGCGCCGCGTTTTCGGCCAGCAGCACGGTGTGGCCTTCGTCACTCAGGATCTCCGACAGCAGGGCACGGATGCCGAGTTCGTCGTCCACGACCAGAATGGTTGACATCGGATGCGCGGCCAGTGGTTCTTGTGTAGGGCGGGGGTACCGCGTCGTGCCGGTCAGGCCTTGGGGGGCCCGACGCTGGATGCTTCAGGCACCAGTGCGAAAAATGATATCGAAACTCTCGCCCCGGTGATCGGCGAATCGGGTTCGTCGCTGGTTTGCAGGTTGCGGGCGACGATGCGGCCGCGGTGTTCGTCGACGATCTTCTTGACCATCGCCAGCCCCAGCCCGGTGCCCCGCGGCTTCGTGGTGACGTAGGGCTCGAAGGCGCGTCTGAGCACGCGTTCGTCGAACCCGGGGCCGTTGTCCTCCACGGCCAGCCGCACGGCGCCGGGCCCGCTGTCGGCGTCATCGCGCACCGCCTGGGTGCTGACGCTCACCCGCGCATCGGGCCGCGCTTCGACGGCGTCCAGGGCGTTCTGGACCAGGTTGTGGATGACCTGGCGCAACTGGCTCGCGTCGCCCTGGATGCGCGGCAGCCCCGCCTCCAGACGCACGACGATCCGGCCGCTGTCGATCGCCTGCCCGTACAGCGCAAGCACATCGCCCACCAGTGCGTTGAGCTGCAATGCCGAGGTCTGTGCCGATGGCAGGCGCGAGTAGTCGCGGAACTCGTCGACGAGCCGTTTCATCGCCTCGACCTGGTCGACGATCGTGGCCACGCTGCGCTGCAGCATCGACCGATCGTTGCCCTCCAGCCGCGACTCCAGCTTGTGTTGCAGCCGCTCGGCCGACAACTGGATCGGGGTCAGGGGGTTCTTGATCTCGTGCGCCAGGCGCCGCGCCACCTCGGCCCAGGCCTGCGAGCGCTGCGCCGAGACGATTTCCGTGATGTCGTCGAAGACCAGCAGCGTCCCGCCGCCGGGCATCGGCGTGCCGCGCGCCAGCAGGTTGACGATGCCGGTGCTGCCCACGCGCACTTCGAGGATGTCCTGCCACTGCGCGCCGCGCGGGTCGTCCGGTGTCTCGCCAGGCGCGGGCTTGAAGTGCCCGGCCACCGCCCGTGCGAAGTCCGCCAGGGGCTCGACGCTGTCCAGCGTGCGCCCGGTGTGCGCTTGCAGCGGTTGCCGCAGGATGCGGGTGGCCCCGGGATTGAGGGTGTCGATCCGCCCCTCGTCGTCGAAGACGATCACGCCCGCACTGAGCGTGTCGAGGATGGTCTGCACGCGGGCGCGCGCGGCTTCGAGGTCGTCCACCGCACGCTGCACCTGGCCTCGCGCGTCCGACAGTTGCTGGGTCATGTTCGCAAACGACCGGGTCAGTCCGCCCAACTCGTCCGTCGAGCGGAACACCGGACGCGCTGACAGATTGCCCGAGGCGACCTGACGCACCCCGTCGGCCAGCATCAACAGCGGCCGGGTGATCTGGTTGCCCAGGACGATGGCCAGCAGCACCGCCCCGAAGACGGCGAGCACGAGCGCCAGGGTCAGCGTGCCGATGTACATCCTGCGCAAGGCGTCACGCGCCAGCGCGCGCTGCTGGTACTCGCTGTAGGCCGCCTGTACCGACAACGCCGCATCGGTGATGCGTCGCGGCAGCGGCTGGACGATCCAGACGAAGGCGGCCTCGGCCTGCCGCAGCGAGATCGACGTGTCGGGCAGCGGCACCAGCACGCGCAGCCGCGCGGCGCTGGCCTCGTCCTCCAGGCCTTCGATCTGGCTGGCGGCGCCGGCTTCGCGGGCCAGGCGCAGCAGCTCGGCCGGTGGGCGCTCCGCGGGCAGGACGGCACGCCCGGCCGTGGCGGTGGCGGTGGCGATGACTTGCCCGGAGGCTGCGACGAGCGAGACCTCTCTGGCGCCGAGTTGCTCGCGCACCCGTTCCAGCGCCAGCGGACCCGGTGTCCCCGGAGCCTCCGACAGGCGCTGTGCGGCCACGCCGGCCTGGGCCAGCAGGTCGGCCCGCAGCAGGTCCAGCGTCCCGCGCCCCAGCGCCAGACCGGCGTCCAGGGCCTGCGCCACCCGCACGTCGAACCAGCTTTCGATGCTGCGCGAGGCGAACTGCCAGCTCACGGTGTAGATCACCACCCCGGGCAGCAGGCCCACCAGCGCCAGAATGCCCGCCAGCTTCAGCAGCAGCCGGCTGCCGAAGCGCCCGGCGCGCAGGCGGCGCGACAGTCGTACCGCCACCCCCGCCAGCACCAGCAGCAGCAGCGCCGCCACGGCCGCATTGCTCCAGAACAGCAGGGCGAACTGGCGCTCACGGAAGTCGGTGCCCGATGCGACGAAGGACAGGACGAAAGCGATGACCAGGCCCGCGCCCGCGAGCGCCAGCGCGGACACGGTCCAGCCCCAACGCGCGGCCGCGTTCATCTGCCGGCCCGCGCTGTCTGGCGCTCATCGCAGAGGTCGGACGCCGTCAGCCCATCGCCTGCCTGACGTGTGCCGCAGGCGCTGCCGGTCCACGAAAGCGCCGGGTTCATTCCAGCCGCAAGGTATGGCGGATGCCGAGCTGCCAGTCGCCCTGGCCGGTCAGCCCGATCTGCAT
>JBMTXX010000360.1:0-3292 GCA_049453935.1 Rubrivivax sp.
CGAGCGGGCCGAGCGGGGCCGGTGCGGCCACCCCCCTGGGCGCGTCGGGCCGCCTGGCCCGGACCTTCCAGGACCACGCGCTGACCCCGCTGCTGGCGCTGGTGGCACTGCTGCTCGGGCTGTTCGCGGTGCTGGTCACACCCCGCGAGGAAGAGCCGCAGATCAACGTGACGATGGCCAACGTGCTGATCCCCTTCCCGGGGGCCGGCAGCGCCGACGTGCAGCACATGGTGGCCCGCCCGGCCGAGCAGGTGCTGGGGCAGATCGCGGGCATCGAGCACACCTACTCGGTCTCGCGCCCCGGCATGGCGGTGCTGACGGTGCAGTTCGAGGTCGGCGTGCCGCGCACCGAGGCGCTGGTGCGCCTGTACGACGTGCTGAACGCCAACCAGGACTGGCTGCCCGCCGGGCTCGGCACGCTCACACCCATCGTGCGGCCCATGGGCATCGACGACGTGCCGGTGCTGGCCGTGACGCTGTGGAGCCGCAACGACGCTTCGGCGCTCGAGCTCGAGCGTGTGGCCGCGACGATGGAGTCCGAGCTCAAGCGCGTGCCCGGCACGCGCGAGGTGCGCGCCATCGGCGGCCCCGGGCGTGCGCTGCAGGTGCTGCTGGACCCGACGCGGCTGCGCGAACGCGGCGTGGATGTGCTGCGGCTGCGCGAGACCATCGCAGCCGCCAACCTCGGCATGCCTTCGGGCCGGGTGGCCGAGCGGGAGGGCACCTCGGCGCCAGGGATGCTGACGGTCGAGACCGGCCAGTACCTGCGCGATGCCGAGGAGGTGGGCGACCTGGTCGTCGGCGTGCACGCCGGCAAGCCGGTCTACCTGCGCGAGGTCGCCCGCATCGAGGCCGGCGCCGCCCAGCCGCAGCGCCATGTCTGGTTCACCCCCGGGCAGGCCGTGGCCGGCTCGACCGAGGGGGCCGGGGTGGTGCCAGCCGCCGGTGCGGTGGCTGCGGGTCGCCATCCCGCCGTCACGCTCACGGTCACGAAGAAGCCGGGCGAGAACGCGGTCGATGTGGCACGCGCCACGCGAGAGCGTGTGGATGCCCTGCGCAACACCGTCATCCCCGAGGGCATCGAGGCCACGGTCACGCGCGACTACGGTCAGACCGCGGCCGAGAAGGCCAACAAGCTGATCCAGAAGCTGGCCTTCGCCACCGGATCGGTGATCCTTCTCGTCGGCCTGGCGCTGGGCCGGCGCGAGGCCGTCATCGTCGGCGGTGCGGTGATCCTGACGCTGGCGGCCACGCTGTTCGCCTCCTGGGCCTGGGGCTTCACGCTGAACCGCGTCTCCCTGTTCGCCCTGATCTTCTCGATCGGCATCCTGGTCGACGACGCCATCGTCGTCGTCGAGAACATCCACCGTCATCAGGCGCTGGATGCGGCCGCCGGCATCCACCGCCCGCTGCGCGAGGTCATCCCGCTGGCGGTCGACGAGGTCGGTGGCCCCACCATCCTGGCCACGATGACGGTCATCGCCGCACTGCTGCCGATGGCCTTCGTGACCGGGCTGATGGGGCCCTACATGAGCCCGATCCCGATCAATGCCAGCCTGGGCATGGCGCTGTCGCTGGCCATCGCCTTCACCGTCACGCCCTGGCTGGCGCTGAAGCTGATGAGGGGCGGCCATGGCGCGCACGGCGGCAGCGGCGCGGCCGGCGGCGGGGTGGCTGCGCGGCTGGCAGCGGTCTTCCCCGCGCTGCTGCGGCCCTTCCTGGACAGCGCGGCGGCGCGCTGGGCGATGCTGGCCGGCATCCTGGCGGCCACCGCGCTGTCGGTGGCGCTGGCGCTGTTCCCGAACGCGCGTCTGGGCGTGGTGCTCAAGATGCTGCCCTTCGACAACAAGAGCGAGTTCCAGCTCGTCGTCGACATGCCGGCCGGCACCGCGCTCGAGGACACGGCCGCCGCGCTGCAGGACCTGGGCGACTTCCTCGCCCGCCAGCCCGAGGTGCTGGACCTGCAGGCCTACGCCGGCACGGCCAGCCCGATCACCTTCAACGGCCTGGTGCGGCAGTACTACCTGCGTGCCGATGCCGAGCAGGGCGACCTGCAGGTCAACCTGGTGGACAAGGCCCATCGCGGCGAGCAGAGCCATGCCATCGCACAGCGGCTGCGTCCGGCGCTCGAGGCGATCGCCGCGCGCCACGGCGCGAAGCTGAAGGTCGTGGAGGTGCCGCCGGGCCCGCCGGTGATGAGCCCGCTGGTGGCCGAGGTCTACGGGCCCGACGAGGCCGGGCGTCAGCAGCTGGCGCAGCGCCTGGAGCAGGCCTTCCGTGCCACGCCTGACATCGCCGCGGTGGACAGCACGCTCGTCGCCGACGCCCCACGCGCTTTCCTGCGCGTGCAGCGCCAGCGCGCCGAATCGCTGGGCATTCCTGTGGCTGCGGTCGCGCAGACGGTGCACGCGGCGCTGTCGGGCACCGACGCCGCCTGGCTGCACGACGGCCACAGCAAGTACCCGGTGCCGGTGCGGCTGCAACTGCCCCGCGAGGCGCAGGTCGGGCTCGAGTCCGTGCTGGCCCTGCCGATGCGGGCGGCCAACGGGCAGCTCGTGCCGCTGTCCGAGCTGGTCCAGGTGGAGCGCGGCGTGATCGACAAGCCCCTGTTCACCAAGGACCTGCAGGGCGTGTCCTATGTCTTCGGCGACGTCGGTCGTCGCGCGCAGGGTGCCCAGGTGCCCGACTCGCCGCTGTACGGTCTGTTCGCGATCCGCGAGCGCCTGCCCGAGGTGGCCCTGCCCGGCACCGGCGCGCTCGGCGAGTACTGGATCCGCCAGCCGGCCGACCCCTATCGCGAATACGCGGTCAAGTGGGACGGCGAGTCGCAGATCACCTACGAGACCTTCCGCGACATGGGCGCCGCCTATGGCGTGGGGCTGATCCTGATCTACCTGCTGGTGGTGGCGCAGTTCCGCAGCTACGGCATCCCGCTGGTCATCATGGCCCCGATCCCGTTGACGCTGATCGGCGTGATGCCGGGGCACGCGCTGCTGGGCGCGGGCTTCACCGCCACCTCGATGATCGGGATGATCGCGCTGGCGGGGATCATCGTGCGCAATTCGATCCTGCTGGTGGACTTCGTCGACCTGCAGGTCGCGCGCGGCGTGGCGTTCAAGCAGGCCGTCATCGAATCGGCGGCCGTGCGGGCGCAGCCGATCGCGCTGACCGGGCTGGCCGCGATGACGGGGGCGGTCTTCATCCTCGACGATCCGATCTTCAACGGCCTGGCGATCTCGCTGCTGTTCGGCATCGCGGTGTCGACGCTGCTGACGCTGGTGGTGATCCCGGT
>JBMTXX010000361.1:0-3280 GCA_049453935.1 Rubrivivax sp.
TCGCCGCCGGGCTCGCGGATGGCGGCGGCGATCTGGCGGATGGCTGCGGCCGTGGCTTCGGCCACCGCGGTGATCGCGGCGGCCTCGCCCTGGGCCTTGTTGATCTCGGCCTGCTTCTCGCCTTCGGAGCGGGCGATGAAGGCCTCGCGCTCGCCGGTGGCGATGTTGATCTGCTCCTGGCGCCGGCCTTCGGAGGCAGCGATCAGCGCGCGCTTCTCGCGCTCGGCGGTGATCTGGGCCTGCATCGAGCGCAGGATCTCGGCCGGCGGCGTCAGGTCCTTGATCTCGTAGCGCAGCACCTTGACGCCCCAGTTCAGGGCCGCTTCGTCCAGCGCGCTGACCACCGAGGCGTTGATCAGGTCGCGCTCCTCGAAGGTCTTGTCCAGCTCCATCTTGCCGATGACGCTGCGCAGCGTGGTCTGGGCCAGCTGCGTGATGGCCACGATGTAGTCGCTCGAGCCGTAGCTGGCGCGCATCGGGTCCGTGACCTGGAAGTACAGGATGCCATCCACCTGGAGCTGGGTGTTGTCGCGCGTGATGCACACCTGGCTGGGCACGTCCAGCGGCACTTCCTTCAGCGAATGGCGGTAGGCCACGCGTTCGATGAAGGGAATGACGAACTTCAGGCCCGGGGTCAACGCCCGGTCGTATTTGCCCAGCCGCTCGATGACCCAGGCGTGCTGCTGCGGCACGATCTTGAAGGTGCGTGCGACGAAGACGATCGCGACGACGAAGACGACAAGGGCGATTTCCAAGACTTTCTCTCCAGTTCAGGGCGACGTGTGACCGAGGCCCGGTGTGCGGGGCAGGGGCGCCCGGGCGCTCAGCCCGCTTGTTCCTGTGGGGCCAGGTCGAGACGATTGCCGTGCACGGCCACGATACGGTGTGGGCCAGGCGTGGGCTGCCCCGGCGCCGCATGGCGCGCCGACCAGCTGGCCCCGCGGTATCGCACGCTTGTCAGGCCCTGGGCGTCCCAGTCCTGCACCATGACGCTTTGCCCGATGTCCAGGTTGACATCGGCGTTGCGGTCCGCCGGCGCGCTGCGGGGATGCCGCGCACGGCGCAGGTGCCAGAAGGCCGTGGCGCCACCGCCTACCAGGGCCGCCGCGATGAGTTGCCCCGTGGTGCCCACGCCGGCGTGCGCCGCCAGCGCCGCGGCCGCGGCACCCACGGCCATCATCAGCAGATAAAAGGTGCCCGACAACAACTCGGCCAGCACCATCAGGCCTGCCAGCACCCACCATCCTGTCGAAGCCTCGAAGTCCATGTGTCCGTCCTGCGAGACAAGCTGAGCCGATCGAGTGTAGCGGTGCGGCGTACAGCCCTACACTGCGCGCCGTCTCCGTCATGCCGGGCAACCCCGGGCTGGGCCCTACGATGATCCGATTCCGCTTCCCTGTTGTCATCATCGACGAGGATTTCCGCTCCGAGAACACCTCGGGTCTGGGCATCCGCGCGCTCGCCCAGGGCATCGAGAAAGAGGGTTTCGAGGTGCTGGGGGTGACGAGCTATGGCGACCTCAGCCAGTTCGCGCAGCAGCAAAGCCGCGCCAGCGCCTTCATCCTGTCGATCGACGACGAGGAATTCACCCAGGGCCCGGACCTGGCGCCGGCGGTGCTCAGCCTGCGCAAGTTCATCGGCGAGATCCGCTTCCGCAACGCCGACATCCCGATCTATCTGTACGGCGAGACGCGCACCTCGCAGCACATCCCCAACGACATCCTGCGCGAGCTGCACGGCTTCATCCACATGTTCGAGGACACGCCCGAATTCGTGGCCCGGCACATCATCCGTGAAGCGCGCAGCTACCTCGACTCACTCGCGCCGCCATTCTTCAAGGCGCTGATGGCCTACGCGCAGGACGGCTCCTACTCGTGGCACTGCCCCGGCCACAGCGGTGGCGTGGCCTTCCTGAAGAGCCCCGTGGGGCAGATGTTCCACCAGTTCTTCGGCGAGAACATGCTGCGCGCCGACGTGTGCAACGCGGTCGACGAGCTGGGCCAGTTGCTCGACCACACCGGCCCCGTGGCCGCCAGCGAGAAGAACGCCGCGCGCATCTTCAACGCCGACCACTGCTTCTTCGTCACCAACGGCACCAGCACCAGCAACAAGATGGTGTGGCACCACACGGTGGCGCCGGGTGACGTGGTGGTGGTGGACCGCAACTGCCACAAGAGCATCCTGCACTCGATCATCATGACCGGCGCGGTGCCCGTGTTCCTGCCGCCCACGCGCAACCACTTCGGCATCATCGGGCCGATCCCGCAGGCGGAGTTCTCGCCCGAGGCCATCAAGCGGCGGATCGCAGCCAATCCGCTGCTGGCCGGGGTCGACCCCGAGACGGTGCGCCCGCGCATCCTGACGCTGACGCAGAGCACCTACGACGGCGTGCTCTACAACACCGAGACGATCAAGCACGCGCTGGACGGCTACATCGACACGCTGCACTTCGACGAGGCCTGGCTGCCGCACGCGGCCTTCCACCCCTTCTACGGCAGCTTCCACGCGATGGGCAAGAAGCGCGGTCGGCCGAAGAACCAGCTCGTCTTCGCCACACAGAGCACGCACAAGCTGCTGGCCGGCCTGAGCCAGGCCTCGCACGTGCTGGTGCAGGACGCGCAGGACCGCAAGCTCGACCGGCACCTGTTCAACGAGGCCTACCTGATGCACACCTCGACGAGCCCGCAGTACGCGATCATCGCGAGCTGCGACGTCGCGGCGGCGATGATGGACCCGCCCGGGGGGACCGCGCTGGTGGAGGAGAGCATCCTCGAGTCGCTGGACTTCCGCCGCGCGATGCGCAAGGTGGCCAAGGATTACGGCCGCGACTGGTGGTTCAAGGTCTGGGGGCCGGACAGGCTCGTCGAGCAGGGCATCGGCCGGTCCGACACCTGGATGCTCAAGGCCGAGGACAAGTGGCACGGATTCGGTGAGCTGGCGCCAGGCTTCAACCTGCTGGACCCGGTCAAGAGCACGATCATCACCCCCGGCCTGGACATGAGCGGCCGTTTCGCCAAGACCGGCATCCCGGCCGCGGTGGTGACCAAGTTCCTGGCCGAGCACGGCGTCGTCGTCGAGAAGACAGGGCTGTACTCCTTCTTCATCATGTTCACCATCGGCATCACCAAGGGCCGCTGGAACACGCTGTTGACGGCGCTGCAGCAGTTCAAGGACGACTACGACCGCAACCAGCCGATGTGGCGCGTGCTGCCGGAGTTCTGTGCAGCCCACCCGCGCTACGAGCGCACCGGCCTGCGCGACCTGTGCCAGAGCATCCACG
>JBMTXX010000362.1:0-3256 GCA_049453935.1 Rubrivivax sp.
GCACGATCGCAAGGCATCGTTCAGAACGAACGAATCGAGTTCTGCGGCGCAGCGTCAGGCTTCGGGCAAGAAAAAAGCCCCGCTTCGCGGGGCTTCTTGTTGCCTTAGCAATCCACCGGTGAACCCGGCTCGGTGGCCATCGCAGTGCGGTGGCCACCGGAAGACGGATCACAGGCGTTGCTGCTGCATGAAGTCGTCGAAGCCCGCCTCGGAGAAGCGGAACCACAGGTGGGCGTCGCGACGATAGGCCGACAGATCGGCGTAGATCTTGCGCCAGGCGGGGTTGCTGGCGGAGAGCTCCGAATAGATGTCCTGGGAGGCCTTGAACGCCCCGTCAAGCACGTCTCGGGGGAACCGGAACAGCTTGGTGCCACCAGCCACCAGACGCTTGAGTGCCGCAGGATTGCGCACGTCGTAACGGGCTTGCATCACGGCATGCGCTTGCAAGGCCGCCGCTTCGATGATGGCCTTGTACTCGGCGGACAGGCCCCCAAAGGCCTTTGTGTTGATGAAGAAGTCGAGTTGCGGACCACCCTCCCAGTAGCCAGGGTAGCCATAGAACGGCGCCACCTTGTAGAAGCCCAGCTTCTCGTCGTCGTAGGGGCCGACCCATTCGGCAGCGTCGATCGTGCCCTTCTCCAGCGCCTGATAGATCTCGCCGCCGGGAATGTTCTGGGGCACCGCACCCAGGCGTTCCATGATGCGGCCGCTGAAGCCGCCGGTGCGGAACTTCTGGCCCTTCAGGTCTTCGAGAGACTTGATTTCCTTACGCCACCAGCCACCCATCTGCGCACCGGTATTGCCGCCGATGAAGTTGATGATGTTGTAGTTGGCGTAGAACTCCCGCGTCAGCTTCAGACCGTTGCCGTCCAGCATCCAGGCCGTCATTTGACGCGAGTTCAAGCTGAATGGCACCGCGCAGCCGAGCGCGAACGTCGGATCCTTGCCGAAATAGTAGTAAGGAGCGGTGTGCGCCATCTCGACCGTGCCAGACTGCACGGCGTCAACCTGACCGAAACCGCCGACCAGCTCGCCCGAGGGGTGGACGGAAATCTGGAACTTCCCGCCGCTCATGTCGCTGACGGCCTTCGAGAACACCTCGGCGGCGCCGTAGATGGTGTCGAGTGCCTTCGGGAAAGCAGAGGTCAGGCGCCAACGAATATTGGCCTGTGCATGCACGATGGCGGGCGCGGCACCGGCGGCGAGCACACCGGCCAGACCGGCACCTTGGACGAACGAACGACGTTCCATGGAGATCTCCGAAAAAAGTGGGAGAAAAAAGCCTTGCGAAGCCCGCAAGCTCTTGGATTCTATTGACTTGGGCGCCCCACCGGCGGCGGGGTTTCCCCGCGCTGTCGCGGGGAAAATCACCAGCGGACCCAGTCGGCACAAGGATCCTGGCGCGAGCGCGCGTGCCGCGCGCGCCGCAGGCTCAACTCCCGGCGACCTTCATGCGATCGATGAGGACAGACCCGACGGCCTTCGAGCCCGTTTCGTAGACATCGGCGCCGATGGCGACGATGTCGCCGAGCATCTGCCGGAGATTGCCGGCGATCGTGATCTCTTCCACGGGCCGAACGATGCGTCCGTCTTCCACCCAGAATCCCGACGCGCCCCGCGAGTAGTCGCCCGTGACATGGTTCACACCCTGCCCCATCAGATCGGTCACGAACAGGCCCCGGCCCAGCCTGGCGATCATCGCCTCGAGGGTGTCGCCGGTCTCGGTCAGACGGCTGGTCATCGCCAGGTTGTGCGATCCGCCGGCATGCCCGGTGGTGCGCATGCCGAGCTTGCGCGCCGAGTAGCTCGACAGGAAATAGCCCTGGATGATCCCGCCGTCGACCACGCGACGGGCGCGCGTCAGAACACCCTCGTCATCGAAGGGCGCACTGCCCTTGCCGCGTTCGAGATAGGGATCCTCGTCGATGTCGACGTGCAGCGGCAGAATCTGACGGCCCAGACTGTCGAGCAGGAAACTCGCCTTGCGGTACAGCGCGCCACCGGAAATGGCCTGCACCAAGGCCCCGAGCAAGCCCGCGGCGACGGGCGCCTCGAACAGCACCGGCACCTCGCACGTGGGTATGCGCGTGGACTTCAGGCGCGAGAGGGCGCGCTCGGCTGCGTAGCGTCCGACGGCTTCGGGTGAGGCCAGCGCAGCCGGGTCACGCATGGAGGTGTACCAGGCATCCCGCTGCATGCCCTGGCCCCGACCGGCGATCGGCGCCACCGAGATGGAGTGTCGGGAACTCGCATACCCGCCCCGGAACCCACGGCTGTTGCCAGCCCAGAAATGCGACTGCTGCGCCGACACGGCGGCGCCTTCGGAATTGGCGATGCGCCGATCGGTGTCGAAAGCCGCCTGCTCGCAGCGCAAGGCGATCTGCGCGGCCTGCGCTGCGTCGATCGCCCAGGGGTGGAACAGTGCCAAGTCGCGTGACGCTTCCGCGGCGCTGGCCAGATCGGCTTCGTCGGGCAGGCCCGCGGCCGTATCTTCCGCAGTGAAGCGGGCGATGTCCCAAGCCGCGCGCACGGTCTGCGCGAGGGCAGCGTGTGAAAAGTCGGAGGTGCTGGCGTTGCCGCGCCGCGATCCGACGTAGACCGTCACCCCCAGGGACTTGTCACGGTTGCGCTCGACGTTCTCGAGTTCGCCCTTGCGCACCGACACAGAAAGGCCGGACCCTTCGGAGACTTCGGCCGCGGCGTCGGTCGCACCCAACTGCCGCGCCTGGGCGAGCACGTCCTCGATCATCTCCTGGAAACGGTCTCGCCTGTAGGCGAAACCTGCGTCGCCCGTGGACACGGCGGTGCCGCCGGGGGAGCCTGCCACACGCGCGGCAGGGTTGGAAGCATCGTGGGATCCGGACATCGGTGGGGCCTGTACAGGCAGACGGGTCTGCGGACTGGGAATTATCATGCCGGGGATGTCCAGACGTCTTGCACCGGGCCGGATGCCCGCCCGGGAACCCGATCCCGATTTCGATGCCTACGCTCGGCCCAGCAAGAGCCAGCGCAAGCGCGATTCCACCGCCGCCCAGGATCTCGGCGCGCAACTGGTGCTGCTCCCAGCGTCACGCCTCGATGCGCTGTCGCTGCCGGACAGCCTGCGCGAGGCACTGCTGACCTACCGCAACACGCGCACCCACGAAGGGCGGCGTCGGCAGATGCAGTACATCGGCAAGTTGATGCGCACGGTGGACACGGCACCGCTGGCCGAGGCCGTCGCCGAGAGCCGTCTCGGCAGCGCCCGCCAGACGCT
>JBMTXX010000363.1:0-3235 GCA_049453935.1 Rubrivivax sp.
GACGATCCGTCCCTCACACGCCCCGAAGCCGATGCGCCGGACCCCGGGGCCCTCGCCCCAGGCGTGCAGCGACAGGGAGTCACCGTCTTCGAGGAAGGTGCGGGTCTCACCGTTGGGCAGGGTCAGCGGCTGCTTGCCGCCCGCGGTGAGTTCCAGCAGGGACCCGGCCTGTTCGGGCCGGGGCCCGGACAGGGTGCCGGTGCCCAGCAGGTCGCCGGGTTGCAGGTTGCAGCCACCCATCGTGTGGTGCGTCAGCAACTGGGCCAGCGTCCACCAGCCCGCCTCGCGCCAGTGGCCGTGCGAGATGCGCACGGCCGGCGTGCCGGCGGCGCGCATCGCCGCCGTCTGCAGCCGGATCTCGAGTTGCAGATCGAAGGCGCCCGCCGCCCGGTTGGCCGCATCGTCGAGATAGGGCAGGGTCCCCGGGTCGCCGCCGTCGGCGGCCGGGCGCTGGAAGGGCACGCGAAACGGCGCCAGCGCCTCCATCGTCACGATCCAGGGCGACACCGTGCTGGCGAAGTTCTTGGCCAGGAAGGGCCCCAGCGGCTGGTACTCCCAAGCCTGCACGTCGCGCGCCGACCAGTCGTCCAGCAGGACGAGGCCGAAGAGGTGGTCCTCGGCCTGTGACAGCGGCACCGGTTCGCCCAGCGCATTGGCGCGCCCGACCACGGCGCCGAGTTCGAGCTCGCAATCCAGGCGTCGGCTCGGGCCCACGGTGGGGATGTCCGCCGCCGGCGGCTTGAGCTGGCCGGCCGGCCGTCGCACCGGCGTGCCGCTGACGACGATGGACGAGGCCCGGCCGTGATAGCCGATCGGCACCCACTTGTAGTTGGGCAGCAGCGGGTTGTCGGGGCGGAACAGCCGCCCTACGGTGGTCGCGTGGTGGATACCGCTGTAGAAGTCGGTGTAGTCGCCGATGTGGCAAGGCAGGTGCATCGTGCAGTCGGCCTGCGCGCGCAGCGCGGGCGCGAGCACGCGCTGCAGCGCCGAGCCCTCGGCCAATGCATGGCTCAGCCACTGTCGCAGGCCACGGCGCGCGGCCGGCCCCAGGGCCATGAAGGCGTTCAGGTCCCCGGCCGCCAGGGGCCCGAGCCAGGTGTGCAGACCCTCGGGCGCCGCGGCGTCGCCAGCCCCTGCGCCGCTGCGCAGCATGGCGTCGACGGCGCGCAGGTCCAGCACGGCGTCGCCGATGGCGATGCCCACCCGCACGGCGGCGTCGTCAGCGGTGTGGAAGCGCCCGAAGGGCAGGTTCTGCAGGGGGAAGTCGCCCGCCTCGGCGTTGGCCGAGGTGACCCAGCTGCGCCGCTGGGGGTCGTGGGTGGCATCGAGCAGGGGGGTCATGGTGTCGTGCTCAGGTGCGTGCCGGCTCGGCCTCGGGCGTGAACTCGCGGCGGTGGAAGAACTCCGCGTGCTTGGGCGCCGTCTTGGTCCGCGACCAGTCTTCCAGCATCTTCCACTTGACCTCGTCCATGCGTGCGAGCATGCCGGCCTCGTCGGGGTCGGGGCAGGCCAGTTCCAGCCGGTGGCCGTTCGGGTCGAAGAAGTAGATCGAGTGGAAGGCGCCGTGGTCGGTCGGGCCGAGCACCTCCACGCCTTGCGCTTCGAGGTGTGCCTTGTAGTCGAGCAGGGTCTGCCGGTCCCGGACCCGGAAGGCGATGTGCTGCACCCAGGCGGGCGTGTTCTCGTCGCGGCCCATGGGCGCCCTTGTGGGCAGTTCGAAGAAGGCCAGCGTGTTGCCGCCCCCTGCGTCGAGGAAGATGTGCATGTACGGGTCGGGCTCCTTCGTCGAGGGCACGCGGTCCTCGGCGATGGCGAGCTGGAAGTCCATCTTCAGCATGCGGCCGTACCACTCGACGGTTTCCTTTGCGTCGCGGCAGCGGTAGGCCACGTGGTGGATGCGTTCGATCTTCATGGGTCGGGTTCCGTTGAGGAAGGTCACAGCCCCTGGCGGGCGGCGGCGAAGGCTTCGCGCAGCACGCGCAGATCGCCGATGTGGTTGGACAGCAGCAGCACGAGGCGGGCGTTCAGGCGCTGACTGGCCTCGTCGTCCAGGCCCTCGTGCGCGCCGATCAGCATCTCATAGAAGGTGTCGCCCGGCGTGTAGGCACGCAGGTGGCGCTGGCCGGGCACGCCGAGGTTGGGCTGGGTGTTCAGGTGTTCGAACGGCATCGTCGGCTCCGGGATCAGTGGGCTGCGGCGACCGCCGGGGGCGTGACGCCGAGCGCGCGGTCCAGCGCGGCGCGCAGCGACATCGCGTCGACGCGGCGCCAGCGTGCCGCCACGTGCTGGTCCGGTCGTATCAGGTAGACCGTGCCTGGGCGGCCGTCCAGGCGCCGGGCGACGAGGCCCTGCACGTCCTCGAGTTCGCAGCAGACCGCCGCGTCGCCGCCCGGGGCATCGGGCGTCTGCATCGGTGGCGATCCTGCCGGCTGCACGCGCAGCCGCCTCAGCGGCACCGGCAGGCCGGCCAGCGTCGCGTCGTCCAAGCCGGTTTCTCCGAAGCTCAGCAGCGTGAAGCCCTCGATCTGGCGCAGCAGCCAGCCGTTGCGGCCGTCCACCCGCACCGGCGCGTCGTCCAGCGGCGCACCCGGGGCCATCCAGCCGGCGAAGGTGTCGTCGCCGGTGGCGCCGTCAGGCGTGTTCAGTGGCGAGTCGTCCAGATGCGTGGCCACCGACAGCCGACCGGAGTTGACCAGCGCGCGCGCGAACGGGAAGTCCCGTGCCATCTCGAGCACCGCGTTGCGAAAGCGCCGTGACATCGGCGTCTTCGGCGTGATGAAGTCGGTCGAGCGCGTGGAGTTCAGGATGTTCTCGTCGGCCGCGACGGCGCGCTCGGCGTCGTAGCTGTCGAGCAGTGCCTCGGGCGCGCGGCCCTCGATCACCAGGTGCAGCTTCCAGCCCAGGTTGTCCGCGTCCTGGATGCCGGAGTTGGCGCCGCGCGCGCCGAAGGGCGAGACCTGGTGTGCGGCATCGCCGACGAAGAGCACGCGGCCGTGCCGCAAGCGCTTCATCCGCCGGCACTGGAAGGTGTAGACGCTGACCCACTCGAGCGTGAACTCGCGCTCGGGGCCCAGCATGGCCTGGATGCGCGGGATCACCTTTTCAGGCCGCTTCTCGGCTTCCGGGTCGGCGTCCCAGCCGAGTTGGAAGTCGATGCGCCAGACGTTGTCGGCCTCGCGATGCAGCAGCACGCTCTGGCCGGGGTGGAAGGGCGGGTCGAACCAGAACCAGCGCT
>JBMTXX010000364.1:0-3225 GCA_049453935.1 Rubrivivax sp.
GGTGCTGCGGCGCCTGTCGGGCGGCAAGATCAAGGGGCGCAGCGTGAAGGTGCGGCTGCTGGATGATTGAGGCAGACTGCCCTGGGCACGGGGCGCGTCGCTGCTGTCGCAACTGGAATGGCTCTCAGACCCCCAGGACCGAGATCTCGATCCCTGCGACCGCCGGCAAGCCGCGGTCGTTCGAGACGAAGCAGCCTGCTTCGCACCCCAGCGCGGTGGCCAGGTGCAAGGCGTCGGGCATCTTCAGGGCGTGGGCGGCGCGCAGCCGGGCCGCGCGCTCGAAGCAGGCGCGGTCATGGCTGATCAGAGTGACGGCGCCACTCTCCACCAACATCTCCCGGACGGCGCGCACGGCTGCGACATCGTTTTGTATCAGCGGCTGTACCAGCAGTTCGGCCAGGGTCAGGTCGCCCGTGACCTCGTGGACTTCATCGCGGCAGCACGCGTCGAGCAGGCCCACGCACTGCTCCGCCACACCCGGCGCGCCGTTGAGCACGTAGATGAAGAGGTTGGTGTCGAGGTAGACATGCCTGCCCGCATGGCGGGCCACGACATCGGTGATTCCTGGCATCGGGAGGAACTGGCCTACCACTCGCCGCTCAGGTCGCGCACCAGGGCATCGGCCTGCTCGGCCGTGTCACCGAACACGCCACGGCCCAGGCCGACGAAACGGCTCATCGAGTGCGCAGGCTCTTGACCGGCGCGCTGGGGAACGAGCAGGATGCCGCCCTCGACCACCCGCACCTCGAGGACGTCATCGACAGCCAGACCGACGGCGGACACCGCCTCGGCGGGCAGGGTGATCTGGCGACGGTCTCTCAGGAAAACGCGGGATCTCACCAGCTCTTCATGCGCCCCCTCGGGTGGTCGGGCAGGACGCGCGTGTGCCCTGGAGGGCTTCGAAGGGACGGTGGTGGAAGACATCGGATTTGGGTGCAGGGCGGCCACAGCGACTGATGACAAGTCTGACAGAAAGCGTATTCAGACAGAAAAGCGCGGGCCCCCGACCTGTAGGCCCGCGAGGATTCCCTTCGCGCTCGGCTCGGGTTCGGACGCCTGCACGCACCCGAGCGCGCCGGTGCGGTAGCAGGCGACCCCCGTCGCTGTGTCGAGGATGGTCGTGTGCCGCCAGCACCTGCCCGGTCATCGGGCGGTGTCCGGTTTTCGGACGTCGAGGGCTGCACTCTCCAGGTAGGCGCCCAGCATCCGTGCGAGTTCACCGGCCAGGATCTGCGGCTGCGCCAGTCGGCCGTCGTCCTCGACCCACCAGCGGTGGACGGCGGCGTCCGTGGCGTCCACGATCAGTTGGGCACTCAGGCGGGGCTGGGCCACACGGCCGTGAAGGCTGCGGGCGACGAAGTCGATGAAGCCCAGCCGCAAGCGTGCGGCACGATCGCGCACCGCCGCGGACAGCGGCACCTCGGACGACAGCACCCGGTGCAGGCGAGGGTCGTCCTCGTGCAGCGCCACGACCCCTTGCACGAGGAGACCGGCCAGGGTGGCCAGCTCGAGTTGCTGCCCTTCCAGCGCAGACGCGCCGGCCAGCAGCGCCTCACCCCGGGCGAGGTGGGCTTTGGCGATGGCGTCCACGAGTGCCTGCTTGTTCGGGAAGTACTCGTAGACCGAGCCGATGGACACCCCGGCGCGTGCGGCGACGGCATTGGTGTTGAAGGCGGGCCAGCCTCCCTCCGCAAGAATCCGAGCCCCTGCCTCGAGCAGGGTGGCTACCGTGGCGCGCGAGCGGCGTTGTTTCGGTTGCCGGACAGGCTTTTGCGGGCGCTGGGCTGGCGACACGGCGGGGGCTCGAATCCGAGTTGCTGAAGTTGAGAGATTACTCAGAATCTCGGGTGTCCGCACCCTCTTGGTCATCATGATGAACACCTACGAATCCTCCCCCTCCTGGCACCGGTATCTCCGTCTGGTCGAACAGGAGTTCGGCGTGCGCATTCAACGGCTTCCCTCGGAGCGCTGGCAGACCGTCCGCGGACACGAGGTCCACATCGACGACTGGCGCCCCCAAGGCGCGGCACGGGGAACCGTCATCCTCGTGCATGGCGGGGGCGGCAACGGGCGGGTGCTGGCGCCGCTGGCCGATGTCGCCTGCGGCCTGGGCTGGCGCGTGCTCGCGCCGGATCTTCCCGGCTACGGGCTGACCCGCCCGGCCAGCACCTTCGACTGGGACTATGCCGAGTGGCCGGCCGTGGTGGCGGCGCTGGCCGACGAAGCGGAGGGCCCGGTGGTGCTGATGGGACTGTCGGTCGGCGGGATGACCGCGGTCCTGGCAGCCCGTGCAGCGAGCGATGTCAGGGGTGTGATCGTGACGACGCTGCTCGACATGGGAGACCCTGCGGTGTTTGCCCGTGCAGCCCGATGGCGCTGGCTGGGGGTGGCGTCTCTGCTGGGCTTCCGGTGGATGCCGTTCGTCGTCGATCGCTTGCGGCTGCCGCTGTGGCTGGCCGCGCCGATGGACAAGATGTCCGGCAATGCGGCCCTGCGCGACTACTTCACCACCGACCCGCTGCTGGGCCGTCTGCGCGTGCCCTCCCGCTTCTTCCGCACCCTGCACGCCTGCAAGGTGGGCCGGATCGAGCTGCGCTGCCCGCTGCGGCTGGCGCACCCCGGCGCCGATCTCTGGACACCAACCGACCTGAGCCTGCCGGCGTTCGAGCGTGTCGACAGCCCCAAGCGCCTGCGCGAGTTGTCCAACGGCACCCACCTGCCGCTGGAGCAGCCTGCACGCGATGAGTTGCGGCAGGAGGTGACGGATTTCCTGGCGTCGATCTCCGGGCGCTGACTGGCCATCCCGTCTTGTCGCTCAGGTGCTGTGCCGAGAGGTCACGATCTTCGACGTCGCCCGCGCCGCGTCCAACAGCAGCGGCACCGTCCACTCGGTCTCGCTCAGCAGCGCAGCCTCGGCCTGCGCCGCCTCGGCCAGAAGGCACAGCCCTCCGATGTCGGGTGTCGACACCCGCTCTTGGTCCCGTGTCTGACCCATCCGGCTTTGGAAGAGCCGGGTGCGGGAATAGCGGCACAGCCGGTGACGGCAACGCTGCACTGCGTGTACGCCGGCCCTTACGGTGTGTATGTTGTCAAGAGAGGCGGTTCACCACACGTACCAACATCGAGATCGACGACAAGCTCATGGCGTCCACCTTGACGGCCACCGGTGTCTGGCTGGCCGAGCCGGATGTCGACGGCGAGGAGTCGCGCACGTTGCGGCCGCTG
>JBMTXX010000365.1:0-3216 GCA_049453935.1 Rubrivivax sp.
GCCCGGCCGGCCGGGCCGACACCAGCGGCGGCGGCCCTGGGGGCGGCGCTGGGGGTCACGCGCCACACGCTGGCGCGCTGGCGGCAGTGGTGGGTACAGCGTTTTCCTGGCACCGGCCTGTGGCGCGTGGCGTGTGCGCAGTTCATGCCGCCGCTGGCGCAGGCGAGCTTGCCCGGCGCTCTGATCGAGCGGTTCGGCGACTCGACGCAGGCGCTGATGCGCCTGTTGCACTGGCTCAGCCCGATCAGCGTGGCGGGCTCTTCGGCGGCGGCCACGGTCACGCTGCCCGATGCCGCGTGAGGACCCGCAGAAGATGCCCGTAGCCGAGCTGCACGAGGCCCCATAGCCTTGGCTCCAGTGATGTTGCACCGCCGGTGCGCCACGACTGGAGCCTGACTTGAAGACGATCACCGACCCTCCTGAACGCGATCGATGGGCGCGCCTGCGCTTCTCGGTCATCGGCTCGCTGCTGGCCGCCCCGCCCGCCAAGGGGCAGTTGGGTGTGGCCGTGAAGGCCCTGGCGGCCAAGACCTGGCGCCACCCCGTCTCGGGGCTGGATCTGCGCCTGGGTGCTTCCACGATCGAGCGCTGGTACTACCAGGCCCGACGCGCGGGCGACCCGGTGGCCGCGCTGAGGAACACGCTGCGCGCCGACGTGGGCTGCTTCCCGAGTCTGAGCCCGCAGGCCGTGGCGGCGCTGACGCAGCAGTACCGCGAGCACCCCGGCTGGACGGCGCAGCTGCATCTGGACAACCTGCACGCGGCGCTGAGGGCCGGCGGTGCGCCGCTGGTGTCGTACTCCACCGTGCGGCGCTACCTGTTGGCCCAGGGCATGCACCGCCAGCCGCGCCCCAGGCGCAACACCGACGGCGCGCAACTCGCCCGCGAGCGTCTGGAGCAACTCGAGGTGCGCAGCTTCGAGGTCGAGCACGTGGCCGCGTTGTGGCATCTGGACTTCCATCACGCCAGCCGCCGCGTGCTCACCCGCGCCGGCGCTTGGGTCAAGCCCATCCTGCTGGGCGTCATCGACGACCGTTCGCGCCTGGTATGCCACCTGCAGTGGTACCTCGACGAGAGCGCCCACAGCCTGGTGCACGGGTTGACGCAGGCCTTCATGAAGCGTGGCCTGCCGCGCGCGCTGATGACCGACAACGGCGCGGCCATGCTCAGCCAGGAGTTCACCAGCGGCCTGACGCGGCTGGGCATCGTGCACCAGACCACGCTGCCGTACAGCCCCTACCAGAACGCCAAGCAGGAGTCCTTCTGGGGCCGCGTGGAAGGCCGCCTGATGCCCATGCTCGAGGGCGATGTGGCGCTGAGCCTGGAGCGGTTGAACCAGGCCACGCAGGCCTGGGTCGAGCAGGAGTACCACCGCACGGTGCACAGCGAGCTGCAGGCCACGCCGCTGCAGCGCTTCCTGGCGGGCCCCACCGTGGCGCGCGACTGCCCGGCGGCCGATGCGCTGCAGGACGCCTTTCGCCTGGAAGTGCGTCGCCGCGTGCGCCGCAGCGACGGCACCTTCAGCCTGGAGGGCCGGCGCTTCGAGGTCCCGGGGCGACTGCGTCACCTGCACGCCGTGCACGTGCGCTACGCGCGCTGGGATCTCAGCCGCGTCGACTTGGTGGATGCGCGCACCGGCGCGGTGCTCAGCCCCGTGCGCCCGCTGGACAAGGCGGCCAACGCCGACGGCCAGCGCCGCCGGCTCAACCCCGCGGGGCAGGACATCTCTGTGCTGCCGCCCACCGGCATCGCCCCGCTGATGCGCGAGCTGATGGCCGAGTACGCCGCCACCGGCCTGCCGCCAGCACTGCTGCCCACCCCCGAAGCAACCCCCGAAGCCACCCCCGAAGCCGACAGTGCGGCCCACCAGGAGAGCACCCGATGAACCACCGTCTGCTGGCCCAGTACGGGCTGAAGTGGAACCCCTTCTCGCCGGAGCTGCCCACCGAGGCGATCCACGTGCCGCCCAGGCTGGAGAACTTCTGCTGGCGCATCGAGCACGCGCAGATCCGCGAAGGTGGCTTCGCGATGATCCACGGCGAGCCGGGCACCGGCAAGAGCGTGGCGCTGCGTGTGCTGGCCGATCGCCTGGCGCGCATCCCCGACGTGACGGTGGGCGTCATCAACCACCCGCAGAGCAACATCGCCGACCTGTACCGCGAGCTCGGCGACGTCTTCGGTGTGCCGCTGCGCCCCCACAACCGATGGGGCGGCTTCAAGAGCCTGCGCAGCCGCTGGCTGGCGCACCTGCAGACCACGCGCAGCCGCGCCGTGCTGCTGGTGGACGAGGCGCAGGAGATGAGCCCGGCTGCACTGTGCGAGCTGCGCCTGATGGCCAGCGCGCACTTCGACTCCCAGCCCCTGCTGTGCGTGGTGCTGGCCGGCGACGCCCGGCTGCCGGACAAGCTGCGGCGCGAGGAACTCATCCCCCTGGGCAGCCGCATCCGCACCCGCCTGATCACCGAGCACGCCAGCCGCGACGAGCTGCTTGCCACGCTGAACCACCTGCTGGCCGGCGCGGGCAACGCCAGCCTGATGAGCGAGCCGCTGCGCCAGACGTTGTGCGACCACGCCGCAGGCAACTACCGCATCCTCACCACGATGGCCGCCGAGCTGCTGGCGGTGGCCTCCCGGCGCGAACTGCCCCAACTCGACGAGAAGCTCTACCTCGAAGTCTTCGCCCCGCCGAAGACGCCCGCGCCCCGGCGCACCACCTCACGCCACAGCGCAGCATGATCATCGCCGACCCCCAACGACCCCACACCGCCATCGAGCTGCCCCCGCTGAGCGACGACGCCGTCGTGCAGATCCACGGCTTCCTCGAGGAACTGCTCAGCCTGTTCGAGTCGCGCTACCACGGGCAAATCTACCGCTACTACGAGGCGATGTCGGCCAGCAGCATCAACGAGCAGCATGCAGCCCACCACAACGACGACGAACCACCGTTCTGATCGGCACCACCCCCAACCGGCCTACGGCCCCCCATAGCCCGGGCGCCGCCAGCTTCACCGCTGCTGGCGCCCGCGGCCTTGGCCGCCACCAGTCACCGTCTGCATCGAGCACATCCTCAGCGCTCGGCATCCCAGGGACCTGCAGCCAGGACCCTCACCCTCCATCACACAGCGCGATCAGAGGTCCATCAAATCGGGTGATCGCACTCAACGCTGCGCCGCAGAACTCGATTCGTTCGTTCTGAACGATGCCTTGCGATCGTGC
>JBMTXX010000366.1:0-3215 GCA_049453935.1 Rubrivivax sp.
GGGCGAGCACCACGCACTCGACGTCCCTGCCGAGCGCCGTGAGATCGTCTGCCGACAGCGAGTGGTCCACACGCGCCACGTCCTGCTCGATGATCGGCCCCTCGTCCAGATCGGGCGTGACGTAGTGGGCGGTCGCCCCGATCAGCTTGACACCGCGCGCATGGGCCTGTGCGTAGGGCTTGGCGCCCTTGAAGCTCGGCAGGAAGCTGTGGTGGATGTTGATCGCGCGCCCGCGCAGCGTCTCGCAGAACTCGGCGCTGAGGATCTGCATGTAGCGCGCCAGCACCACCAGATCGATGGAGGCTTGCTCGATCAGGGCCTGGATCTGTGCTTCCTGGGCGCGCTTGGCTGCAGGATCGCGCCCGTCGGTCAGCGGCAGGTGATGGAAGTCGATGCCGTAGCTGCGCACCAGGTCTTCGAAGTCGCGGTGGTTGGACACCACGGCAGGGACGTCCACGCCGAGCTGTCCACTCTTCCAGCGGAACAGCAGGTCGTTCAGGCAATGCCCGAAACGACTGACCATCAGCAGCACGCGTGGGCGCTGCGCCAGGGCATGGAAGCTCGCCTGCATGCCGTGCTGCTGCCGCACGTGCGCGAACAGGCGCTCGAGTGTGGGGACGTCGGCCAGCTGGGGCGGCGCGGAGAAGTGCACGCGCATGAAGAACAGGCCGGTGGCGTCCTCGCCCTCGACATCGCCGAACTGCTGGGAGTCCAGGATGTTGCAGCCGGCCTGGAACAGCAGACCGGATACCGCGTAGACGATGCCGGTGGTGTCCTTGCAGGACAGTGTGAGGATGAATTCGCGTTCGCGCATTGGTTCAGTGCGCGTGGACCTTCTCGCCCGGCTTGAGTCGGTAGACGGTGCCGCAATACGGGCAGGTGCCTTCACCGGTGGTGGCCACGTCGATGAACACCCGCGGATGGTGACACCACAGCGGCATCTTCGGATGGGGGCAGAAGGTCACACCCGGGCCCTGAAGTTCACGGGCCGACAGTTCGACGACGGATTTCGGTTTGGGAGAGCTCATCGGCGTGGACTGCGGGACGACGGCAGGGCAGGGGCGGTGAAGCGGGTGCGGCCGGCAGGGCGCGCAGGCCCGGTCAGACGGGCGACAGCCATCCGGCGTACTTCGGGTTGCGCCCGCCGACGATGTCGAAGAAGGCGCTCTGGATCTTTTCGGTGATCGGCCCACGCTCGCCGGCCCCGATCTGCACGCGGTCGAGTTCACGGATCGGCGTCACCTCGGCGGCGGTGCCTGTGAAGAAGGCCTCGTCGCTGATGTAGACCTCGTCGCGCGTGATGCGCTTTTCCACGAGCTTCAGGCCCAGGTCCTGGCAGATCGCGAAGATGGTGTCACGGGTGATGCCGTTGAGCGCCCCAGCCGACAGGTCGGGGGTGTAGACCACCCCCTTCTTGATGACGAAGATGTTCTCGCCTGCGCCTTCGGCAACGAAGCCGGCCGGATCCAGCAGCAGCGCCTCGTCGTAGCCCTCGTCGGTGGCCTCCATGTTGGCCAGGATCGAGTTGGTGTAGTTGCTCACCGCCTTGGCCTGCGTCATCGTGATGTTGACGTGGTGGCGGGTGTAGCTGGAGGTCTTGACGCGGATGCCGCGCCTCAGGCCTTCCTCGCCCAGATAGGCGCCCCAGGCCCAGGCGGCCACCATCAGGTGGATGGTGTTGCCCTTGGGGCTGACCCCGAGCCGCTGGTCGCCGATCCACACCAGCGGACGCAGGTAGCAGCTCTCGAGCTGGTTGACCCGCACGACCTCGCGCTGCGCGTCCATCACCTGCTCGACCGTGAACGGGATCTTCATGCGCAGGATCTTGGCGCTGTTGAACAGGCGCTCGGTGTGCTCGCGCAGGCGGAAGATCTGGGTGCCGTCGGCCGTCTTGTAGGCGCGCACACCCTCGAAGGCGCCGCATCCGTAGTGCAGTGTGTGCGTCAGGACGTGGATCTTGGCGTCACGCCATTCGACGAGCTGGCCGTCCATCCAGATCTTGCCGTCACGGTCGGACATCGACATCGTTCACCTCACTCGGGTCGGGCAGGCGCCGCGGGGCGGCACAAAGCACGGGATTCTATGCCCCGCCCGAGCGGTCTTCCGGGCGGTCTGGAGGCGCGGGGCGCCCTGCGGGATCGGGCTCCTGGGGCTCGCGTTGCAGCGTCCACGCACGCAGTCGGCCGTGCACCAGTTCGACCTGCACGCGTGCGCCCGAGGCGTCACACCAGGCAAAGCGCTCGACGCTTTCGGGGCCAGCCTGCGGCGGCGCGTGGGGCGGCTCCACACGCTGCCCCAGGCTGCGGGTCAGCGGCAGGATCTCCATCAGCCGCATGCCCTGGCGCAAGCGGGCGTGCAGCATGACCGCGCTGGCCACCTGGCCCACCGGCGCGCCTGCGGCCAGGCGCATCACGCGCACCGCCCGACTGAACTGCAGCAGCAACCAGAACACCACCACCGTCACGGCCACCAGGACGCCACGCCAGCCCCATTGCAGCCACCCCAGTACCACGGCCGCCAGGGCCAGCGCCCATCCCCAGGTTGCATTCATGACCCGGATTGTGCTGTGTGGACGGGTCTGGAGCCGATGCCGGCCCGCGCCGCAGGGAGACTCGGGCGCGCGACCGACCCTTGTCGATCGGCTGGTCGAGAATCGTCCCAGGTCGCGCCGGCGCGTGCGACCGGTCTGCAACCCGGCGTCTGCCGATGGGCTCCTGTCCTGCCCGTCCGGCCGCGCCCCAGGGGCCGGCGACCGGCCCCCAAGGAACGAATGCCATGATCACCATCGACAAGGTTCTCTACACCGCCAAGGTTCACACCACCGGGGGGCGTGACGGCCGCTCGACCTCTGACGACGGGCTGCTCGACGTCGCGTTGACATTGCCCAAGTCCATGGGCGGGCAGGGCAGCGCCACCAATCCAGAGCAACTGTTCGCCGCCGGCTACTCGGCCTGCTTCATCGGCGCGCTGCGCTTCCACTTCGGTGCCCGCAAGATCGCCTATCCGGCGGACGCCACGGTGGACGCCGAGTGCGACGTCGGCCCGGCCGGCGCCGGCTTCGGCCTGGCGGTGCGGATGAAGATCTCGCTGCCCGGCATCGACCGCGAGACCGCACAGAGCATCGTCGACGCGGCCCACCAGACCTGCCCCTACTCGCGCGCCGTCCAGGGCAACATCCCGGTCGAGCTGACGCTGGTCTGAGCCTGCCTGCAGGC
>JBMTXX010000367.1:0-3213 GCA_049453935.1 Rubrivivax sp.
CGGATTGCGGCGCTGACGGCGGTGACGCTGTTCCTGACGTTCGACCTGATCGTCTTCGGGGCCTTCACCCGGCTGACCGATTCAGGGCTCGGCTGTCCTGATTGGCCAGGTTGCTACGGCAGCGTCAGCCCCTTGGGCGCCAGCGACGAGATCCGCGCCGCGCAGACAGTGGCGCCGACCGGGCCCGTCACGTTCACCAAGGCCTGGATCGAGATGATCCATCGCTATCTCGCGATGTCGGTCGGGGTGCTGATCCTGGTGATGGCCGTGACGAGCTGGCTCGGTCGTCGCGACGGGTCGCGACTGCCTCATTCGCCGTGGTGGCCCACCGTCACGCTCGTGTGGGTGGTGATCCAGGGTCTGTTCGGCAAGTACACGGTCACCCTGAAGCTCTACCCGGCGGTGGTGACGCTGCACCTGCTGGGCGGGATGCTGCTGCTGGCCCTGCTGACCGTCCAGCACGAGACCTGGCGCGGTCGTGTGCTTCGACTGGATCGTCCCACGACGTGGGCTGCTGTGGCGGTCACGGTGCTGCTGTGGTTGCAGATCGCGCTCGGTGGCTGGGTGTCGACGAACTATGCGGTGCTGGCGTGCGGGGGCTTTCCGCAGTGCAACGGTCAGTGGTGGCCGGCCATGGATTTCCCCCAGGGTTTCACGCTGCTGCGCGAGCTGGGTCGATCGGCGCAGGGCGGGTTCCTGTCGATGGAGGCGCTCGTGGCCATCCACATGGCGCATCGTCTGACGGCTTTGGTGCTGTTCTTCGCGATGGGTGCGCTGGCGTGGGTGCTCTGGCGGCGCGCGGACCCTGCGCTCAAGCGCGTCGCGCGGGCGCTGATCTTGCTTGCCGCCTGGCAGTTCCTCAGCGGCCTGTCCAATGTCGTCCTCGGCTGGCCACTGGCCGCGGCGCTGGCGCACAGTGCCGGCGCGGCCGCGATGGTGTGGGTGACGACGTCCCTGCTGGCCAGGGCCCGAGCCGGCCGGCGTCATTCCGCGCGAGCGGGCAGCGTCGCGGGCGAAGACGGCTTGCATCCGGTTGCAGCAGGTCCCCTGACACCGGGGCGACCGGCCTCCTAGAATCGCAGATCGATGGCCCAGACCCTAGCCAGCCCTGTCCCTTTCGGGACCCGATGGGCCCAATTCCATGCGCTGACCAAGCCCCGCGTCGTGCAGTTGATCGTCTTCTGCGCGGTCATCGGCATGCTGCTGGCCCAGCCGGGTTGGCCGAATCTGTGGCTCGCGGGCGCTGCCACGGTCGGCATCTGGCTGGTGGCGGGGGCGGCTGCCGCGTTCAACTGCCTGGTGGAGGAGCAGATCGATCGGCGCATGGCGCGCACCGCCTGGCGTCCGACGGCCAAGGGTGAGCTCACCCGCACGCAGACCCTGGTGTTCTCGGCGTTGTTGTGTGCGGCTGGGTGTCTGGTGCTGTGGTTCTGGGTCAATCCCTTGACCATGTGGCTGACCCTGGCCACCTTCGTCGGCTATGCGGTGGTCTACACCGTGCTGCTCAAGCCGTTGACACCGCAGAACATCGTCATCGGCGGGGCCTCCGGCGCGATGCCCCCCGTGCTGGGCTGGGCCGCCATGCGCAACGATGTCGGGCCGGAGGCGATGGCCTTGTGCCTGATCATCTTCCTCTGGACACCGCCGCACTTCTGGGCCCTGGCGCTGTACCGCACCGAGGACTACCGCCGTGCCGGCCTGCCGATGCTGCCGGTCACGCACGGGCCCGAGTTCACGCGGCTGCAGGTGCTGCTGTACACGCTGGTGCTGTTCGCCTCGACCCTGCTGCCCTTCATCATCGGCATGAGCGGGTACATCTATCTGCTGTCGGCGACGGTGCTGGGTGTGATGTTCATCTTTTACGCCTGGCGACTCTGGCGTGACTACAGCGACGTGCTGGCGCGGAAGACTTTCCGCTTTTCGATCTGGCACCTGTCGCTGCTCTTCGCGGCGCTGCTGATCGATCACTACCTGTCGCCCTGGTTGCGCGCGCCTTGAGGGCCGGAATGCCGTTACCTTCCATACAGGAAGCCGATCGGGGTCGGTGGGCTGCTGGCAGCAACGCGGCTGTCCCGCCTCCCAAGGGTCACGGGGTTTCACGCCGTCGATGGATCGCCGCCCTGGGCGCTGCCCTGTCGGGCGCAGTGTTGACCGGGTGTGACCGTTTCGGTCCTGCGGCCTTCAAGGCCATCGACATCACCGGCGCCGACTACGCACGTGAACTGACGCTGCCGGACATCGAGGGCCGGCCCCGTTCGATCGCCGAGTTCAAGGGCAAGGTGGTGGTGGTCTTCTTCGGGTTCACGCATTGCCCGGATGTGTGCCCGACCACGCTGGTCGAACTCGCGGCGGTCAAGCGTGCACTGGGTGCCGATGGCGAGCGGGTGCAGGGGATCTTCGTCACGGTCGATCCGGAACGTGACACGGCCGAGGTGCTACGCGCCTACGTGTCGAATTTCGACCCGGGGTTCGTCGCCTTGCGTGGCGGCTTGGACGAGACAGCCGCGATGGCCAAGCAGTTCAAGGTCTTCTATGCGAAGGTGCCGGGCAAGACGCCGGACACCTACACGATGGACCACACCGCCGGCTCCTACATCTTCGATCCTCAGGGGCGTGTCCGGTTGTTCACGCGCTATGGCACCGGCACCGACGCGCTGGTGCACGATCTGAAGATTCTCCTCGCCGGCCGCTGAGGCCGGTCGGGAGCAGGCCGGGGGCAGGCAAGACTGTCCGCAGCGCTGTGCAGCGCCGACCTTGTCCGGCCGGCCACCGGTTCGATCAGGCCGGCACGCTCTCCAGCGCCTTGCGCATCTTCTTCATGGCGGCCACCTCGATCTGGCGGATGCGCTCGGCGCTGACGCCGTACTCAGCCGCCAGTTCGTGCAGCGTCATGCCGCCGGAGGCGTCATCGTTGACCTTCAGCCACCGCTCCTCGACGATACGGCGGCTGCGGGCGTCCAGGACGTCCAGCGCCTGCGCCAGGCCATCACCGGCCAGACGGTCGCGCTCGCGCGCTTCCAGCGTGCGGGTCGGCTCGTGACGGTCGTCGGCCAGGTAGGCGATGGGCGCGTACTCGTCCTCCCCGTCTTCGCCCTGGGGCTCGAGGGCGACGTCGCCACCGGACAGGCGCGTCTCCATCTCGATCACTTCCTCGGGCTTGACGTTGAGTTCGCGCGCGACGATCTCGATCTCCGCGGCACTGAGCGATGCGCG
>JBMTXX010000368.1:0-3205 GCA_049453935.1 Rubrivivax sp.
CCACGGCAAGGTGGTGTTCTACGACTACGACGAGATCGAGTACATCACCGACTGCCACTTCCGCCGCGTGCCGCCCCCGCGCCACGAGGACGACGAGCTGTCGGGCGAGATCTGGTACTCGGTGGGCCCGAAGGACGTCTTCCCCGAGACCTTCGGCCCCTTCCTGCTGGGCAACCCGGCCGTGCGCGAGGTGTTCATGAAGCACCACGCCGACCTGCTGGACGCCGCGTTCTGGCAGGGTCACCAGCAGCGCATCCGCGCCGGCCACGTGCACGACGTCTTCCCCTACGACCCCGCCCGCCGCTTTGCCCACCACGAGCCGGCCGAGCAGCCGGCCTGAAGGCGGCCGAAACGGCAGTCCCAGTCCACACGATCCCCAGGAGGCCCCCCCATGCAGGACCCCATCGTCATCGTCTCGGCCGCGCGCACGCCCATCGGTGGCCTGCTCGGTGATTTCGCCGGCCTCGCGGCCTGGGAACTGGGCGCGGTGGCCATCCGCGCCGCCGTCGAGCGCTCGGGCGTGCCGGCAGAGCGCATCGGCGAGGTGCTGATGGGCAACTGCCTGATGGCCGGCCAGGGCCAGGCGCCGGCACGCCAGGCGATGCGCCGCGCCGGCCTGCCCGACGCCACCGGCGCCGTGACGCTGAGCAAGATGTGCGGCTCGGGCATGCGGGCGATGATGTTCGCGCACGACATGCTGGCCGCCGGCAGCGCGCAGGCCGTGGTGGCCGGCGGCATGGAGAGCATGACCAACGCGCCGCACCTGATGTTCGCGCGCAAGGGCGTGCGCTACGGTGCGGCCACCATCTTCGACCACATGGCGATGGACGGCCTGGAGGACGCCTACGAGCGCGGCAAGGCCATGGGCGTGTTCGCCGAGTCCTGCGCCTCGAAGTACGGCTTCACGCGCGAGGCGCAGGACGCCTACGCCATCGCCTCCACCACCCGCGCCAAGGCCGCCAACGAGGACGGCAGCTTCGACTGGGAGATCGCCCCCGTCACGCTGCCCGGCAAGGCGGGCGACACGGTCGTCTCGCGCGACGAGCAGCCCTTCAAGGCCCGGCTGGACAAGATCCCGTCGCTGAAGCCGGCCTTCGTGAAGAACGGCACGATCACCGCGGCCAATGCGTCCAGCATTTCCGACGGCGCCGCCGCACTCGTGCTCACGCGGCACAGCGTCGCGTCGGCCCTCGGCCTGCAGCCGGTGGCGCGCATCGTCAGCCACGCCGTCCACGCCCAGGAGCCGCAGTGGTTTGCCACCGCGCCGGCCGGCGCGATCGCCCGAGCGCTGGACAAGGCCGGCTGGCAGGCGGGCCAGGTGGACCTGTGGGAGGTCAACGAGGCTTTCGCGGCGGTGACGATGGCGGCGATGGCGGAGTACCGACTGCCGCACGACATCGTCAACGTCCACGGCGGCGCCTGCGCGCTCGGCCACCCCATCGGCGCCAGCGGTGCGCGCATCGTGGTCACGTTGCTCGGGGCGCTGCGCAAGCGTGGGCTCAAGCGTGGCATGGCGGCCCTGTGCATCGGGGGAGGCGAGGCCACGGCGATGGCGGTGGAATTGCTGTGACCCAGCCCGGCCCGGTGGCGGGTTCTTCGCGCTACCCTCTCATTCCATACTCGACAGTGGCGAACGGCCGCTGAAGGAGTCGATTCATGAACGTGCTCGTCATCGGTGCTTCCCGTGGCATCGGTCTGGAATTCGTCAGGCAGTACCGCGCCGACGGCGCTGCCGTGGTGGCGACCGCCCGCGACGAGGCGGGGCTCGCCCGCCTGCAGGCGCTGGGCGCCCGGGCCCTGCGGCTGGATGTCTGTGACGCCGCCAGCGTGGCCGGTCTGGCCTGGCAGATCGACGGCGAGGCCTTCGACGTGGCCATCGTCAACGCCGGGGTCATCGGCAGCCGCACCACGGGGCTGCAGTCGCCCGAGCAGGACGAGTTCGACCGCGTGATGCGCACCAACGTGCTCGGCCCGATGCGCGTGCTGCCGCTGCTGGGCGATGCCTTGGCGCCGGATGCGCGGCTGGCCGTGCTGTCATCGCGCATGGGGTCGATCGGTGAGCGTGCGGCCGCCGGGAGTTGGCTGTACCGTGCGTCGAAGGCGGCGGTGAACTCGGTGCTGAAGGACGCGTCGCTGGTGCTGGCCGGGCGCGCGACCTGCATCGCCTTCCATCCCGGCTGGGTGCGCACCGACATGGGCGGGCCGAGCGCCGACCTCGACGTGGCCGACAGCGTCGCCGGCATGCGCCGCGTGCTCGCCGGCGTGTCGCCCGCGGACACGGGCCGCTTCTTCAACTTCGACGGCTCGCCCATCGCCTGGTGAGAGCAGGCCTGGCCACAGGAGAGTTCCATGCTGCTGTCCGATGACCACCTGGCGGTGCAGGAGGCCGTGCGCGCGTACGTGCAGCGCGAGGTGGCGCCCCACGCTGCCGCCTGGGACAAAAGCCACCAGTTCCCGACGCAGGCGCTGCGCGGACTGGCCGACCTGGGCTGCTACGGCGTGGCCGTGCCCACCGAGTGGGACGGCGCCGGGCTGGACTACCTGGCGCTGAGCATCATCCTGGAGGAGATCGCCGCCGGCGACGGCGCCACCAGCACCATCGTCAGCGTCAACAACTGCCCGGTGTGCAGCATCCTGATGGCCTTCGGCAACGCCGACCAGAAGGAGCGCTTCCTGAAGCCGCTGGCCCGCGGCGACATGCTCGGCGCCTTCTGCCTGACCGAGCCGCACGTGGGCTCCGAGGCCGGCGGCCTGCGCACCACTGCGTTGCGTGACGGCGACCACTACGTGCTCAATGGCGTCAAGCAGTTCATCACCAGCGGCCAGCACGGCGACGTGGCCATCGTCATGGCGGTGACTGACAAGGCCGCCGGCAAGAAGGGCATCAGCGCCTTCCTCGTGCCCACCGCCACCCCCGGCTACACCGTGGCGCGGCTCGAGGACAAGATGGGCCAGCACGCCAGCGACACCGCGCAGATCCTGTTCGAGAACTGCCGCGTGCCGGCGCAGAACCTGCTGGGCGAGGAAGGCATGGGCCTGAAGATCGCGCTCTCGGGCCTGGAGGGCGGGCGCATCGGCATCGCCAGCCAGGCTGTGGGCATGGCGCGCGCCGCCTTCGAGGCCGCACTGGCCTACGCGAAGGAGCGCCAGAGCTTCGGCCAGCCCATCTTCCAGCACCAGGCGGTGCAGTTCAAGCTGGCCGACA
>JBMTXX010000369.1:0-3203 GCA_049453935.1 Rubrivivax sp.
GGGGCTGTCGGTCGCGCTCAGCCTCCAGAACGTCGGATATGCATTCGTCGGTGCCCTGCTCGGTACCCTGATCGGTGTGTTGCCCGGGCTCGGGCCGCTGGCCACGATCGCCATGCTGTTGCCCAGTGTCTACTCGCTGGATACCACCCCCGCACTCATCATGCTCGCCGGCATTTACTACGGCGCGCAGTACGGTGGATCGACGACGGCCATCCTGATCAACGTCCCTGGTGAAGCATCTGCCGTCGTGACGGCGATCGACGGTTACCAGATGGCGCGTCGTGGGCGGGCTGGTGCCGCCCTGTCGGTGGCTGCGCTGGGATCCTTCTTTGCGGGCTGTGTGGCGACCCTGGTGATTGCGGCCTTCGCGCCGCCACTGACCGAACTCGCTTTCAAGTTCGGCCCGGCGGAGTACTTCTCGCTGATGGTGCTCGGTCTGATCGGCGCGGTCGTGCTGGCCTCCGGCTCGCTGGTCAAGGCGATCTCGATGATCATCTTCGGCCTGCTGCTCGGTCAGATCAACACCGATGTCATCTCCGGCGTTCCGCGCTACAGCTTCGACATCCCCGAGCTTACCGACGGCATCGGCTTCGTCGCGATCGCGATGGGCGTGTTCGGTTTCGGCGAGATCGTGATGAACCTGGGCAAGCCCGCCGAGCAGCGCGAGGTCTTCACGAAATCGGTCAAGGGGCTGTGGCCGACCCGACAAGACTTCAAGGAGGCCTGGCCCGCGGTGTTGCGTGGGACGGCGCTCGGCTCCATCCTTGGAGTGCTGCCTGGCGGGGGTGCGCTGCTGTCTTCGTTTGCGTCGTACACCGTCGAAAAGAAGCTCAACAAGAACCCGCGTGTGCCCTTCGGCCAGGGCGCGATCCAGGGGGTGGCTGGCCCCGAGAGTGCCAACAACGCCGGCTCCCAGGCGTCCTTCATCCCGATGCTGACCCTGGGGATTCCTCCCAACGCGGTGATGGCGCTGATGGTCGGGGCGATGACGATCAAGGGCATACAACCGGGCCCCCAGGTGATGACCAGCAACCCTGATCTGTTCTGGGGCCTGATCGCCTCGATGTGGATCGGCAACGCGATGCTGGTGATCCTGAACCTGCCGTTGATCGGCATCTGGGTCAAGCTTCTGACGGTCCCTTATCGCTTCCTCTTCCCGGCGATCGTGGTGTTCTGCTCGATCGGTCTGTACACGCTGAACAACAACAACTGGGACATCTTCATGGCCGCAGGCTTCGCCATCATCGGCTATGCCTTCTTCAAGCTCGGGTGCGAACCGGCGCCGCTGCTCCTGGGCTTCATCCTCGGGCCCATGATGGAGGAGAACCTGCGCCGTGCTCTGCTGCTGTCGCGCGGGGACTGGATGACGTTCATGAACCGCCCCCTGTCGGCTTCGTTGCTGCTCGCGGCGCTGGGATTGATCCTGATCGTTTCACTGCCTGCGATCAAGGCGCGAAGGGAATCGGCCTTCAAGGAAGACTGAGGCGCTCCTGGGGCTCCATGGCCCCAGTGTCCTCACCCGGTGGCGGCCGTGCCGCACCCGGACGGGTGTCGATAGCCTCGTCAGGCGCTTCCGATGCCCGCGTCGCTGCGGGAGGCCGGCGCAGGACCCCCGGCCCTCCCGCGACTTGACGGCGGCATACTCCGACCATGTCGTTGCCCACCGCGCTCCAGCCTCTGCAGGCGCCGGTTTTCCGCGGTTTGTGGCTGGCTTGGTTGGCCGCCAACATGACGATGTGGATGAACGACGTCGCAGCCGCCTGGCTGATGACGACGCTCACCACCAGCCCGGTCATGGTGGCGCTGGTGCAGACGGCTTCGACACTGCCGGTGTTCCTGCTCGGGCTGCCCAGCGGCGCGATGGCCGACATCATCGATCGTCGGCGCTACTTCGCGGCCACCCAGTTGTGGATCTCTTCGACTGCTGTGGTGCTGGCCTTGCTGTCCTTCGCCGGCGCGCTGACGGCGCCTTGGCTGTTGGCGTTGACCTTTGTCAACGGGGTGGGCCTGGCGATGCGCTGGCCGGTGTTCTCGGCCATCGTGCCCCAGATCGTCCCGCGCGATCAGATGGGCGCGGCGCTGGCGCTCAACGGCATCTCGATGAACCTGTCTCGGGTTGTCGGGCCGGTGCTGGCCGGCGGGCTGATCGCGGCCTTCAACCCGGCGGCGGTGTTCGCGCTGAATGCGCTGCTGGCCATCGTGGCGTTCGCGCTCATCCTGCGCTGGCGCAGCGCGCCCCGCGCCAGCGCCTTGCCCGGCGAGCGCTTCGTCGGGGCGATGCGGGTCGGGCTGGTGTTCGCCTGGCAGTCGCCCCGCCTGCGTGTGGTGCTGCTGCGCACGGCACTGTTCTTCCTGCAGGGCGCGGCACTGGCATCGCTGCTGCCGTTGATCGCGCGCGAACTGCACGGTGGCGGCCCGGGCACTTTCACCGTGCTGCTGTCCTGCCTGGGGGTCGGCGCCATCCTGGCCGTGTTCTGGTTCCCCCGGCTGCGCGAGCGCTACACGCGCGACCAGTTCGTCCAGGCCGGCACGCTGGTTCACGCGGGGCTGTCGTCGTTGATCGTGCTGTGGCCGGAGCTCTGGCTCGCCGTGCCGGCCATGATCGTCGTCGGCGCGGCGTGGATCTCGGTGGCGAATTCGCTGTCGGTGACGGCGCAGATCGCGCTGCCGGACTGGGTGCGCGCGCGCGGCATGGCCATCTACCAGATGGCGTTGATGGGCGGCGCAGCCTTCGGCGCGCTGCTGTGGGGCCAGGTGGCGAGTTGGACGAGCGTGCGCTGGGCCGTGCTCGGCGCCGCCGGTTTCGGCGTGGCGGTCTGGCTGGTCACGCGCCGCCGCTCCTTTGCCGGCGGCCCCGAACTCGACTTCACACCCGCTCCGCGCGGCGGGCTGCCGCCGCCGGCGATCGCCCTCGAGCCCGACGAGGGCCCGGTCATGGTGACCATCGAATACCAGATCGACCCGGCGCGCGCGGCCGACTTCGCGCAGGTCATGGACCGCACACGGCGCGCCCGGCTGCGTCAGGGCGCACTGTCCTGGGGCCTGTTCCGCGACGTCATGCAGCCCGGGCGCTATGTCGAGTACTTCGTCGACGAGAACTGGGTCGAGCACCAGCGTCGGCTGGAGCGCTTCACGGCTTTCGACGCCGGACTGCGCGAGTTGCGTCTGTCCTTCCACATCGGTTCCGACCCGCCGCTGCTGCG
>JBMTXX010000370.1:0-3191 GCA_049453935.1 Rubrivivax sp.
TTGAAGCCTTGGCGGACGGTTTCTCTGACGGCGCGCAGTTGCTGGAAGTTCATCGCAGGCGGGTCTGGTGGGACAGGGGCGAGCCCGGGGCAGACCCCTGTTCCAGGCCGTGCTGGCAGATCACAGACTGACGCAAGCATAGGCGGTTTTCGCCTCTGTCGACGTTGCCGTGCGGGGTGCCGGGGCTCAGGCCGACAACCAAAGGGCGTACTGGTAGTACAACGGCAGTCCCAGCAGCAGGTTGAAGGGCAGCGTGATGCCCAGCGACGAGGTCAGGTAGATGCCGGGGTTGGCCTCGGGCAGGGAGGCGCGGCAGGCTGCCGGCGCATCGATGAAGGATGCACTGGCGCAGATGGCGCCGAAGACGAAGGCGCCGCCCACGCCCAGCCCCACCGCGTGGGCCAGCGTGACGCCCACCAGCCCGTTGACCACCGGCATCACCACGCCGAAGCCGAGCATGAACGGCCCCACCTGCCGGAAGGCCTTGATCTGCCGCGCCGCGGTGATGCCCATTTCCAGCAGGAACAGCATGAGCATGCCCCGGAACAGGCCCTCGTAGAAGGGCTGGATCTGCCGCCACTGGCCGTCGCTGGCCAGCATGCCGATGGCCATGCCGCCCAGCAGCAGCAGGATGCCGCGGCCCCGGATCACGCTCATGAACAGTTCGCTCACGCGCACGCCGCCGTTGGCCCGTCCCATCGCGATGCGCGCCAGGGTCAGCGAGTAGATGACGCCGAACTCCATCAGCGCCACCATCGCCGCCATGTAGCCTTCGGCCGGGGTGCTCATGGCCGTGGCGAAGGCCATGGAGGCGAAGAAGGTGGCGGTCGACACCGACCCGTAGTGCGCGGCCAGCGCCGCGGCGTTGCTGATGTCGAAGCCGCCCAGCCGGCGCGTGACCAGGTAGACGACGCTCGGGATCGCGAAGGTCATCACCAGGGTGATGCCGACCAGCGGCAGCACAGATCCGGTGTCGGCCTGGGCCAGTTCGCGCCCGCCGTTCAGGCCCAGCGAGAACAGCAGGTAGATGGACAGCAGCTTGATGACGGCGTCGGGCAGCTCGAGCTCGCTCCTGACGAAGCCGGCGATGGCCCCGAGCACGAAGGCGAGCACGATGGGTTGCAACAGGTTGCTGAGCAGCAGGTCGATTCCAGGCATGGCGTTCGGTGTGTCGAACGGCGCGGCGCGCCGGGGGTGTGAGGGCAGGCGGAAGGGCCTGAAGCGGGCTGGCCAGTGGTCTTGTCGCCCGCGCTGACCGGCATTCTTCCGGCGTCGATCTGTTGAATCCAGTTCATACTTTGTGGCATATCGTTCACTTGAATAAAAGTCAGAGATGGCCGAGCTGAACTACCACCATCTGCGCTACTTCTGGACCATCGCGCACGAACGCCACCTGACCCGCGCGGCCGAGCGGCTGCACGTCTCGCCCTCGGCGCTGTCGATCCAGCTGCGTCAGCTCGAAGACCGGCTGGGCCATCCCCTGTTCGAGCGCCGGGGCCGCGCGCTCGAGCTCACCGAGGCCGGGCGCATCGCGCTGCAGCACGCCGATGCGATCTTTGCCGCGGGTGCCGAGCTCGTCAGCACGCTGCAGGGCCGCCCGCGTCCGGCGGATCCGCGGCTGCCGCCGTTGCGCGTGGGCTCGGTGGCCACGCTGTCGCGCAACTTCCAGCTGCGCTGGTTGCGACCGCTGCTGGCGCGCGGTGACGTGCAGGTGGTGCTGCACTCGGGCACGCTGCGCGAGTTGCTGGCCCAGCTCGGCGCACACCAGCTCGACGTCGTGCTGGCCAACGACGCGGTGCCCCGCGACCGTGCGGCCGGATGGCACAACACCCTGGTGGCACAGCAGCCGCTGAGCCTGGTGTCGGCCGGCGCGTCAGGCCCGGCGCGGCGCTTCGCCTTTCCGGACGACTTGCAGGGCACGCCCGTGCTGCTGCCCGGCGCCCAGGGGGCCGTGCGTGCCGCCTTCGACCGCCTGTTGCAGGCCGCTGGCGTCGTGCCGCATGTGCTGGCCGAAGTGGACGACATGGCGATGCTGCGCCTGCTGGCCCGTGAAACCGGTGCGCTGGCGTTGGTGCCGCCCGTCGTCGTCGCGGACGAGTTGCGCAGCGGCCTGCTGGTCGAACGCTGTTCGATTCCTCAGCTGGTCGAGTCCTTCTACGCCATCACCGCGCAACGGCGCTTTCCGCATCCGCTGCTGCGCGAGATGCTGGCCGAGCGCGCGCCGGTGGCGGTGTCGTCGTAGGTGACACCAGACGCGTGCTGGAAAGCCGCCGGTAAGTCCTGTGCAGCGACGATGCGTTACGCGCCGCCGACTTCGGCCGATCCAGTGTCCTCGGGCCAAGCCCTGTGTGCCCGGGTGCATCCCGTCACTCCCGCCATCCGTGTCATCCGCCGGCATGGGCCAGGCGGGCCACCAAGGAAACCTTCATGACCTGCTGCGCTGCCCCTCGTCTCCTGTCTGCCCTGGCCCTGGCCTGCGGCCTGAACATCGCGCTCGCCGATGAGCGCCCGTGGTACCTGACGCTGGATGGGGGGATCTCCGACACGGGCAACCCCGCTTTCGCCGGAGGGCGCCTCGACACCCGCACGGGCCTGGGCTATGGCGGCGCCATCGGGCGGCACCTCGGGACGAACTGGCGCGTCGAGGCGGCGGTGATGTACCGCAACAACCCGGTCAGAAGCGTCAGCAGCCCGGGCTTCGATGCCCGCCCGGGCGATGCCGATTGGGCCTCGGTGTTTCTGACGGTCAACGCGTTCTACGATTTCGATGACTTCAAGCTGGGATCGGCCCGGGTGCGTCCTTACCTGGGCCTGGGCCTGGGCCGGGCGCAGGAGGTCGACACCGACCTCACCGCCGGCGGCGCGCCGCGTGAGTATTCGGGCTCGGCGAGCGCGCGGCAGTTCATGGCCGGGCTGCGCTGGGACTATGGCAGCCCCTGGGTGGCCGATGTCGGCGTCTCGCTGACCCGATCCGGGCGGATCAGCCTGGCCCCGTCAAGCGGCGGGACGGCGGTCGACACCAAGTACCGCGCCACGACGGTGATGGCGCGGCTGGGTTACCGGTTCTGAGCCCCCGCGGGGACCGACACGCCGGGCGTCTGCGCACGCAGACAGGGGGTTTTCTCTGCTGCTACCTTGTCGTCCATGGACCGCATCCTCCTCGTCGAAGACCACCCCGCGATGCGCGAGCT
>JBMTXX010000371.1:0-3186 GCA_049453935.1 Rubrivivax sp.
GATGCGCGACGATGTGTATTATGTCAAATGACGTCGATGACGCGGGATGGCCAACGCCGATGTCGGTGCTGCACGAGTTCCCCCGCCCTGGCGCGGCAGAATCAGCCGTGTGCTGACCGGTTTCCTTCCATTCGGTTTCCTTCCATGGGCAGAGGCGTCGCCCGGAGCCATCGCACCCAGAAGGACGACATGGACGCGCGCGTCCTGCGCGGGCGCCTTCGCCAACGGCGTGGCACGCGGCCAGCGGACCAGCCGCATATCTGACGACGCGATGGGACCAAGCTGGCCGGCTGCCCTGCGCGGTCTGCTGCGGCTTGCGCTGGGGCTTGCAGCCGTGCTGGCGCTCCAGGGGTGTGCTGCACCGTCGCCGCCGCCGACGCGCACCCTGACATTGCAGCTCGCGCCCGAGGGCCGGACCGTCACCGTGGATGTGCATGCGCCTGCGGGCCAGGTCCGTGGCGCGGCCGTGTTGTCGCACGGGTTCACCCGCTCTCGCACCACCCTGGCCGGACATGCCCAGGCGCTGGCCACCGACGGTGTGCTCGCGCTGACGGTCGATCTGCCCTACACCTTCGATTTCGAGCGCAACGCGCTCGCCCTGGGCGATCTCGTCGGCCGCCTGCGACGTACCGGGACCTTCGGGGCACCCGTGGACCGCGTGATCCTGATCGGCTTTTCTGCGGGTGGGCTGTCGAGCCTGCTGGCCGCGCACACGGAGGGAGTGGCGGGCTATGTCGGTCTGGACCCCTTCGACCGTCTGAACCGGGATCGCGGTGGCGCGCTCGGGCTTGAGGCCGCACCGCAGGTCCGTGTGCCGACGCTGTTGCTGCGTGCGCCGCCGTCGAGTTGCAACGCGCAGTCCGTGGCTGCACCGTGGGCCGGCGCACTGTCAGGTCTCGAGTCGGACGAGATCATCGCCGGGGCTTCACACTGCGACTTCGAATCACCGACCGATCGGGTCTGCCAATGGGCCTGCGGCGGCACCGACCCGATACGGCAGCGCCTGATCGAGCAGCGCCTGCGCGAGGCCGCACGCCGTTGGATGCCTGATGTGCCTCCGGCGTCCGTACCGGCGACCGATGCGTCGTCACCGAAAACCCCAAGGCCATGATGCGCCGCGGTGACCCTCCGACCGCTTCGGCAGGCAGCCCTGAGCGTCCACGCCGTCGCGCCCTGCCCCTGCCCGCCGTGCCGCTGACGCCTTCTGCCTTGCGCAGCGCCGGGGTGCCCGCGCTGGCGATGCTGTCGGTGCTCATCGCGGTGCTCGCGCTGTCGCTGTGGGGCGCGTGGCGGCTGCTCGAGCCCATCCCGTCGGATCGTCATCTCGTCATCGCTACAGGCCCCGAGCAGAGCGCATACGAGGTCTTCGGACAGCGCTACCTGACCGCCTTGTCCGCGCGCCGGATGCAGGTCGCGCTGCGGCCCACTGCCGGGGCGACCGACAACCTCGCACTCCTGCTCGATCCCAGCTCCGGCATCGATGCGGCTTTCGTTCAGGGCGGCGTTCCGCTGCCCGGCGATGCGCGTGAGCGTCTGGTGTCACTGGGCAGCGTCGCGGTCGAGCCGCTGTGGCTGTTCTACCGCCGTGCGAGCTTGCCGAAGCTCGGGCTGGCCCGTGGCGGGTTGCCCGATCGGCTGGCGCAACTGGCGCCCTGGCGGATCGACATCGGGCCGGCGGGCGGTGGCTCGGCGCCACTGATGCGGCGTCTGGCTGCGGACCAGGGCTTGAGCGACGCCCGGCTGGTGGCGCGGGAGGCCGTGGCGGTACAACGTGTGGTCGCGCTGGTGCAGGGGCAGGTCGACGCGCTGGCGCTGGTGTCGGCCGCCGATGCGCCTCTGGTGCAGTACCTGCTGGCCACCCCGGAGGTGGCCGTCTTCGATTTCGGTCAGGCCGACGCGGCGGCGCGGCGGCTGGACTTCCTGCGTCCGCTGGTCCTGCCACGCGGTGTGATCAAGCCGGCTGAAGACCTGCCCGCGCGCGACCTGCGGATGGTCGCGGCGACGGCGTCGCTGGTCGTGAGGGCCGATCTGCACCCTGCCCTGATGCAGATGCTGTTGCAGACCGCTCAGGCTGTGCACGCGGATCCGGGATGGTTCAACCGCAGCGCGGAGTACCCGCGTGCCGACATCGACGAAATTCCGTTGTCCGATGAGGCCGCACGCTTCTACCGTGACGGCCCCCCCTGGCTGCAGCGCCACCTGCCCTTCTGGCTGGCCACCTTCATCGACCGCATGTGGATCGTCCTGCTGCCGCTGGCGGCGGCGCTGGTGCCTTTGTCGCGCATCGTGCCGCCGCTGGTGACGATGCGGCTGCGATCACGCATCTACCGGTGGTATGCCGACCTCAGACGGCTCGAATTCGAACTCGAGCAGCCAGACGCCGACCTGCAGATGCTCGAGGAGTGGCTGGAGCGGCTGGACGCGAAGATCGAACGCATCGGTGTGCCCTTGGCCTTCACCGCAGAGCTTTACGATCTTCGTGCGCACATCAGACTGGTACGCGAACGCCTGAAGGAACGCACGGCAGATCGCTGACGGCTGCCAGGCGGGTGCGGTCACGCAGCGCCCGGTGATCGGTACCCGCTTTGCCGCTTCCGGGCAACCGCAAGGCTCTCCAGGCCCTACCATAGGCCCCGCCGAGGCCGCCGGGCCCTCGAGGGAGAACCGATCCAACGTCAACCAGCGCCGCGACGGCTGGGGCGGCAGCATCGAAGCCCGCAACCGCTTCGCGCTCGAGGTGGTGCAGGCCTGTGCCGGGGCCATTGGCGCCGGGCGCGTGGGCATCCGGTTGTCGCCCCACGGCGCCTTCAATGCCACGGGCACCTATCCCGAGGTCGACGCGCAGTACGAGGCCCTGGTGACGCAGTTGTCGGCGCTGGGCCTGTTCTACGTGCACCTGCTCGACCACTCGGCCCTGGGCGCGCCCGCGGTGCCGGCCGCCCTGAAGCGGCGCCTGCGGACGCTGTTCGACGGACCCTTCATCCTGGCCGGCGGCTTCGACGCGGCCAGCGCCGAGGCGGCGCTGCAGGTGGGCGACGCCGACCTGATCGGCTTCGGCCGCCCCTTCCTGGCCAACCCCGACCTGGTGCGCCGCATGCAGACCGGAGCGGCGCTGAATGCGCCTGACATGGCCACCTTCTACACCGCCGACGCGAAGGGTTACACCGACTATCCGGCGCTCGAGGG
>JBMTXX010000372.1:0-3184 GCA_049453935.1 Rubrivivax sp.
TGGGACGCGCCGCTGCTGACAGAGTTGGCGCAGGTGATGCGCGACGCCTCGATCTGCGGGCTGGGGCAAGCGGCACCGAACGCCTTCGAGTGCGTGCTGAAGTACTTCGCGCATGAATTGGACTGAATGAACTGCCGCTGAACAGAGCTGACGTCGGACCGCACCGGGGCGGCTGGCTGAGGCCAAGTCGGGCCGCCGAAGCGCCTGCCACGACGAGCAGACGAGGAGGAGAACCGAGATGAATGCCACCACACGTGTCGAGCGCGCGCTGCTGCAGGCGCCGGAGGTCGCACTCGAGATCGACGGCCGCGCCGTGCGTGCGCGGACCGACGAGACGCTGATCGAGGTCGCGCGGCGCGAGGGCATCGAGGTGCCGCACCTGTGCTGGACGCCGGGCCTGGCGCCCGCAGGGAACTGCCGCGCCTGTGTGGTCGAGGTCGCCGGTGAGCGCACGCTGGCCGCCTCTTGCTGCCGTCGCGCTGCCGAGGGCTTGAAGGTTTCGACGACGAGCGAGCGTGCCCGCACGTCGCAACGCCTGGTGCTGGAGTTGCTGCAATCCGACCTGCCCGAGGCGCGCCACACCCGCGACAACGAGGTCGACCACTGGTCCGAGAAACTGGGCGTGGGCCTGCCGCGCTTCCCGGCGCGGACCGCAGACCAGATGCCCGCAGCCGACCTGTCCCACCCTGCGATCGCGGTGAACCTGGACGCCTGCATCCAGTGCACACGCTGCCTGCGCGCCTGCCGTGACGAGCAGGCCAACGACGTCATCGGCCTGGCGCTGCGCGGCCCGCACGCCCGGATCGTCTTCGACATGGACGACCCGATGGGTGCGTCCACCTGCGTGGCCTGCGGCGAATGCGTGCAGGCCTGCCCGACCGGTGCGCTGGCCCCGGCGCGCGAGGCCGCGCTGCAGCCGGTCACGCGCAGCGTCGACAGCGTCTGCCCCTATTGCGGCGTGGGTTGTCAGTTGACCTACCACGTGGCCGACGATGTGGCGACCGAGTCGACAAGCGTGTCCACCCCGAGCGACCGCATCGTCTACGTCGAGGGCCGCAATGGCCCGGCCAACCAAGGGCGTCTGTGCGTCAAGGGCCGGTACGGCTTCGACTACGCGCGCCATCCGCAGCGCCTGACCGCGCCCTTGATCCGGCTTCCCGGCGCGCCCAAGGACCCGGCACTGGCGCTCGACCCGGCCGTCGCGCGTTCGTGGTTCCGGGAAGCCACCTGGGAGGAGGCGCTCGCCGTGTCGGGCGGTGCGCTGCGCCGCATCCGCGACGAGCGCGGGCCCAGGGCGCTGGCCGGCTTCGGCTCGGCCAAGGGCAGCAACGAAGAGGCCTACCTGTTCCAGAAGCTGGTGCGCCTGGGCTTCGGCAGCAACAACGTCGACCACTGCACCCGGTTGTGTCACGCCTCCAGCGTGGCTGCGCTGCTCGAGGGCATCGGTTCGGGTGCTGTCAGCAACCCGGTGATGGACGTCGCCAAGGCCGAGTGCGTCATCGTCATCGGCGCGAATCCGGTGGTCAACCACCCGGTGGCGGCCACCTGGATCAAGAACGCGGTGCGCGGCGGCACGAAGCTCGTCGTGATGGACCCGCGGCGCAGCGAACTGGCGCGCCACGCCAGCCACGTGCTGCAGTTCAAGCCCGACACCGACGTCGCGCTGCTGAACGCAATGATGCACGTCATCGTCGAGGAGGGCCTGGTCGATCAGGCCTTCGTCGACGCCCGCACCGAGGGCTTCGAGGCGCTGCGAGACAACGTGCGCGGCTACAGCCCGGAAGCGATGGCGCCGCTGTGCGGCATCGATGCCGACACGATCCGCGAGGTGGCCCGGCTGTACGCGACCAGCCGCGCGTCGATGATCTTGTGGGGCATGGGCGTCAGCCAGCACGTGCACGGCACCGACAACGCGCGCTGCCTGATCGCGCTGGCGCTGATGACCGGGCAGATCGGCCGCCCCGGCACTGGGCTGCACCCGCTGCGTGGTCAGAACAACGTGCAGGGCGCATCCGACGCCGGCCTGATCCCGATGATGTACCCCGACTACCACCGGGTCGACCACGCGCCGGCGCGCGCCCTGGCGGCTGAAGTCTGGGGCGTGTCCGAGCAGCGGCTCGACCATACGCCCGGGCTGACCGTGGTCGAGGTGATGAACGCCATCCTCGACGGCCGCCTGCACGGCATGTACGTCATGGGCGAGAACCCGGCGATGAGCGACCCGGACGCCAACCATGCGCGCGAGGCCCTGTCGCGGCTGGACATGCTGGTCGTCCAGGATCTGTTCCTGACCGAGACCGCCTGCCTGGCCGACGTGGTGCTGCCGGCGTCGGCCTTCGCCGAGAAGACCGGCACCTTCACCAACACCGACCGCATCGTGCAACTGGGCCGGCAGGCACTGAGCCTGCCGGGGCAGGCGCGCCAGGACCTGTGGATCCTGACGGCAATGGCGGCCGAGCTCGGCCTGGACTGGCACGGCTACGGGGCGACGCCGACCGACTGCACCACGGCCGTGGCGCGCGTCTTCGACGAGATGCGCCGCATGATGCCCAGCATCGCCGGGATCACCTGGGATCGGCTGCAGCGCGACGGCGCCGTCACCTACCCGTGCGAGCAGGAAGGTGACCCGGGCGAGCCGGTCGTCTTCACCGACCACTTCCCCCGGCCGGGCGGTCGCGCGCGCTTCGTGCCGGCCGACATCGTGCCGGCGGCCGAGCGGCCCGATGCCGAGTACCCGATGGTGCTGATCACCGGTCGCCAGCTCGAGCACTGGCACACCGGCAGCATGACGCGGCGCAGCGCGGTGCTGGACGCGATCGAGCCCGACCCGGTGGCGCTCATCCACCCGCTGCAACTCGAGCGCCTGGGCATCCGCCCGGGTGACCTGTTGACGGTGTCTTCGCGTCGCGGCCAGGTCAGCCTGTACGCCCGTGCCGACGAGGGCACCCCCGAGGGTGCGGTCTTCGTCGCCTTCTGCTGGGCCGAGGCGGCCATCAACCGGCTCACCAACCCGGCGCTGGACCCGGTGGCCAAGATCCCGGAGTTCAAGTACTGCGCCGTGCGCCTCACCCCGGGTGGCAGCGTGCCGGCCGGCGGCAGTTTCGGGCGTGGACAGGTGCTCTCAGGCGCGACGACGCCTGAGCCGGCCTGAAGGGGCCGCGGGCAGGCGATGGAGCTGAACCTG
>JBMTXX010000373.1:0-3182 GCA_049453935.1 Rubrivivax sp.
GCGCATGGGCAACCGCGCCTCGAGAATGGGGTGAGCGGGTGGCGGCGTGCCTGTGGCGTGGACTCTCAGGGCAAGGGCTGCGGCAGTGCTCTGACGGCGGTCCGGTCCTTGTCCGGCCGCCTCATTGCAGGGTCAGGTTCGCCTCGCTCACGAACTGTGCCCACATGCGTGCTTGTGCCGGTAGCGCCTGACCCATGGCCTGAGGCCCTGTCGTCTGAGCCGTCACGCCCAGGCGGTCCAGCACAGCTGCCACCTTCGGTGTTTTCATGGATTGGTCGACAGCCACGGCGAAGCGTTCCCGGATATCAGCTGGGGTGCCGGCCGGCGCCACGATGCCCCACCAGTTGCTCGAATTGGCGTCGCCCAGCCCTGCCTCGGCGAAGGTCGGGATCTCTGGGTAGGCCTTCAGCCGGGTCTCGCCCGAGACGGCCAGCGCGCGCAGCGTGCCCGCTTTCACGTGTTGGGCGCCCAGGCCGGCGCCGCCGAGGTACATGTGCGTTTCGCCGGCCAGCAGGCTCGCGATGGCGGGGCCTGCACCCCTGAACGGGACGTGTGTCATGCCCAGACCGTGGGTGCGGTTGATCAATTCAGCCGCCAGATGCGGCGTCGTGCCTGCGCCTGGAGACCCGTAGTTCAGCTTGCCGACGTTGGCCTTGGCGTGGGCCACGAGTTCGCGAAAGCTGGTGGGTGGAATCCTCGCGGTGCTGAACACGACAGACGGCACGTCGACCAGGAAGGTCACCGGATCGAAGACCTTCAACGGGTCGAACCCCATGTCCTTGTAGAGGAACTGGTTGATGACGACGACATTGGTGGCGGCGACCAGGAAGGTCAGGCCGTCGGCTGCCGAGCGTGCAACGGCGCCGGCACCGATGTTGCCGCCGGCGCCGCCGCGGTTCTCCACGACCACCGGCTGACCCAAGCGCGCCTGCAACTCGTCGGTAATCAGCCGCGCCAGGTTGTCACCCATGGCCCCGGCATTGAACGGCACGACCAGTTTGATCGGGCGGTCGGGCCACTGCGCGCGGGCCGGCAGTGCCACGACACCGATCGTGGCTGCGGCCATTCCCAGCAGGCGGCGGCGGTTCGGCGCGTCGGGCCTCGCCCCGACATCCCCTGCTTCGCAGGAATGGGTGACGTGCTTCAGCGTTCTGTGGTGCTTCGACATGGCGTTGGACTCCTCGGGTTGGCGGTGGTCTTCAGAGGTCGACTTCAGAGGTCGATGCGCATGCCGTCGTGGGCGATGCGCAAAGGGCCGTCGTAGTGGCGGCGGATGTCCCTCACGACGCTGTCCATGAAGGACGGCCCCACCATCTCGATGGGCATGTGGTGCTGCAGGTAGCTCTTGAGCACCGGGCTGGTCGTGTCGAAGTGCCCGAAGTGGGTGGCCACCAGTGACTTGACACCGGCCTCGGCAGCGAGTTGTCCGAGCTCGAGCGGGCTGGTGTGGGCCGACGTGCCGATCCCTGTGCGGCGCCTGAAATCCAGAGCCTCCTGAGGGAAGGTGCATTCGTGGATCAGCAGGTCACAGCCCTGCGCGAAACGCCGCATCGTGTCGCACGGACGGGTGTCCCCGGAGAAGACGATCGTGCGGCCTTTGGCCTGCAGTCTGAAGCCGAAGCAGTGCAGCAGCTCGGCCTCGATGTGATCGACGTAGTCGGCCTCGATCCGGACCTTGCCGTCGTCGTAGATCACTCCAGGGCCGAACTCCACGACCCGGGGCCGGATCATCTCCATCGTCCGCGCGCGCTGCGGGTACTGCGCCCGGGCCTGGATGTCGAGCTTGAACGCGCCGTTCTCCAGCAGGCTGTCGATGAAATGGACGGTTCCCGGCGGCCCGTAGATCTCCGGCTTGACGCTCCGGTTGGCCATCCAGGAGGCGATCAGGAAGTAGGCCGCGTCCTCCATGTGATCGAAATGAAGGTGGCTGATGAAGACCCGGCTGACCTCGGCCGGGTTGACATGGCAGCGCACCATCTGACGCGTCGCGCCGTGGCCGATGTCCAGAAGGAAGTGCTCGCCGTCCACCGTCACCAGGATGGACGAGTGCCCTCGGTCGGGATCGGCAAGTGCCGCGCCCGTGCCCAGCATGCGTATCTGGATGCCTTCCACCGTTCGATTCCCCTTCGGCGCGACCCGCCCGGACCTCCGGGCAGCCATCGGACCTTGATGACCGTGCCGGGAGATCCTAGGATCAGGGCCTGCTTCCATCCAGCGCATGTTTCCCCTGGTGAAACCTCCATCGCCTGCCGCACAAGCGCACGCTCCTGTCTCGGTGCGGTCCTTGCGGCCACGGGTGAAGACCATCGAGGCCTTGCGGCGCGGCCTGGAGGTCGAGGACCTGCTCCTGGCGCACGGGGTGGTGTCGCTCGAGGATCTGCACCGCCTGTCAGGCATCCCGAAGGCTTCGCTGCTGCGCATCCTGGGGACCCTGGAAGATGCCGGCAGGGCGCAACGGCGTCTGGCCGACGGGCGCTATCTCGCGTTGCCCAGCCGTGCTGCATCCTCGGAGGTGTTGCCTGACTCGCGCTGGAGCCAGGCAGCGGTGCCGAGCCTGATGGCCTTGCACCAGCGCCTGCCCTGGCCTTCGGACATCGCCGTGCGCGACGGGTGGCGCATGCGTGTGCTGGAGAGCAACCGGCCGCTGTGCGCCATCGCGGTCAACCGTGCCGTCGTCGGCTTCCGACCCGACATGCTGGAGTCCGCGCTGGGGCGCGCGTACCTCGGGAGTTGTCCCGCGGAGGAAAGGGCGCAGATCCTCGAGGGATTGCGCGAGCAGCGGCACCCGGGCGCCCGCTCGCCGGCGCGGGTGCAGGCCATCCTCGACGACGTCGCGCGCTTGGGCTACGGCAGGCGCGACCCGACGCACATCGGGCCCGATGCCAACACCGCCGCGCGCTTCTCGGCCATCGCTGTGCCCGTCCGCAGTCGGGGGACGGTCGCGGGGTGCCTGAGCTGCGTCTGGCTGTCCGATGTCGTGGATGAGGCAAGCGTGGTGCGTGATCACCTCGAACGGCTGACCGAGCATGCGTACCGGATAGGGGAGGCGCTGGCCGTTTCGTCGACGTGTCCGAGCCCGTAGAACTTCGGCGCTGGACATGCATGATTGGGGTCTCGCCATCAGCCTGAATCCGACGACGATGCTTGCCCACCTCGAGCGGCCCGCCGGGCCAGCCCCTTCG
>JBMTXX010000374.1:0-3176 GCA_049453935.1 Rubrivivax sp.
CCAGCGCGGCGCCATAAGGCGCACGCGCCGGCGCTGCGATCGGGTTGCGGCAGCCCTGCCACGCGGCGGGCTGCGGGGATGTCAGGTTCATCGGCGTCCTCCTTGCGTGGTGGCGATGGGGGTGGTCACCGCCGCACCGTCCGGTCGGGCCGCCACGGCCGGCGTCTGGGCGGCTGGCGTCGCGGGGGGCGGGGTCACGGACGGGGGTGCGGGCGCTGCCGGCGACATCGCCCGCCGCAAGGCCTGCGCCTGAAGGCGCGTCTTGAGCAGCCCACAGGACACGATCAGCCCGATCCCAGCCCAAGCCCAGGGGTCCGACGTATGGTCGAAGACCAGCCAGCCTACCAGCACGGCCCAGATCAGCGTTGCGTAATGGAAGGGCGCAAGCATCAACGCGCTGGCATGCCGGTAGGCATGGGCCAGCAGCAGGTGCCCCAATGCGCCCATCAGGCCCATCAGGCACATCCAGGCCCAGACCGCCGGGTCGCTGACCGGTGACCAGGCCACCGGCGCGCCGAGCGTGGCCACGCCCGCTGCGATCCACACCGACAGCAGGTGGGTCGTCGTCGGCGGGTCGGTCCGCCCGAGACGGGCGCTGACAAGCTGGTACATCGCCGCCAGCACCGTGCAGGCAAAAGGAAACAGCGCCGCCCAGCCGTAGAACGAGCCGGCGGGCTTGACGATCAGCAGCGTGCCGGCAAAGCTTGCGACCAGCAGCCCCCAACCGACCGGGCCGAGCCGCTCGCCGAAGACGAACACCGAGAACAGCGACACCACCACCGGCGTGATCATGACCACCGCCGTGAACTCGGCCAGCGGCATGTACTTCAGCGAGAAGACGGCCATCAGCGAACTGGCCAGCAGCAGCAGCCCGCGAAACGCCTGCAGCCAGGGGTGGCGCGTGCGCACGATGGTGTGCTGGCCGGCCGCGGCCATCAGGGCGCTGGACAGCACGGCCTGCATCACGTAGCGCACCCACAGCACCATCAGCACCGGCACGGTGGCCACCAGGTACTTGGCCGTCGCGTCCAGCACGGTGAAGCACGCGCCGGCCAGCAACATCAGCACGATGCCGAAAAGAGGACGGGTCTGGGTGGGGGACAAGGTGCGCAGGTCGCCGGCGGGCCCGCGGTGCAGCCCCGAATGCCTGATTGTTGCAGCAGGCCCCGGCGCGACGGAAGCCGCCTGACCGCGCGCGGAACGAATCGGCGCAGAAAAGGCCAGGCCGCATCACCGCAAGTCGCCTGCAACGGGCCGCGGTGGCGCACCGACCGGTTGCCGACCCGCGGGCGGGCCGGGTCGATGCGCCATCAATCAGCGGTCAATGCGCGCTCAATGGCGAGTCGGGGCGGATCAGGCCTGGGCGTTGCCCGTGGCCAGCGCGCGCTCGATGCGTGGGGCGATGTCGGCCGGGCGCACGGCAGGCTCCAGGCGCTCCAGCACATGCCCGTCGCGGCCGACCAGGAATTTGGTGAAGTTCCAGGCGATGTCCGGGCCGGGCGCCCCGTCGGGCCGTGCCTTCAGCCAGGTCCACAAGGGGTGGGCGGCAGCCCCGTTGACGTCGGTCTTGGCCATCATCGGGAAACCCACACCGTAGCGCGTCTGGCAGAAGGCCGCGATCTCCTGCGCGCTGCCCGGGTCCTGGCGGCCGAACTGGTTGCACGGAAAACCGATGACGGTCAGCCCTGCGTCACGGTAGCGCTTCCACAGCGCCTCCAGCCCCTCGAACTGCGGCGTGTACCCGCAGGCGCTGGCCGTGTTGACGATCAGCAGCACGCGCCCGCGCCAGGCGGTCGTGTCGACGGGCTGGCCTTCAAGGGTCTGCAAAGGAAAGTCCAGGGCGGTGGTCGCGGTCATGGGTCTTCACTCGGTGAGGGGGCGGGTCAGCGTCGGCGTGCCGGGCACCCTCCGGTGCCCATCGTCGGCCGATGCTAGCAATCAGGCCTCGCCGTTGGCGGATGCAGGGCCATTGCCTGCGCAGGCGGTGTCCTGCGATTGCCATGCCGGCGCCACCAGCCGCCGCCGACCGTCGTGCGACAGCCGAACCCCGGGCTCGTCCAGCGCCAGCCGGTCCCAGAGCTGGCAGGTCACCTGCTTGTGCTTCTGGTCCAGACCCTCACAGTAGTTGGTGTACTCGCACAGCCGCACCTCGTGGCCGCGCCCGAGCCAGGTCTTCAGCGCCCAGTCCGGGTCGGCCAGCGCCTGACGCGCGGTGCCGACGATGTCGCAGTCGCCCGCGGCCAGCAGGGCCTCGGCGGTCTCGAAGTTGTGCACACCGCCGGTGCAGACCACGGGCGTGGCCAGACCGGCCTCGCGCAGGGCGCGGCGGATCTGCGCGGTGGCCTCGCGGTTGCGACCGAAGGGGCCCCGTGCATCCGACAGGTAGGCCGGCATGCATTCGTAGCCGCTGCGGCCGGTGTAGGGATAGGCGGCCTGACCGATGCCGGGTTGCTTCGCGTCGTCGAACTTGCCCCCGCGGCTGGTGGACAGGAAGTCCATGCCGGCGCGGGCGAACTGCAGGCCGAACCACACGGCATCGTCGACGTCGCTGCCGCCGTCGATGCACTCGTCGGCCAGGAAGCGGCAGCCCACGGCCCAATCGCGGCCCACCTCGGCGCGCACGGCGGCATACACCTCCAGCGGGAGCTTCACGCGCGCCTGGCGCGGGCCGCCGTAGCCGTCGTCGCGCCGGTTGGTGGCCGACAGGAAGGAGGCCATCGTGTAGGCATGCGCGTAGTGCAGCTCGGCCCCGTCGAAGCCGGCCTCACGTGCGCGCCGCGCCGCCTGCGCGAACAGCTCGGGCAGCTCGCGCGGCAGCGCCCGGATGTGCGGCAGGTGCAGGTCGTTGACGGATTCGCGCGCGCCGAAGGACAAGCTCTGCCACTCCCGCGGCGGCAGCACCCGTGACCAGCCCTCGGGCCCCAGATCGTGCAGCGCGCGGCGCGCCGCGGCCTCGTCCAGCCCCTGCAAGCCGGCGCGCGCGATCAGGTCCGGGGTGAGCGTCAGGTGCCGCTCGAAGAAGGTGCGTGGCTCGGGCCGGCGCCGGATGCGCAGGAAGTCGATCAACTGCACCAGCACGCGCGTGTGGCCTTCGCTGGCGTCGTGCACCGCGCGGGTCAGACGCCGCAGGCCGTCGACGTGGCGGTCGTCACCGATGCGCAGCAAGGGGCCGCTGG
>JBMTXX010000375.1:0-3171 GCA_049453935.1 Rubrivivax sp.
GGCGCAGGCAAGACGGTCGTAACAGCGGCATCGGTGAGCTTCGGTCAGCGTTGGAACGGGTTTTGATCAAGGTTGGATCGGCGATGAATGGGCAGTGGATCAGTGCGGGACAGGCTGCCCAAGCGCCGAGGGTCTGCCACACGCCGACAACGGGGCCGACGCAGATCGGAACCCGGGTGGGACCGTCGCCGGGGTGACCCACGCAGACCCCTTCGCCGGCAGGCGCGCCAAGGATACGCTGCTCACGCTCACCCCACCCCCTTGGCCGAGAACGACAGCTGCTTGCGCAGTTCGCGCTCGCGCTGCTGCAGGTAGCGCCGCTGCAGGAAGGCGCGGGCCTGCGCGCGGCGCTGGCACCAGCCGATCAGCGGGGCCATCAGCGCGCCGCGCCAGGCCGGGCTCCGCGCCATCAGCGCGCGCAGCGGGGCCAGCCAGAACGGCAGGTGCCGGGCCAGCAGGTCGTCGTCCAGCGCCGCGTAGGCCTGCGCATGCCCGGGCTGCCCCTGGCGTCCAGCGCGCCCGTACAGCTGCCAGTCCACGCGCACCGACTCGTGCGGCTCCAGCATCAGCACGTGCAGGCCGCCTCGCTCGGCCACGCCGGGCGGCAGGTGGATGTCCGTGCCGCGGCCCGCCATGTTCGTGGCCACCGTGATGCAGCCCGGCTGTCCTGCCGCCGCCACCACCGCCGCCTCGTGCGCGTGCTGCTTGGCGTTCAGCACCGCGCAGTGCAGGCCCCGCTCGGCCAGCCGCTGCTGCAGCGTCTCGCTGTCGGACAGCCGCCGCGTGCCCACCAGCACCGGGTGGCCCTGGCGATGCAGCGCCTGCACCTGCGCCACCAGCGCGTCCCACTTGGCCTGCGCGTCGGCGAAGTGACGCGGCGCCGGCACCTGCAGCCGGCTGGGCAGCCGCGTGGGCACGACCAGCGTCAGCAGCCCGTAGGTCCACCACAACTCCTGCCGCACGCCCTGCAGCGTGCCGCTGGCACCACCCAGCCGGTGGTAATGGCGGAAGAACTCCTGGAAGCTCATGCGCGCCATGGTGCGCGAGGGGTGCGTGATCTGCACGCCCTCGCGCGCCTCGATCGCCTGGTGCAGCCCGTAGCTCCAGGAGCGTCCGGGCATCACCCGGCCGGTGTTCTCGTCCAGGATCTCGATCTTGCCGTCCTGCACGATGTACTGGCGGTCGCGCAGGTACAGATCGCGCGCCGACAGCGCCTGCTTCACCAGATCGTCGCGCCGCTCCGGTGCATGCCACACCGGCGGCAGGCGCTGCGTCAGGGCCTCCACGCGCGCCTGCCCTTCCTCGGTGAACTCGATGTCCCTGAACTTCATGTCCACCCGGTAGTCGCGCCCGGCCTGCAGTTCCTCGGCCACGTCCCGCGCGGCCAACACGGCTGATACCAGCAGCGGGTTCGGCTGCGGCGCCGAGATGATCAGCGGCGTGTTCGCCTCGTCGATCAGCACGCTGTCGGCCTCGTCGACGATGGCCGCATGCAGCCCGCGCGAGCGCACCGCCACCGGCCCCTCGGCCAGCCCGCGCACGCGGCGGCGCACCGCGTCGGTGGCCCCCTCCAGCGAGATCTGGTCGAACAGGTGGTCGGCCAGCAACTGCTTGCTGGTGGCGTACACCACGTCGCAGGCATAGGCCTGCCGCAGCGCCTGCGGGTCCAGGCCGTGCACCACCGCCGCCACGCTCACGCCGCAGCGCCGGTAGATGGGCTCCATCAGCTGCGCGTCGCGCTGCGCGAGGTAATCGTTGGCAGTGACGATGTGGCAGGGCAGGCCCCGCCAGCCGTGCAGCACGCCGGCCAGCGCCACGGCCAGCGTCTTGCCCTCGCCGGCGGCCATCTGCACCAGCAGGCCCTCGTGCATGCCCAGCGCGGCCAGCAGTTGCACCGTGTAGGGCGACTGACCGGTCGTGCGCTGCGCGGCCAGCGCCACGCAGGCCACGGCCTGCACGCGCACTGCTCGCGCTTGCACGGCGTCGCGGTGCCCCAGCCGCACGCTGCGGCGCAGTTCGGCCAGCCGGGCATCCAGCTTCGCGTCGTCCCAGTCCTGCGCCTGGCGGCGCAGCTGATCGGCCTGTTCGGCGTCGGCCTGCAGCGCACGCCGATACGCGCCGGCCGCATGCCGGCCCCAGCGCCACCAGTCGCCCCAGCGCGCACCGGTGGCCAGCAAACGCGCCTTGGGCGGTGTCCAGCCTGGGCCGGCGAGCGTCAAACCGGCCGCAGTGGCCTGGGCCTGCGTCGGGTTCACAAGGCGTAGCGCTTCTGCACCAGCTGGCGCAGCGCGCGCTCGGCCTGCTCCCACAGCGTGGCCGGGGGCAGCGGCACCCGCAGCCAGCCCGTCATGCCGTGCAGCGCCACCACGTCGGCGCCAGGCACCGCAAAACTCGCCTGCAGCTCGTAGTAGGTGTCCACCGTGGTCAGGCCCTGCGGATCGTCGGGGCGCACCGGCACCGAGCCACCGCCCTGCCAGCCCAGCGCCGGCGACACCAGGCGGTCGCGCTCGTAGGGCACCAGCAGCAGCCGCTCGGGCACCAGCACCTGCGCCGCCTGCCCGCCCAGGCGCAGCTCGGCGCCGGACAGATCACGCCGGAACAGCCGGTCGGCCTGCTCCTGCGAGACCATCGCCGCAAAGCGCAGCCCCGTCGGGTTGACCAGTTCGCCGATCGTCTGTCCGCGCGGCACCCAGTTGCCCAGCCGCTCGTGCAGCCCCTGCGCCGACCAGATGCCCGCATGGCGGGCCCGCACCTCGAGCTCGGCCCGCCGCGCGCGCAGGTCGCGCAGCCGGTCGGCCGCCGCGTCGATGCGCCGGCTCCACGCCGCCACGTCGGCCGGGGCGGCCTGCAGCGCCTGGGTGCGCATCACCTCGGCCGGGGTCCCGGCCGCGGCCGCGGCCTCGATCTCCCAGTCCAGCTCCGGGTTGCGCAGCCGCACCAGTACCTGCCCCGGGACCACGCGGCTGCCGTGCTCGGCCTCGATCTTGTCCAGGCGCCCGGCCACACCGGTGACGATCTGCGTGGACTCGGTGGACTCCACCACCCCGGGCGCGCGGATGGCATCCGGTAGCGGCAACCACGCCAGCAACGCCAGCAACAGCGCGAACAGCGCCCCGGTCACCCCCACCGCGCGACGCCGGTTGCGCAGCGTCGCAGGCCCGCGCAGGTGCT
>JBMTXX010000376.1:0-3168 GCA_049453935.1 Rubrivivax sp.
CCGAACACGCGGCGCTTGGCGCTGGCCACGTAGGCGTTGCCCGGGCCGGTGATCTTGTCCACGCGCGGCACCGTGGCCGTGCCCCAGGCCAGCGCGGCCACGGCCTGCGCGCCGCCGATCGTGAAGACACGGTGCGCGCCGGCGATGTGGGCCGCGGCCAGCACCAGCGGGTTGCGCTCGCCGCCCGGGGCCGGGACGACCATCACGATCTCGCCGACGCCAGCCACCTGGGCCGGGATCGCGTTCATCAGCACGCTCGAGGGGTAGGCCGCCTTGCCGCCGGGCACGTAGATGCCCACGCGGTCCAGCGGCGTGACCTTCTGGCCGAGCAGCGTGCCGTCGGCGTCGCGGAAGCTGAAGCCTCGGCCGCAGGCCTCGAGTTGGCGCTCGTGGTAGGTGCGCACGCGCGCTGCTGCGCGCTGCAACGCGTCGCGCTGGGCCGGCGTGAGCGCGTCGAGTGCGCGCGCCAGTTCGTCGCGGCCGATCTCAAGCTCGGCCATCGAGCCGGCCTGCAGCCGGTCGAAGCGCGCGGTGTACTCGAGCACGGCGGCGTCGCCGCGGGCGCGCACGTCGTCGATGATCTGCGCCACGCGGGCCTCGATCGAGGCGTCGGTCTCGGCCGACCAGTGCAGCACGCGCTGGAAGGCGGCCTCGAAGCCGGCGTCGGCGGTGTCGAGGCGGTGGATGGACACCGGATGCGTCATCGCACAGCCCTCCATTCGGCGCCTGCAGGGGCGTGCTGCAGGATTCGATCCGCTGCCTTCATGCGCCAGCCCCCTTCGCGGCGCGCGCAGCCACCGCCCGTGCCAGCCCGTCGATCAGCGCGCGCATCGGCGCACGTTTGAGCTTCAGTGCGGCCTGGTTGACGACCAGGCGCGAGCTGATGTCCATGATGCGTTCGACCTCGACCAGTTGATTGGCCTTGAGCGTGCTGCCCGTGGACACCAGGTCGACGATGGCGTCGGCCAGCCCGGTGAGCGGGGCGAGTTCCATCGAGCCATAGAGCTTGATCAGGTCGACGTGCACGCCCTTGTCGCTGAAGTGCTGCCGCGCGATCTGGGTGTACTTGGTCGCCACGCGGATGCGCGACCCTTGCCGCACCGCGTTCGTGTAGTCGAAGTCCGCGCGCACGGCCACGCTCATGCGGCAGCGCGCGATGCCCAGGTCCAACGGGCGGTACAGGCCGTCCTCGCTGTGTTCGAGCAGCGTGTCCAGGCCGGCCACGCCGAGGTCGGCGCCGCCGTGCTGCACATAGGTGGGCACATCGGTTGCGCGCACGAGCACGACCTGCAGGTCGTCACGGCAGGTCGGCAGGATGAGCTTGCGGCTCTTCTGCGGGTCTTCAGCCACCTCGATGCCGGCGGCACTCAGCAGCGGCAGCGTCTCCTCGAAGATGCGGCCCTTGGACAAGGCGAGGGTGATCATCGGGCGGGATTTCCAGGACGGCTGTGAACAAGGGTGGCCGGCGCGTCGCCGCGCGGGCATGCGATCTTTCCGGAACTCAACTCACCCGCTCGATGTCTGCGCCGAGCTGTCGGAGTCGGGTTTCCATGGCCTCATAGCCCCGATCCAGGTGATAGATACGGTCGATCTGGGTCTGCCCGTCGGCCACCAGGCCGGCGATGACCAGGCTGGCCGAGGCCCGCAGATCGGTGGCCATCACGCGCGCGCCCGACAGGCGGGGCACGCCTTGCACCACGGCCGTGTGGCCGTCGATCTGGATGTCGGCGCCCAGGCGCTTGAGCTCGTCGACGTGCATGAACCGGTTCTCGAAGATGGTCTCCGAGATCTTGGCGGCGCCGTCGGCCACGCAGTTCACGGCCATGAGCTGTGCCTGCATGTCGGTCGGGAAGGCTGGGTATTCGCTGGTACGGAAGCTCACAGCCCGCGGCCGCGCGCTGGCCCGGATGCGGATCCAGTCGTCTGCGCTGTCGATCTGCGCACCGGTTTCGCGCAACTTGTCGATCACCGCGTCGAGGTGTTGGGCGCAGGCCTGTCTGAGCACCACGTCCCCACCTGCAGCCGCGACGGCGCACAGGAAGGTGCCGGTCTCGATCCGGTCGGGGATGATGCGGTGCGGTGCGGATGGTGGGCGCAGCCCGTCGACGCCCTGAATGCGGATACGGCTCGTGCCGTGCCCCTCGATGCGCGCACCCATCGAGATCAGCAGTTCGGCCAGATCCGGGATCTCGGGTTCGCGGGCGGCGTTCTCCAGCACGGTCTCGCCTTCGGCCAGGGTGGCGGCCATCAGCAGGTTCTCGGTGCCGGTGACCGTGACCATGTCGGTGGTGATCCGGGCACCCCTGAGCCGTGAAGTCTTGGCGATGATGTTGCCGCGCTCGACCGTGATCTGCGCCCCCATGGCCTGCAGCCCCTTGATGTGCTGGTCCACCGGACGCGAGCCGATCGCGCAGCCGCCGGGCAGCGAGACGATCGCCACCCCGAAGCGGGCCAGCAGCGGACCCAGCACGAGGATGGAGGCGCGCATCGTCTTGACGAGCTCGTAGGGCGCCACCGGGTTGTTGACCGGGCCGGCGTCCACGGTCAGGGTGTGGGTGGGGTCCTGCGCAGTCGCGCGGGCGTTGTGGTCCGGAGACGCCGTGTCAGCCCACTCGGCCGTCGCACCCATCTGGCGCAGCAGCGTCAGCGTGGTGTGGACATCCTGCAAGCGCGGGACGTTGTGCAGCGTCACCGGCCCGTTGACGAGCAGCGCCGCGCAGAGCTCGGGCAGGGCTGCGTTCTTCGCGCCGGAAATCGAAACCTCGCCGCCGAGCGGGCGGCCGCCGCGGATGTGTAGACGGTCCATGTGCGGGAGCGTGGGTGCGACTCGGGGCGGGTTGGAGCGGCGCGCCGCAGACCCCCCGGAAGAGCAGAGCCGAAAGAAATATAGAGGCTGCGTGCGTCAACGCTGCGCAGCATTCAGCGCTGGTCCGATGCAGCCGTAGGATCTGCCGCTGCAAATTCACCAGGCGTCAAGGTTTTCATCGACAGCGCGTGAATCTGCTCCCGCATTCTATCGCCCAGAGCCGCGTACACCCGCTGGTGTCGCCGCACACGTGTCAAGCCTTCGAAGTCGCTCGAAACAATGGTGGCGAAGAAGTGCCTGCCATCGCCTTCCACCTCGAGCGCGACGCAGTCGAGCCCGGCAGCGATGAAGGATCGGACGTC
>JBMTXX010000377.1:0-3149 GCA_049453935.1 Rubrivivax sp.
CTTCAGCGCCTGTTCCAGGTCTTCCGCCAGGCCCTGAACCACCGTGGCGCCGATGTTGCCGGACACGCCCTTGGTGGTGTGGGCGAGCCGGGTGGCGGTGTCGCGGTCTTCGGCAGCCAGGGCTTGCCGTATCTCGGCGATGGCGTTGCGCTGGCCGGCGACGTACTTCTCGAGCATGGCGACGTAGCGCGGCACCTTGCCAAGCACCCGCTTGAGGCCCAGCGCGGTGTCCAGACCGTCGATGCCTTGCGGAAGCGTTGGCGCTTCGGTGGCGGGACCGCCCCTGGCCACCGCTGCAGTGTCCGATGCGATGGTGGTCGCCGTCGCGGCCCCTGGATGGTCCGTGGCCAGATGGGCGATGGCGTCCGCACCCAAGCCGGGCCGCGGACGGACCCATTGCAACAGCGCGCGCCACAGATTGTCGGGATCGATCGGCTTGGTAACCACGTCCTGCATGCCCGCCTGCATGCAGCGATCGCGATCCTGCTGCATGGCGTTGGCAGTCATGGCGACGATGGGAAGCTCGTCCGCGGAGACTTGGCGGCGAATCGTCACCGTGGCGGTGACGCCGTCCATCACCGGCATCTGCATGTCCATCAGCGCCAGGTCGAAGCGTGCCCCCCCGGACTGCAGGCCTGCCAACACCTTGTCGACGGCGATCTGACCGTTCTCGGCGATCTCCACCGCAAAGCCAGCATCGGCCAGCAATTCGCTTGCCACCTGCTGGTTCAGATCGTTGTCCTCGACCAGCAGCAGCCGGGCCCCACGAATGCGCTCAAGCTGGGTGGCATCGCGGCTGTCGACGGTCACCGGGTTCGCCCCGTCCGCTTCGCCCTCCAACCCGAGCATGGCCATTGCGGTGTCGAACAGCAGCGACGCATTGACTGGCTTGACCAAAAGGTGGTCGATGCCGTTGGCGCTGGCCTGTCGACGGACCTCCTCGCGACCGAAGGCGGTGACCATGGCCAGGCGTGGCGTTTTGGTCAGCCCCAGCGCACGCAGTGCCTGCGCAGTCTCGATCCCGTCCATGCCGGGCATCTGCCAATCCAGGAAGACGATCTCATAGGGCTTGGGCCCCAGGGCACGGGCCCGCACCGCTTCCACGGCGGCTGCGCCACCCGCCACATCGTCCACTTCGAAGGTCATGCTGGTCAGCAGGTCCTTGAGAACGGCCCTTGCGGTGTCGTTGTCGTCGACCACCAGCACCGGGCGGCCGCGCAGGTCGGGGTAGGGCGCGCGCCGGGTGCTTGCTTTGCCCACACCCAGGCGGGCGGTGAACCAGAAGGTGCTGCCTTGCCCGGGAGTGCTTTCTACGCCAACGGTGCCCCCCATCAGCTCGGCGAGCTTCTTGGAGATGGAAAGCCCAAGCCCGGTGCCGCCGTACTTTCGCGTGGTGGAGCTGTCGGCCTGGGCGAAGCTCTGAAACAGCTTGGCCATCTGCTCGGGCGTGAGGCCGATGCCCGTGTCCTTGACCGCGCCGTACATCAACACCGAGTCGTCGTTGCGCTCCTGCACGCGCAGCACCACGTTGATCTCGCCGCGCTCGGTGAACTTCACTGCGTTGTTGGCGTAGTTGATGAGGATTTGGCCCAGCCGCAGCGAGTCGCCCACAAGCACCTCGGGCAGCTCGGGCGCGACGTCGAATATGAGCTCCAGGCCCTTGGTGCTGGCCTTGTCGCCGATCAGGTTGGCGACGTTGTCGAGCATCCGATCCAGCCGGAACTCGACGTGCTCGACGTCGAGCTTGCCGGCATCGATCTTGGAGAAATCGAGGATGTCGTTGATGAGCCCCAGGAGATGCTGCCCTGAGGACTGGATCTTGCCGATGTAGTCGCGCTGGCGGGCGTCCAGGCCGGTCTTCAGCGCCAGGTGGCTCATGCCGATGATGGCGTTCATGGGCGTGCGGATCTCATGGCTCATGTTCGCCAGGAAATCGCCTTTTGCCTTGGCCGCCTCCTCGGCCAGCTCCTTGGCCTGCACCATGGCGCGTTCGGCTTGCTTGCGCAGCGTGATGTCCTCGACCAGCCACACGGTGCCCTTGGGCATGTCCGAGGGGTCGATGGCGCCGCCGCTCAAGCGCGCATCAAAGGCGCTGCCGTCGCGGCGGCGCAGTTGGAGCTCGCGGTAGTTGCGCTCGCCCCGGGCCAGCTGCGCGTAGACCTCGTTGCCGCCGGCGATGAAGTCCTCCTCGCTCACGTACCACTCCCGGGTGGCCACCCCCAGCATGCCGCCCGGGGGGGCGCCGAAGATGCGGTCGAACGAGGCGTTGCAGGCCACCACCTGCCGGTCTCGCAGCAGGGCGATGCCGATCTCAGCGGTCTCCAGGATGGCGGCCTGCTCCTCCTTGGCGGCCTCGGCCTGCGCGCTGGCCGTGGCCAATTGGCGGTTGCCGCGTCGGTACTCCCGCAGCAAGAGACCCGACAGGATGATGAAGGCCAGCACGCTCATCGTGACCGGGCCGAAGTCACCCAGCTTGAACGGCGGAGCGACGTTCATCGACACCTCCTGGATGCCGCGCACGTCACCCACCTTCCAGGTCTTCACGGGGGAGTCGGGGTGGGCGTTGTGGCAGCCGACGCAGGAGGGCCCCATCCGCACGGGGATGGCCAGGCGCATGCGGCGGGTCTGGTCATGAACTTCCAGGCGTGTGAAATCCTGCGCCTGTGGCTCGGTGCGAAACCGCTGAAGCGCCTGGGCCTGGAAGTCGTCCAGTGCCGGCCGGCTGCGTCGAGCAAAGGGCGCATCGGAGACGAAACTCATGCGCATCCCGCCCGCATTGGTGCGCGACAACGCTTCGCCCAGTTCAATGGACAGCGTGGCCGGAATGGGCACGCCGCCTGGCATGTCGCGGTAGTGCTCGGTCAGGGTGACAGGCGCACCGCCGGCCTGCAAGATCCGCCCGGCCACGCTGCTCGCGTAGTAATCACGAAAAGCCGAGACCACCTGGCTGAGCGACCGGGCATCCGCTTCTGCGCGCTCGGCCGCTCGCTGGGACATGGTGTGCCAGGCGGTGAAAGGCAGTGCGGCCAAGACGCACACCAGGCAGGCGATCAACCACATCGGGCGCTGCCGGTACCAGGCTGGGGTGGCAGGGGTCATGTCGTTCGGGGTGCAGAGCTGGAGGCCCAGCCGGGTGCGATCTCAAGCTG
>JBMTXX010000378.1:0-3113 GCA_049453935.1 Rubrivivax sp.
CGTGCGAGTTTTCGGTCGTGAAGCCGTAGGCGTACTCGTCCATGTTCAGCGCGCCCACCAGCACCGCGCCGGCGGCCTCGAGCCGCTGCACGAGCACCGCATCGGTGCGCGCCGGCGGCGCGTCGCGCTCGATCTTCGAGCCCGCCAGCGTGGGCAGGCCGGCCACGTCGAACAGGTTCTTCACGGCAAAGGTCAGGCCGGCCAACGGACCGGGGGCTGCGCCGTGGTCCCGGTCGAGCCGGGCCGCCCGCGTCAGCGCGCGCTCGGCCAGCACCGTGGTGAAGGCGTTGACACGGCCGTCGGTGGCGGCGATGCGGTCCAGACTCTGGCGCACCGCGCGGGTGGTGAGGGTGCCGGCGCTCATGATGCGGCACCCGACAGGTCTTCAGGCCCGACGGGCCGGAAGACGTTGGCCGCCTCGTCGTCGCGGCCCAGCGGGAATTCGGTCACCAGCGCGGCCATCGAGGCGGCGAGCTGCAGGTAGCGCACCACGCCCGGGCGGTGCTCGGGCGCGACCGGCAGGCCGATGGCTTCGGCGGCGGGGTCGAGGTAGCGTTCGGCGTCCATGGGCGGGCTGGGTCGAAGGTTCCTGGGGCGGTCAGGGCTGCACCGCAGGGACCGTGCCTGCGATGGCGGCGGGTGCCTGGGCGGCCTGGGCGGCCTGGGCCGCCGGGACGCCGGTCCGCGCCGCGAGCCAGGCGCGCCAGCCGCCATGGGCGGTGATGTCGCGCGCGCCGGCCAGCGCGTGCGCTTCGCACAGGAAGCCGTGCACGGGGCTGCCGTCTTCCAGCTCGACCGTGCCCAGGCCCAGCGGCGCCGGGATCAGCGCAAGAAAGGAGCCGACCTGCGCCTGCGGCAGCGCCCAGACCTCGACCTCGACCGCGGCGCCGCCGGCGGCCACGCGCTGCAGCCCGGGCTTGGGCGGCGTGGTCCCGGGCAGCTCGTGCAGGCGGTAGCAGGGCGCGGTGCGCGTGGCGCGCAGCAGCGTCGCGCCGCGCTCGGTGAGCTGGCCGTTCAGCGGCAGGCCCGACAGGTGGGCGCCGACGACGGCGATCGGCAGCACGGCCTCGGTGGCCGGCGCGCGCAGCCAGGGGCCGGCAGGTGCGGCGCCGGTCCAGGCGCGGGCGGGCGCAGCCAGCGCCGCGTCGTGCCCGGCGCGGCCGATGAAGGTGACGCCGAAGGGCAGGCCGCGGTCGGTGCGGCCGGCCGGCACCGCGATCGCGCACCAGCCGAGCAGGTTCACGAAATTGGTGTAGGCGCCGAGCACCGCATTGGCGCCCACCGGGTCGGCGTCGACCTCGGCGAAGGTGGGGTGGCCGGGCGCGGTGGGCACGAGCAGCGCATCGACCTGCTGCCACAGCGCGGCGGTGTCACGCTGCAGCTCGCGCAGGCGGTACTGGGCGCGGAAGGTCTCGGTGGCGCTGCGGCCCACGGCGCGCTCGACCACGCGCCGCACGGTGGCGTCCACGGCCTGCGGCTGGCTGTCGAGCAGCGGCTGCAGCACGGTGTGGCGCTCGGCCACCCAGGGGCCTTCGTACAGCAGCGCGGCCACTTCGTCGAGCGGGCCGAAGTCGATCTCGATCACCTCGTGGCCCAGCGCGCGGGCGCGCACCAGCGCGTCGGCCCAGGCGGCGGCGTAGCCGGCGTCGCCGAACCAGCGCGGCCGCGCCGGCACACCCAGGCGCAGGCGCGCGGGCAGCCGGGCCGGGCCTGGGGCGTGGTGGCTGTAGGGGTCTGCGGCATCGGGGCCCTCGACGACCGACAACACGTGGGCCGCGTCATCGACCTCGTGCGCGAAGATGGACACGCAGTCCAGCGTGCGGCAGGCCGGCAGCACGCCGGCCGTCGACACCCGCCCGGGCGTGGGCTTCAGGCCCACGAGGCCGTTGAAGCCGGCCGGCACACGGCCGGAACCCGCGGTGTCGGTGCCCAATGAGAAGGCCACGAGCCCGCGCGCCACGGCCACGGCCGAGCCCGAGCTGGAGCCGCCGCTGACGCGTGCCGCGTCGGCCACGCTGGCCGGGCGGCCGTAAGGCGATCGCGTGCCCACCAGGCCCGTGGCGAACTGGTCGAGATTGGTCTTGCCCAGCCACAGCGCGCCGGCGTCCAGCAGGCGGCGCACCACGGTGGCGTGCACCGTGGCGGTGCGCTCGAAGGCCGGGCAGGCGGCCGTGGTGGGCGCGCCGGCGATGTCGATGTTGTCCTTGGCGGCGAAGGGCACGCCCAGCAAGGGAAAGCGGCGCAGGGCCTCGGCCCGCGTGGGCGCGGCCGCGAGCCGCGTGGCCAGCAGGGCCAGCTGCGCCTGCCAGGCGCCTTCGTCGCACAGGTGGATCCAGACCGGGCGCCCCGCTTCGGTGCGCGCGTCGGCCAGCGCACGCTCGCGCAGCGCCTGCGCTTGCGCCAGCGGGTCGGCGCCGGCGGCGACACGCGCCAGCAGGCCCGCAACCGTGGGATGCGGGCTGGGGCAGGGGTCGGATGGAGCGGGCATGTGGTTTGTTTTGGTGCGCGATCTGGTATACCAACATGTCTAGCAGATAGCGTGCCAAGTCAGCGTCACCACCACCGCCGGCTGTCAGACACCCCGAGGGGCCATGGCAAGATGCAGGGCATGGCACGGAAAGACCGTCACATCAGCGAGACCCCGGCGACGCAGTGGCTGCGCGCGCGGGGCGTCGAGTTCACCGAACACCCCTATGAATACGTCGAACACGGCGGCACGGCCGAGTCGGCACGCCAGCTCGGCGTGGACGAGCACGCCGTCGTCAAGACGCTGGTGATGCAGGACGAGCGCGCGCAGCCGCTGGTCGTGCTGATGCACGGCGATTGCCAGGTCAGCACGAAGAACCTGGCGCGCGAGATCGGCGCCAAGTCGGTGGAGCCCTGCAAGCCCGAGGTCGCGCAGCGCCACAGCGGTTACCTGGTGGGCGGCACCTCGCCCTTCGGGCTGCGCAAGGCCATGCCGGTCTACGTCGAGCGCACGGTGCTGGGCCTGCCGCGCATCCACATCAACGGGGGACGGCGCGGCTTCCTCGTCGGCATCGCCCCGGCCGTGCTGACCGAGGCGCTGGGCGCGACGCCGGTGACCTGCGCGTTGGCGGTGGAGCGCCGATGAC
>JBMTXX010000379.1:0-3112 GCA_049453935.1 Rubrivivax sp.
TGCCCCGAAAGATCACCAGCACGTCGGCGCCACCCTGGCACTGCTGCCACACCGGGTTGGCCCGCGCCACGTGCGCCGTGAGCAGGCCGAGCGGCCCGTGATCGGGGTCGAATTCGAACGGGATGTGGTTCGCGTCCAGCCCGTCGGGCCCCGTCGTCACCAGGGCACCGAGCGGGTGCTCCCGAATGACCCGGTGCAGGGCCTGCGGGCTCTTCATCGCGAAATGCGCGGGGGTGTACATCGTGCGGACGGGTATTCCCAAGCTTGGACGGCGCCATCTTCTCGACTGACTGGTTTTGTCGGAAGATCCAGTTTTCCCACAAACAGGCATACCAGTTGAAAGGCGACTCTCCACCCACCGGTCGACACCTGTACGAACTGATGCGCGAGAGGATCCGCAACGGCGCCCTGCCCCCGGGCGAGAAACTGCCCTCCACGCGCACGCTGGCGGGTGATCTCGGCGTCTCGCGCAGCACGGTGGTCGCCCTCTACGAACAGCTCGCCTGCGAGGGCTACATCGAGACAGCCGCAGGCGCGCGAGCCCGGGTGTCGGCGGGCATCCGCGCCCGCGCGCCAGCGGGGCGGCCGCCTGCGGGCGAACAGCCCACCCCGACGCCCGCGTTGTCGAACTACGGACGCCGCATTCAAGACCTCGCCATACCGCAACGTCCCGAAGCCGACCCTCGACACATCAACTTCCTCTACGGGGCCATTGCCGACGAAGATTTCCCCAAGCTCGCCTGGCGTCGGCTCTACAACCAGGCCCTGACCCGGCGACAGCACTGCCTCTACTACGGGGCTGCCGAAGGGGAAGCCGACCTGCGTCGGGAACTGCAGGGCTATCTGCTCAGGGCGCGTGGTCTGTCATGCACAGCCGATCAGATCCTGATCGTGCAGGGCACGCAACAGGCGCTGGAGCTCTGCGCCAAGGTGCTGATCGATCCCGGCCAGAGCGTGGTGATGGAGGAGCCGGGCTACCTGATGGCGCGCAGTTGCTTCGCATCCATCGGCGCGCAGATCATCGCCGCCCCGGTGGACGACCAGGGGCTGGTCACATCAGCCCTGCCCGGAACGCGCGCTGCGCTGGCCTATGTGACGCCGTCGCACCAGTTCCCTCTGGGCGCAGTGATGTCGATCGGCCGCCGCCAGTCGCTGCTGGCCTGGGCGCACCACCACGCCAGCTGGGTCATCGAGGACGACTACGACAGCGAGTTTCGCTACGGGTTGCGGCCTGTGGACACGCTGAAGTCGCTGGACCGTCACGACAGCGTGATCTACATCGGCACCTTCTCCAAGGCGCTGTCGCCGCAGTTGCGGCTGGGCTACCTGGTGTTGCCCCCGGCCCTGGTGACGCCACTAAGACGCGCCAAGCAGTTGGCCGATCGGCATCCGCCGATGCTGGAGCAGATGGTGCTGGCCGAGCTGATTCGCAGTGGCGCCTACGAAAGGCATCTGCGACGGCTCAGGCGTGCAAACGAAAGGCGCAGGGCCGCGCTCATCACGGCCCTCGCGGCCCACCTGGGCACAGCAGCGCGCATCGAAGGCACCGACTCGGGACTGCATGTCGTGCTCTGGGCCCAGGGGATGCCCACCCATGCAGAGCATGCCGTGATCCAGCAGGCCCGTGCGCTGGGCGTCGGGATCTGGCCGATCTCGCCCCTGTACGCCGAAGGGCCACGGCTGCGCGACGAACGTTGTGCGGGCTTCGTCCTGGGCTATGCGGGGCTGAGCATCGACGCCATCGAAAAAGGCGTTCGCCTCCTGGCGCAGGCCATCACCCACATCACCCACATCACCCAAAGCGCCGAACGGCCTTCCTGAGAAGTCAGGCCGTCAGCAAGCGCGTCATGCGCTGCACGTGGGCCGCGGGGTCGTCGAGCTGCCCGCCCTCGGCCAGCACGGCCTGATCGAACAGCAGCTGCGCCAGGTCGTCGAAGCGGGCGGCCTCGTCGAGCTTCTTCACCAGCGCATGGCCGGGGTTGACCTCGAGGATGGGCTTGGACTCGGGCGCGGCCTGGCCGGCCTGCTTGAGCATGCGCGCCAGGTGCCCGCTCATCGCACCGTCCTCCACCACCAGACAGGCCGGTGAATCGACCAGCCGGGTGGTGGTACGCACGTCCTTGGCGCGGTCCTTCAGCGCGGCCTGCAGCCTCTCCAGCACAGGCTTGAAGGCCTCGGCCGCTTCCTCGGCCTGCTTCTTCTCGGCCTCGTCCTGCAGCTTGCCGAGGTCGACCGCGCCCTTGGCCACGCTCTGCAGCGGCTTGCCGTCGAACTCGTACAGGTGGCTGAGCATCCACTCGTCCACCCGGTCGGTCAGCAGCAGCACCTCGATGCCCTTCTTGCGGAAGACCTCGAGCTGCGGGCTGCCCTTGGCCGCGGCCAGGGTCTCGGCGGTGACGTAGTAGATGGCCTCCTGGCCCTCCTTCATGCGGCCCACGTAGTCGGCGAAGGAGACGGCCTGTTCGTCTGTGCCGGCCTGCGTCGACGCAAAGCGCAGCAGCTTGGCCAGGCGCTCCTGGTTGGCGAAGTCCTCGCCCACGCCTTCCTTGAGCACCGCGCCGAACTGCTTCCAGAACTCGGCGTACTTGTCCTTCTGGTTCTCGGCCACGTCCTCGAGCATGGACAGCACGCGCTTGGTCGACCCCTCGCGGATGGCCTTGACGTCGCGGCTTTCCTGCAGCAGCTCGCGGCTGACGTTCAGCGGCAGGTCGGCCGAGTCGATCACGCCCTTGACGAAGCGCAGGTACACCGGCATCAGCGCCTCGGCGTCGTCCATGATGAACACGCGCTTGACGTACAGCTTCACGCCGCCGCGCTTGTCGCGGTTCCACAGGTCGAACGGCGCCTTGGCCGGCACGTACAGCAACTGCGTGTACTCGGTGCGGCCCTCGACGCGGTTGTGGGTGTAGGCCAGCGGGGCCTCGCTGTCGTAGGAGATCTGCTTGTAGAACTCCTGGTACTCGGCGTCGGTGACGTCGCTCTTGCTGCGCGCCCACAGCGCGGCGGCCTTGTTCACCGTCTCCCACTCGTCCTTGACGACCTGCTTCTTCGCCTCGTCGTCCCACTCCTCCTTCTTCATCAGGATGGGCAGCGAGATGTGGTCGGAGTACTT
>JBMTXX010000380.1:0-3111 GCA_049453935.1 Rubrivivax sp.
AGTCGATGGCCTGCTGCAGGAAGCGGAAGGAGTTCAGGTTCTTGATCTCGCGCCGCGTGCCGAAAGGCGCGCCGGGGCGGCGCACCGAGACGTTGGCGTCGCAGCGGAAGCTGCCTTCCTGCATGTTGCCGTCGCAGATGCCCAGCCACACCACCAGCGTGTGCAGCGCGCGCGCGTACTCCACCGCCTCGGCCGCGGAGCGCATGTCGGGCTCGGAGACGATCTCCAGCAGCGGCGTGCCGGCGCGGTTCAGGTCGATGCCCGACTGGCCGTGGCCGAGTGCGTCGCTCGCGGCCACGCCTTCGTGCAGGCTCTTGCCCGCGTCCTCCTCGAGGTGGGCACGGGTCAGACGCACGCGCCGGGGCTGGCCGTCGAGCAGGAACTCGATGCTCCCGCCCTGGACCACCGGGATCTCGTACTGGCTGATCTGGTAGCCCTTGGGCAGGTCGGGGTAGAAGTAGTTCTTGCGCGCGAAGATCGACAGCGGCGCCACCGTGGCGCCCACCGCCAGGCCGAAGCGGATGGCGCGCTCGACCGCGCCGCGGTTGAGCACCGGCAGCGTGCCCGGCAGCGCCAGGTCGACGGCGCAGGCCTGGGTGTTGGGCTCGGCGCCGAAGCGGGTGCTCGCGCCGCTGAAGATCTTGCTCTGCGTGGACAGCTGCGCGTGCGTCTCGAGGCCGATCACGACCTCGAAGCCGCGCACGAGGGGGGCTTGGCTGATCATCCGGGAATCCTGGTGGCCGCGCTCAGGCTTTCATGCCCCGGCGGGGCGGCGCGTGTGGAAATCGGTGGCCTGCTGGAAGGCATGTGCGGCATGCAACAAGGTGCCTTCGGCGAAGTAGTTGCCGATGAGCTGCAACCCTACCGGCAGGCCGGCCTCGCCGAAACCGGCCGGCAGGCTCATGCCCGGCAGACCGGCCAGGCTGGCGGGCAGGGTGAAGATGTCGGCCAGGTAGGCCTTGACCGGGTCGTCGCCCTGCTCGCCGAGCTTCCACGCCACGGTCGGCGCGACCGGCCCGGCGATCACGTCGCAATCCTGGAAGCAGGCCTGGAAGTCGTCGGCGATCATGCGCCGCAGCTTCTGCGCCTGCAGGTAGTAGGCGTCGTAGTAGCCGTGGCTGAGCACATAGGTGCCGATCATGATGCGGCGCTTGACCTCCGCGCCGAAGCCTTCGGCGCGGGTCTTGCGGTACATGTCGAGCAGGTCGTCATAGCGCGCGGCGCGGTGGCCGAACTTCACACCGTCGAAGCGCGACAGGTTCGAACTGGCCTCGGCCGGGGCGATGATGTAGTAGACGGGGATCGACAGCTCGGTGCGCGGCAGCCGCACATCGACCAGCGTGGCGCCCAGTTTCTCGACCTCGGCCAGCGCAGCGCGCAGCGCGCCGTGCACATCGGAGGCAAGCGCGGCGGGGAAGAATTCCTGCGGCAGCCCGATGCGCAGGCCCTGCAGCGGCCGCGCGGCAGTCGCACCCGGACGCGGCGCAAGCATCTGGGCGTGATAGTCCTGCGGCGGGCGTTGTGCGCTGGTGGCGTCGCGCGGATCGAAGCCGCCCATGGCCGACAGCAGCAACGCGCAGTCCTCGGCGCTGCGCGCGAGCGGGCCGGCCTGGTCGAGGCTGGAGGCAAAGGCGACCATGCCGTAGCGCGAGCACACGCCGTAGGTCGGCTTGATGCCCGTGACGCCGCAGAAGGCCGCAGGCTGACGGATCGAGCCCCCGGTGTCGGTACCGGTGGCCGCCGGCACGAGATCGGCGGCCACCGCCGCGGCCGAGCCGCCGGAAGAGCCGCCGGGCACGCGCGCGACGTCCCAGGGATTGCGTGCCGGGGTGTAGGCCGAGTTCTCGTTGCCCGAGCCCATCGCGAACTCGTCACAGTTCAGCTTGCCCAGGGTGACCATGCCGGCGCCGCCCGTGGCCTCGACGCCAGGCCGCGCGGGCTCGCCGAGCCCCAGACGCGCCACGACCGTGGCGTCGAAGGGGCTTCTGTAGCCTTCGAGCATCTTCGAGCCGGCGGTCGACGGCAGGCCGCTGGTGTCGAAATCGGTGACGAAGATGTCCTTGTGCGCCACCGGCACACCGGTCAGCGGGCCGGCCTGGCCGCACGCGCGGCGGGCATCGGCCGCCCGTGCCTGCGCCAGGGCCGAGGCCGCGTGAGTGGACAGAAAGGCGCCGAAGCGGTCGTGGCCGGCCACGCGATCGAGGAGCGACTGGGTGAGCTCGACGCTCGAGCACTCGCCGGCGGCCAAGGCGCGGCCGAGCGCAGCCACCCCGCGCTGGTGCAGCGGCTGGCTCATCGCGCGACCCTCCGCACTGCGTGCCTGGAGACCGGCCCCAGGCCGCCAACCGGCCACAGGTTCAGGCGCCAGCCCTCTCGGCGAGCGCACGCCCCAGAGACCTCACCGACAGCTTGCAGCAATTTCATTCGATCACCTTCGGCACGAGGAACAGCCCGCCGTCCACGGCCGGCGCACTGCGCTGGTTGCGCGCGCGGTCGACGGTCTCGGTGACGACGTCGTCACGCAGGCGCAAGCTGACCGCCTGCACCGCCGACAGCGGGGTGTACAGAGGCTCCACACCGCGCGTGTCGACGCTGCGCATCGCCTCGACGATGGAGAAGAAGCCGTTGAGCTGGCCGAGCATCGTGTCGCGCTCGGCAGGCGAAAGTTCGAGCCGTGCCAGATGCGCGATGCGCTCGACGTCGGTAGGGGTCAGTGACATGGGCGGACAAATGTCAGACAGCCCTGCCGGACAGGCCTTTCCGGCAGGCGCGGGAGCACGCCGAGGCGAGGGCGAAGCGGGAGCCTGCGGTATTATCTGCGGTCACCCGAGGCGGCTACCTGCGCAGGGGCGGCGTGGCCCGAGGACCGTGTCGCCCGCTTCCACCGCCCGCCGGTTCGACGACCCTCACGACGTCATCCCGCACCGACCATGTTTTCCTTCCTGCGCAGCCATTTCTCCACCGATCTGGCCATCGACCTCGGCACCGCCAACACGCTCATCTATGTGCGTGGCAAGGGCATCGTGCTCGACGAACCGTCTGTGGTGTCGATCCGCCACGAGGGCGGGCCCAACGGCAAGAAGACGATCCAGGCCGTGGGCCACGAGGCCA
>JBMTXX010000381.1:0-3100 GCA_049453935.1 Rubrivivax sp.
GGTCGCGAACACCCGCTCCAGCGCCAGCGTGAAGGGCAGCTCCATCGCGGGGACGATGAACAGCAGCGCGATCAGGCCCAGGCCCAGGGTGATGGGGAAGCCCACGGCGAAGATCTGTATCTGCGGCGCCACGCGTGAGATGAAGCCCAGCACCAGGTTGACGAACAGCAGCATGGCCACCAACGGCAGCGCGATCCACAGCCCGGTGGCGAAGATCTCGGCGCCCCAGCGATGGGGCTGCGCGGTCTTCAGGAAGGCGAAGGGCTCGGGGCCGACGGGGAAGGCCTGGAAGCTCTGGGTGAGGGCGGCCACGACGATGAGGTGGCCGTTCAGCGCGATGAAGGCCCAGGCCACCAGCGTGGCGAAGAAGCTCGAGACGGCAGTGCCCTGCGAGGCCGTCACCGGGTCGAAGAAGCCAGCGAAGTTCAGGCCCATCTGCAGGCCGATCAGCTCGCCCGCGTACTCCACGGCGGCGAACACCACCCGAACGGCAAACCCGATGGTCAGGCCGATCAGCACCTGCTGGACGATGACCAGCACGGCGGTGGGCGAATCCAACGCGATGGCCGGCATCGGCGGCAGTGCCGGCTGGGCGGCCACGGTGATGAAGGCCGCCAGCGCGATGCGCAGGCGCAGCGGGACGTTCTGCCGGTTGAAGATGGGCATCGCGGAGAACACCGCGAGCACCCGCAGAAAAGGCCACAGGAAGGGCGCCAGCCAGGCCTGGATCTGGGCGTCGGTGACGCTGATCATGGCGTGGCCGGGACGGCGTCAGGCCGCGCTTACAGCACCGCGCCCGGAATCGCCAGCAGTGTGCGGCGCATGTACTCGACCAGTGTGGTCATCATCCAGGGCCCGAAGATCGCCAGCACCACCACCGAGGCCACGATCTTGGGCACGAAGCTCAGCGTCGTCTCGTTGATCTGCGTGGCCGCCTGGAAGATGCTGACCACCAGGCCCACCACCAGTGCCACGCCCAGCAAGGGGGCCGCGACGATCAGCAGGTGGTACAGGCCGTTCTGGCCCATGGCGAAGACTTGTTGCGGGGTCATGGAGGTCCGTCGTGTGGGAAGGTTCGGGGTCAGGTCGCGAAGCTCGCCGCCAGCGAGCCCAGCAGCAGGTTCCAGCCGTCGGCCAGCACGAAAAGCATCAGCTTGAACGGCAGGGCCACCAGCACCGGGCTGAGCATCATCATCCCCAGGCTCATCAGCACGCTGGCCACGATCATGTCGATGATCAGGAAGGGGATGAAGATGAGAAAGCCGATCTGGAAGGCGCTTTTCAGCTCACTGGTGACGAAGGCCGGCACCAGCACGCGCAGCGGCAGGTCTTCGGCGCGGGTCTGCGCAGGCAGTTCGGCCAGGCGGGAGAACAATTGCACGTCGCTCTGACGCGTCTGCTTGAGCATGAACTCGCGCAGCGGCACCGCGCCGCGCTCCAGCGCCTGCTCGAAGGCGATCTGGTTGCGCGAGTAAGGCTCCCAGGCCTCGGTGTAGACGCGGTCGATCACCGGCGACATCACGAAGAAGGTCAGGAACAGGCTCAGTCCGATGATGACCTGATTGGGAGGCGAGGACGGCGTGCCCAGGGCCTGGCGCAGCAGCGACAGCACGATGACGATGCGCGTGAAGGCCGTCATCAGCAGCAGCACGGCTGGGATGAAGCCCAGCGCGGTGAAGAACAGCAGTGTCTGGATGGGCACCGAGTAACTCGCGCCGCCCGGGCCCTGGCCGATGACCAGCGGCAGGCTGGGGCCGGCCTGGCCCTGGGCCAGCGCAGCGCCGGCCAGGCCCGACAAGGCCAGGGCCAGCAGCGCTTGCAGGGCGTGGCGAGCCCGGAGGGGCGGCAACGGGCTCACCGCCCGCCGCTCCGGGGCGCGGCGCCGCCGCGCAGGCGGCCGAGGACGTCAGCGAAGCTGCCGACCGCCGCCGGCAGGGCTGCTGGCGTCTCGCCCTGCGGCGCCATCGTGTGCAGCGTCGTGATGCTCGACGGCGTGACACCCAGCACCAGCCAGCGGCGATCCTCGCCCTGGCCCACCTCGACCGTGACGATGCGCTGCGAGCCCGACAGCGGCAGCACCGACACGCAGCGCAGCCCGGCGCCCTGCACACCGCCGCCCAGCGGCGTGCGCTTGAGCAGCCACAAGGCCGCCGGGATCAGCGCCACGACCAGCGCGAACCACAGCAGCGGGGTCAGGGCAGCGTCCATGTGAAGGCGGCAGGAGGGGCCAGGACGTCGGGGGTCGGCGGTTTGCGGGAGCGCGGGTGGTTGCCCGGATCTTGCTCAGATCTTGCTCAACCGCCGCATGCGCTCGCTCGGCGTCACGATGTCGGTCAGGCGGATGCCGAACTTGTCGTTGACCACCACCACCTCGCCCTGCGCGATCAGGAAGCCGTTGACCAGCACGTCCATGGGCTCACCCGCCTGTGCGTCGAGCTCCACCACCGAGCCCTGCGCGAGCTGCAGGATCTGGCGGATCGGGATGCGCGTGCGCCCGAGTTCCACCGTCAACTGCACCGGGATGTCGAGGATCATGTTCAGGTCGTTGCCGGCCTTGTCGGTCCCCGAGCCACCTCCCGCACCGGAGAAGTCGGTGAAAGCGGCGGGCTTGACGCTGGGCGGCACCGCGCTGCCCGCGACGTCGTCCAGTCGCCCGCCCTGGCTTTCTTCGAGCGCGGCGGCCCATTCCGCGGCCATGCGGTCTTCCTCGGACATTGCAGCTTTGTCAGCGGCCATGGTTGGCGTCTCCCAGCCAGCCGGCGTTGGCGCCGGTGAGCAGTCTTTCGATGCGGAGGGCGTAGCGCCCGTTGTTCATGCCGTACTGACAATCGAACACCGGCACGCCATTGACCTTCGCCTGGATCAGCGGGTCGATGTCGAGCTCGATGAAGTCGCCCGGCTTGAAAGCCAGCAGTTGCTCCACCGTCGCGGGGGCGGTGCCGAGTTCGGCGACCACTTCCACTTCGGCGTCCTGTATCTGGGTTTTCAGCAGGTTGACCCAACGCCGGTCGGGCTCGCCGCCGTCGCCCTGCGTGGACGAGTACAGCAGGTCCCGGATGGGTTCCAGCGTGGCGTAGGGGATGCACACGTGGATGCTGCC
>JBMTXX010000382.1:0-3072 GCA_049453935.1 Rubrivivax sp.
GGCCTGCGCGACCTGAGCGTGATCGCCACCGCGCCGCAGCGACGCCTGGCGATCAAGACCTTCGTGCGCAACGAGGGCACGGGCGTCATCCGCGAGGCGGTGCTGCGCGAGCTCAAGCGCGGCGGTCAGGTCTACTTCCTGCACAACGAGGTCGAGACCATCCAGAACCGGCGCGAGAAACTCGCCGAGTTGCTGCCCGAGGCCCGCATCGCCGTGGCGCACGGCCAGATGCCCGAGCGCGAGCTCGAGCGCGTGATGCGCGACTTCGTCGCCCAACGCCACAACCTGCTGCTGTGCTCGACCATCATCGAGACCGGCATCGACGTGCCCAGCGCCAACACCATCGTCATCAGCCGGGCCGACAAGTTCGGCCTGGCGCAGCTGCACCAGTTGCGCGGCCGGGTGGGCCGCAGCCATCACCAGGCCTATGCCTACCTGCTGGTGCCCGACGTCCAGGGCCTGACCAAGCAGGCGGCGCAGCGCCTGGAGGCCATCCAGGCGATGGAGGAACTGGGCTCGGGCTTCTACCTGGCGATGCACGACCTGGAGATCCGCGGCGCCGGTGAGGTGCTGGGCGAGCACCAGAGCGGCAACATGATGGAGGTGGGCTTCCAGCTCTACAACGAGATGCTGTCCGAGGCGGTGCGAGCGTTGAAGGCCGGTCGTGAGCCCGACTTGTTGTCACCCACCGGCGTCTTCGGTGGCGCCACCGAGATCAACCTGCACGCCCCAGCGCTGCTGCCCGACGCCTACTGCGGCGACGTGCAGACGCGGTTGAACCTTTACAAGCGCCTGGCCACCGCCGAGCGCAACGAGCAGATCGACACCTTGCTGGAAGAGGTGACCGACCGCTTCGGCCGGCTGCCGCCGCAGGGCCAGAACCTGTTCGACACCCACCGTCTGCGCGTGTTGGCGCGCCCCTACGGTGTGGTGAAGGTGGACGCCGGCCCGAAGCTGATGACCATCGCCTTCCGCCCCAACCCGCCGGTGGACGCGATGAAGATCATCACCCTGGTGCAGAGGAACCGGCAGATCCGACTGGCCGGCAACGACCGGCTGCGCATCGAGCGCGAGGTGCCTGAAGCGCGGGACCGCGCGCAGGTGATCCGGGACGTCCTGCGCGCGCTGGGCACACCGGCCGCGGGGTGAGCTCACCCCATCGGCCGCGTGTACCGGGACTTCACTCCTTGGGCGGCTCGAAGTAGTCGGAGACGACCTTCCAGCGGGCGTCCTGCAACTGCGACAGACGGAAGGCGTTGCTGCCCAGGCGCTGCGTGGCGCTGAACTTGGCGGGCGCGCTGCCGAAGATGTCCGCGGGGAAGGACATCGAGTCCATGGCCTGGATGAAGCTGTCGGTCGTCAGGTTGGCCCCAGCCTTGTCGACGGCCTTGGCGAAGTTGGTCATCGCGATGTAGCCGTAGGCCGAGAACACGCTCGGGTCCTCGTTGAAGCGCGCCTTGTACTTGTTGGCCCACTCACGCAGCTGGGGCGAGGCGTCGTCCAGGTAGGGGTTCTGCACCGTCATCGTCGTGTACAGGCCGTCCATCGCCTTGCCGCCGAGCTTGTGGATCAGGTCGGTGTATGCGCCGCTGGTGCCCAGGAAGACCGGGTTGAAGCCGAGCTTGCGTGCCGTGCCGATGGTGCCCAGGGTTTCGCGGATCAGCGTGCCGAGCACGACCAGATCGCAGCCGGCCGACTTCATCCGCGCCACCTGCGAAGAGAAATCGGTCGCGCCACGCTTGTAGGACGTCTTCTCGGTGAACGTCATGTTGACCGTCTTCAGCGCCGCCTCGCCGCCGCGCAGCACCTCCAGGCCGAACTCGTCGTCCTGGTAGATCGTGCAGATCTTGGAGGCGTTCTTCTCCTTGATCATGCGGGGCAGCGCCGCGCGGACCTGGTCATAGTAGGTGGCGGCGAAAGCGTACTTCAGACGGTGGAAGGGCTCGTACATCTCGCGCGCGGCCGTCACCGGGAAGAAGTTGAGCACGTTCTTCTCGAACTGGATCGGCATCGCGGCGTTGTTCTGGGCCGTGCCGATATGGCCGACCATCGCGAAGATGCGCTCCTGGTTGACGAGCTTCTGTGCGGCCAGGGCGGCCTTGCGCGGGTCGTAGGCCGAGTCCTCGAACATCAGCTTGAACTTGCGGCCTTGGACGCCACCGGCGGCATTGAGCTCGTCGGCCACCATGGTCATGCCGTTGCGGATGTGCTTGCCGTAAGCGGCGATGGGGCCGGACAGGTCCTGGATCGAGCCGACCAGGATCTCGTTGCTGCTCACGCCCTGGGTGCCCTGCGCCTGCGCGGCGAAGGTCGCGAAGGCCAGCGCAACGCCTGCGGCCAACAACTTCGTGGACATCATGGAAATGCGTCTCCTGGGTGAAAACCGCGGGCGGAATTGCCCGCCGCAAAGCCGGCATGGTAGCCGCGGGAGGCGCGCTGTGGCCCCCTCGAAAACGCTAAGGCGCTGCGCGTTCAGGGGTTCCTGCACGGGCCCCGGTCAATGCCACGCGCCGCGGCGCGTCCAGGGACGCTCAGGTGCGCTCAGGGACGCGTCGGCAGCAGCTGCACCGGATCGACCGGCTTGCCCATGCGCCGCACCTCGAAGTGCAGCTTGACGCGCTCGGCGTCACTGGCACCCATCTCGGCGATGGGCTGACCGCGCCGCACGACCTGGTCCTCCCGCACCAGCAGTTTCTGGTTGTGGGCGTAGGCCGTGAGGTAGGTGTTGTTGTGCTTGAGGATCAACAGGTTGCCATAGCCGCGCAGACCCGAGCCGGCATAGACGACCCGCCCGTCGGCTGCGGCCAGCACCGGCGTGCCGGCCTCGCCGCCGATCGACAACCCCTTGACACCCCGCCCCTCGTCGAAGACCGCGATCACAGGCCCTGCAGCCGGCCAGGCCCAGTCGATCGCGTCGTCGCCCCCACGCGACGCCGACGTCGCAGCTGCTGCAGGTGAAGGCGACGCAGCGGCAGGCGCTGCGCCCGCGGCGGTCGGGGGCGCGGCGGGGATCGGACTCGCGGTAGGAGTCGGAGTCGGAGTCGGAGTCGGAGTCGGAGTCGGAGTCGGAGT
>JBMTXX010000383.1:0-3053 GCA_049453935.1 Rubrivivax sp.
CTGCCTCAGCAGACACCTACCTGCCCCGTACCGTCGCGCCCTTCGTCGTGCGCGCCAGCCGGCAATTCCCGGTGGTCCTGGTCACCGGGCCCCGGCAGGTCGGCAAGACGACGCTGCTCAAGGCCGTGGCGGCGGCAGAGGGCGACGTCGACCGCAGGCGCTATGTCAGCCTGGATGACCCGCTGCTGCTGGCCCTGGCGCGGGAGGAGCCCGCGCTGTTCATGCAGCGCTACGCGCCGCCGGTGCTCATCGACGAGATCCAGCAGGCGCCGCAACTGCTGCCGGTGATCAAGGCCCTGGTGGACCAGGACGGCCGCAAGGGTGCGGTGTGGCTCACCGGCTCGCAGCCCATGCACTTGATGCAGGGCGTGGGCGAATCGCTGGCCGGGCGTGTGGCGGTGATCTCACTGCAGGGCTTGAGCCTGGCCGAGTCACTCGGCGCTGGCGCGGCGGTGACGCAACCCTTCGTGCCCAGTGTGGGCATGTCGACGGGCGACGGTGGGTCGGCCCTGGCGGCACCCGGTGGCGCTGCCCTGCCCTGGATCTTCGACCGGATCTGGCAGGGCGGGTATCCAGCGCTGGCGCAGCCCTCGCCGCCAGACCGGGACCTGTTCCACGCGTCGTATGTGCAGACCTACGTGCAACGCGATGTGCGGCAGCTGGCGCAGGTGGGCGATCTGGCCGCTTTCACCCGCTTCCTGCGCAGCGCAGCCGCGCGCACGGCGCAGCTGCTCAACGTCGCCGACATGGCTCGCGACGTCGGCGTGGCCCCCAACACGGCGCGCCACTGGCTGTCCGTGCTGGAGGCCTCAGGCCTGATCTACCTGCTGGAGCCGTATCACACCAGCCTGCACAAGCGTCTGGTCAAGGCCCCGAAGCTGTACTTCCTCGACACCGGTCTGGCCGCCTGGCTCACGGGGTGGAGCAGCCCGGGAACGCTGGAGGCCGGCGCCATGTCCGGCGCCTTCTTCGAAACCTGGGTCGTGGGTGAGATCCTGAAGAGCTGGTGGCACCTCGGACAGCAGGCGCCCGTGCACTTCTATCGCGACAAGGACCAGCGCGAGATCGACCTGCTGATCGTGCGCGACGGCGTCGCCCACCCGGTAGAGATCAAGAAGACCGCGCAGCCGTCGCGCGATTCGGTGCGGCACTTCTCTTCAGTGGCAAGCCTGGGGCTGCAAACCGGCCACGGGGCGGTGGTGTGCCTGTGCAGCGAAGCGGTGCCGCTGACGGCGACGGTGGATGCGGTGCCGGCTTGGCGGGTGGCGGGGTGAGGAGGGGTTTGGACGGTGGGTGCGGTTCAATTCGTGTACCTGCACCAAGGCAAGGGATCTCACAAGATGTGGGGCAACGGCACGATCCTGGCCACCGTGCCACGCAACTGCGACAGCCGGCACACGGCGAATGCGATCATGAAGCAGGCGGGCACAGGCCACAGGTTCTGACGGGCTGCCCGCGGGCACCAGACCCGCGTACGACTCAAGCGTCCATCTGCCAGATCTACCCTCACTTGCCGGCAGCAGCCTGCGCAGCCACCTCCTGCGGCTACAGGTTCGTGTACCGCGTGAGGTGCCCCAGGTTCTGGGGCCCAGAAGGCGGAACCGTGGTCGAAGCGCTCGCCCCAGCCGCGGCGCCGGCCCCCAGGGCCGGGCGGCGGAGATCCACGGATCTGGTGGCAGAATCGTCGGCCCGGATCCCGCCGTAGTTCAATGGATAGAACGAGCGCCTCCTAAGCGCTAGATACAGGTTCGATTCCTGTCGGGGGGGCCAGCGCGTCGGGTGGCGTCTGGGGCGGGCCGCACGCGCCACAATCCGCGCTCCGCGTCTACCGGCGCCTTGCTCGGCGCCCCACTGCGATGACCGATCCGACCGCCCCGGGCCCTGTCGAGCCCCATCGCCTGGGCTTCCTTCGCGACCACGTCGACACCATTCTGCGCTTTTACGCACCGCACGCGCGGGATGCGTCGGGCGGCTTCTTCCACTGCTATCTCGACGACGGCACGGTCTACGACCGCAGCACACGGCACCTGGTCAGCGCCACACGATTCGTCTACAACTGGTCGATGGCGCACCGCCACACCGGGCGGGCGCCTTACCTCGAGTGGACGCGTCACGCGCTCGACCATCTGGAGGCCTTCCGCCGCCCTGACGGCCTGTACGGCTGGACGCTGGCCGACGGACGGCTGGACGACGCGAGCGCCATGGCCTACGGGCAGGCCTTCGTGCTGTTGGCGCGCAGTCACGCGATGCGCGTGGGCCTGGCCACGGCCGCCGATGTGGCCGACGCCTTCGACCGCATGGACGCCGCCTTCTGGCGCGCCGAGGACCGCGCCTACGCCGACGAGATCACGCCCGCGGGCGAGCTCATCACCTACCGCGGCCAGAACGCCAACATGCACCAGTGCGAGGCCTGCCTGGCGGCCTACGAGGCCACGGGCCAGGTACGCTACCTCGACCGTGCCGAGGTGCTGATCGAGCGCTTCGCCTTCGAACTGGCCGACGCCGCCGGCGGGCTGGTGTGGGAGCACTACACCGAGGGCTGGTCGGTCGACTGGGACTACAACCGCGACAACCCCGGCAACATCTTCAAGCCCTGGGGCTTCCAGACCGGCCACCAGACCGAGTGGGCCAAGCTGCTGCTGATCGCGCACGGCCACCGCCCGCAGCAGCGCTGGGTGGACCGCGCCGCCGCGCTGCACCAGACCGCCTGGGACCACGGCTGGGACGCCGCGCACGGCGGGCTGATCTACGGTTTCGCGCCCGACCGCAGCCCCTGCGACAGCGACAAGTACTTCTGGGTGCAGGCCGAGTCTTTCGCCAGCGCCTGGCGGCTGTGGCGCGCCACCGGCAAGCCCGAGTTCCTGCGCCAGTACCGCGAGATCTGGGGCTTCGCCTGGCAACACATGATCGACCACCACCACGGCGGCTGGTTTCGCATCGTCGGCGCCGACGGCCGCAAGCTCGAGGACACCAAGTCACCCCCGGGCAAGGTGGACTACCACACGATGGGCGCCTGCTGGGACGTGATGGCCGCAGGCGGGCTGGAGGCCTGA
>JBMTXX010000384.1:0-3052 GCA_049453935.1 Rubrivivax sp.
AGATGAAGGCCATGCCGTCTTGTACGCGTCAGCGGCCGCGCGCGCCATCCCTAGCCCGTGGGCCGGCCGCGCCGGTCCTGCGACCGATCAACAGTGGGTCATCGGTGCCGGAACACCGGGGCGCGCTTGCTCAGGAAGGCGTCCATGCCTTCCTTCTGGTCTTCGGTGGCGAACAGCGCGTGGAAGGCCTGCCGCTCGTAGACCATGCCTTCGGTCAGCGAGCCCTCGAAGGCGTGGTTGACGCAGGCCTTGGCCGCCAGGATGCTGGGCAGGCCAAGGCCGCAGATCGTCTGCGCGGCGGCCAGCGCCTCGTCGAGCAGGCGCTCGGCCGGCACCACGCGCGAGACGAGGCCGGCGCGCTCGGCCTCGGCGGCGTCCATCATGCGCCCGGTCAGCACCATGTCCATGGCCTTGGACTTGCCCACGGCGCGCGGCAGGCGCTGGGTGCCTCCGGCGCCCGGGATGATGCCGATCTTGATCTCGGGCTGGCCGAACTTCGCGCTGTCGGCGGCGATGATGAAGTCGCACATCATCGCCAGCTCGCAGCCGCCGCCGAGTGCGAAACCGGCCACCGCCGCAATCACCGGCTTGCGCACGCGCAGCATCGTCTCCCAGTTGCGCGTGATGAAGCCGCTGAGCACGACGTCGCGGTACTCCAGCTTGGCCATGGCCGAGATGTCGGCGCCGGCGGCGAAGGCCTTCGCGCTGCCCGTGACGACGATGCAGCCGATGCCCTCGTCGGCATCGAAGGCCAGCAGCGCTGCGCCGAGCTCGTCCATCAGCGCATCGTTGAGCGCGTTCAATGCCTTGGGGCGGTTCAGCGTGATCAGGCCGGTGCGGTGCGGGCCGTCGCCGCGCACCTCGACGATCAGATGTTCAGGGTTCATGAGGGTCTCCATCCTTCAGAGGGCCGAGGCGTGGTCTGGGGCGTCAGCCCTTGCCGGCCGCGGCCATGCGCTTCTCGATCTCGGCCGCCGGCACCGCGCCGGGCGCGCGCGTGCCGTCGGTGAAGATGATCGCCGGCGTGCCCTGCACGCGGTACTGACGGCCCAGGGCCAGATTGCGCTCCAGGGCCGCGACATCACATTTCGGGTCGGCTGCCGGGGGCTGGACGTTGGACACCATCCAGTCGCGCCAGGCCTTGGCCGGGTCCTTGGCGCACCAGATGCCGCGCGATTTCGCGGTCGAGTCCGCGCCGAGGATCGGGAACACGAAGTTGTAGATCGTGACGTCCTTCAAGGCCATCAGGTCACGTTCCAGGCGCTTGCAATAGCCACAGTTCGGGTCGGCGAACACGGCAATGCGGCGCTGCCCGTTGCCCTGGCGCACGGCGATGGCGTCCTTCAGCGGCAGCTTCGAGAAATCGACGGCGGTGAGCTTGTCGATGCGCTCCTGGGTCAGGTTGACCTGCTCGCGCGTGTCCAGCATCGAGCCGGTGAAGACGTACCGGCCCTCGGCATCGGCGTAGAGGATGTCCGTGCCCACACGCACCTCCCAGATGCCGGGCAACGGCGTCGCGCGCACCTCGTCGATCTTCGGCAGGTTGGGCAGACGCTCGGCCAGGTTCTTGCGGATGGTCTCCTCCTGCGCCCAGGCCTGCGGGGCCAGGAGCAGCGCGGCGCACAGCGCTGCCGCGGCCGGTGCGAGCACGCGTGTCGTGCGGCGCGACAAAGCGCTGCGGGTGGTCGTGGTTGTCATCAGCTTCCTCCTGCACACCACGGCGACCGGTGGGCCCAGGCGCCGCTCATGGAAAAACGCCTGCCTGACCCGCGCGGGCGCGCAGGACGGCAGGAGCATGGTTCACGCCCGGCCCCGTGGCGCATCGCGACCGCCGAAAGCCTGCGCAGCAAGCGCCTTCTTCAGCGGCGTGGCACGCTCCAGCAGCCACAGGCCACGGTTGCGCAGCAGCCGGGCCGGTGCCGCCTGGCTGGCGAACAGATGCCAGAGCCCGTCGGTCAGGCCCGCCATCGCACGCGTCGGCAAATGGCGTTGGCGCACATGGCGCCGCAACAGCGCCTCGTCGCCAGGCGAGCGCCACGCCTCACGCGCGGCCAGCACACCGACCAGCGACACCACGTCGGCCAGCCCGAGGTTCAGCCCCTGGCCGGCCAGCGGATGGACGACATGCGCGGCATCGCCCACCAGCACCCAGCCCGGGCCACACAGGCGCTCGGCCTGCGCCAGCCGCAGCGGCCAGGCGACGCGCGGACTGCGCAGCCGCAGCGCACCCGCCGCGCCGCCGGTGGCTTGCGCGAGGGCGGCCTCGAAGGCCTCGTCGGACAAGGCCAGCAGTTCGTCCGCGCGCGCCGCCGGCACCGACCACACCAAACCCCATGAACGCTGCGGCTGCGGCCGGTCAAAGGGCAGCAGCGCCAGCACCTCGGGGCTGCGGAACCACTGCCGCGCCGTGTGGGCATGGCCGACGTCGCCTTCCAGGCGCGCGGCCACACCACTGTGCAGGTAGTCATGCCGCTGGCTGCGCACCCCGAGCGCGTCGCGGGCCGACGAATCCTTGCCCTCGGCCAGCACGCGCAGCGCGGCCGGCACCTCCTGCGCCACGCGCTCGACGTGGGGCGCGAAATCGACCGCGCGCGCCAAGGCCAGGTCCAGCTCGGCCGCATCGACGATCCAGGCCAGCTCGTCCACCGTCTGCTCCCAGGCAGAGAAGTGCAGCGCGGCGTCAGCTTCGTCGCCCTCGACCCGCATGTCGTGCACGGGCGTGCGGGCGTCAACCGGCAGGGCATCCCAGACCTTGAGCCCGCGCAGCAGCGCCACCGACGCTGCGTTCAGCGCGTACGTGCGCACGTCGGTACGGACCGTCGCCGCGGGCCCCGCCGGCTGCACGGGCGCCAGCCCGCACAAGGCCACCCGCAGGCCCTGACGCGACAAGGCCAGCGCCAGGGCACGCCCCACCGGGCCTTCACCGCGGATGCAGACGTCGAACCGCGTCTGACCCTTCAAGGCCTCGGACTCTGGGCCGACCGTGTGACGAAAATCCATCGAATCATTGTAGGCAGGGGGTGCTGTACGGCCACCGGGTGGGGGTGTGGTC
>JBMTXX010000385.1:0-3039 GCA_049453935.1 Rubrivivax sp.
TGCGGCAGATCAAGCGCGCGCTCGACCCGCGCAACATCATGAACCCGGGGAAGATATTCGAGCTCTGACGACTCCCGCGCGCTGGGGACCCCTTCAGGCCTCGACCACGAAATCGAAGCGCGCGCGCAGGTCTCCCGGCGCAGCGGCCTGGGGCGAGATCGTGAGCCGTTCACGGCGGCCCCAGAGCGGGGCCATCATCGAGAAGAAGAAGCCGCTCTCGCGTTCCTGACCGGCCAGGTAGATCTGGGTCGTCAGCAATTCGCGGCCGTCGAGATGAAGACGGGCATGGATATGGGGTGGCCTCCCGGTGTACGGCACGGGTACGATGGTGCGAAATCCGTATGCACCGTCGCCGTCGGTCAGGGTCGCACCGAAGCCCGCATAGCCTGGATCGACGCGGTCGGTCTGCGGTGCCTTGGGATGGCGGTAGCGCCCCGCGTGGTCGGCCTGCCAGATTTCGACCAGCACCTTGTTCAAGGGCGTGCCGTTGCGGTCGACGACGGTGCCGGCCAGCGCCAGCGGCTGGCCGCGTGCGGTGTGTCCCTGGTGCGCGGTCAGGTCGCTGATGCGGGGGATGGGCACCACGGGATAGTACGGCCCTGCAAATTGGGAGGGCGTTGCAGCCAGGGGGCGCGCGGCCTGCGTGGCGGGCGCTGCCAGCAGCGCCGAAAGACCGAGCATGGCGTGCCTGCGATGGGTGTTCATGTCGGGATGACTCCTGTGGGGTAGGACTGAAGAGGGGCTGGACCATGGATGAAGGATCGAACCGCGTGAAGCCCGACATCGATGCGCTGCGCCCGCTGGCGGTGTTTGCTGCCGTGGCGGGGGCCGGCTCCTTTCGCGCTGCCGCCCTTGATCTGGGGATCTCCGCCTCGCTTGCCAGCCAGACCGTTTCGGCGTTCGAGAAGTCCCTGGGAACGCAGTTGATCTACCGCTCCACCCGCAAGCTCACGCTGACCGATGCCGGATCGCGGCTGTTCGAGCAGGCGCAGCGCGGTCTGGGCCTGCTCGGTGAGGCGATCGCCGAAGCGAAGGCCGAAGCGGCAGGCCCCACGGGCAGCCTGAAGATCACGGCCCCGACGCTCCTGGCGAGCGCCGCGTTCGCCGGATTCCTGGTTCGGTACCGGAAGATGCACCCGGCCGTCGCGCTCGAGATCGACCTGTCCGACGAGCACCGGGAACCGATCGCCGATCGCATCGACCTGGCCATCCGCATCGGCGCGCCGCCTGAGGGAGAGCGTGTCGTGCGCAGGCTGTTCGAGACCCGGGCGATCGTCTGTGGTGGCCCGGGCGGTCCGCACGGCGTGGCGCATCCGCAGGATCTCGAGAAGGAACTCTTCATCCACCCTCCCGAGGTGCCGCCCCGGTTCACGCTGCACCGCGGGCAGGCTTCCTGCGAGGTTCAGGCCCGCAACCACCTGCGGGTCAACAACGGCACCTTGGTGCGGTCGCTGCTGGCGGCCGGGGCCGGCTACGCGCTGTTCCCGGAATTCACGGTGCGCGAGGCGATGGCGCAAGGCTCGCTCGTCCACCTGCTTCCAGCGTGGAGCAGCGCCCCCGTGCCGGTCAGTGCCGTCTTCACGGCGCGGCGCGCACAGCTGAGCCCGGCCAGGCACTTCTGCGACGCGCTGGTCGCCTTCCTCGCCCGTCGTGACCCGAGCGCCGGGCCGCGGGCCGCTTGATCGGTTGCGGCTCACGGCTTGAACAGGAACTTCAGGTACAGGTCGATGATCACCGGGGAGCCGAGGCTCGGGTGCTGCGCGAGCAGGTGGTCCTTGAAGGCCTTGGCGGTGATCCCCGGCTCCTGGAACTTCGCCTTGGCATCGCGCAGGTAGGCGATCTGGTCGTCGGCCTCGGCCAGCCCGTTGGGCAGGCCGTGTCCGGGCAGCAGCCACTGGACTCCCGGGCTCGCCTTGACATGCTTCTCCAGGGCCGCGATCCAGTTGTCGAACTGGCCCATGCCCAGCCACAGGTGCACGTCGCTGTAGACGAGGTCGCCGACCACCAGCGCGCGCAGCGCGGGCAGGCGTATCAGCAGCTGCTCCTCGGACTCGGCGTCGACCACCCGGCTGTACTCGTAGACCAGACCATCGATGGTCTCGCGGGTTCCCGGGATGATCCGGCCCTGGACGGCGGGCATCGCGTCGGGAATGGCCGGGCCGAACATCGGCTTCTGGTTGGCGATCATCTGCGGGCCGGCAGCCGCCATGATCCGTGCCACGCCTTCGAGTGCGTAGGCCGGCACGTCGCTGAAGGACATGGCCCACCCGAAGAAGTGGTCAGGATGCGCATGCGTGATGATCACGCGGTCGATCGGCTTGCGCAGCGAGTCGACGTAGCGCCGGGCGGCTGTCGAGTACTGGCGCAGGAACTGCGGGTCGATGACGACCACCGACCGTTGCGTCTCGATGATGTGGGTGGCGTTCGCAGCCGCCGCCATGTCGGAGAGATAGGTGTGCACGCGCACACCGGCCACTTCGTTCACCACCACGGAGCCGGCCTCCAGGCGCACCGGCGCGGGGGTGTTGGCGGGCAGGGGCTGCGCGGCTGCGCTGCCGGCCGCAAGCGCCATGGCCGCGGTGACCCACCATTTTCCAAGCCGCCCCAAGGCGGGGTTTGACTTCACGTTCATGCGGGAACTCCTTCTGATCAAGCAGGGTGCAGGGCAAAGCCCTGGGGTCAGTGGCTTGCAGCATCGCGCCTGGCTGAGCGCGTGCAAGCCCCTGGCCCTGCAGCCAGTCTAGGAACCGCGGTGGCGTACGAATAGCTGCCCGGCGTTGACTTCAGTGTTCAGCCAGGGCGTGCAATGGCTTGCCGTCACGCACAAGCTGGCTGTGCCAGGGCCGAACGCCTCGTCGACACGGGCCGACGGCACGGCAAGCCTGGGGTGACGCGGACGAGGGTCTCAGCCCACGGCGGGCAGGATCGGAGGCCCGGGCTCGGGTGCCAACAGCGTGCCATTGCGCAGACCGCGCAAGGTGCCGAGCACCAGCCCGGCGATCACCAGCGAGGCCAGCGCCAGCGTCAGCGGGCCCAGCA
>JBMTXX010000386.1:0-3019 GCA_049453935.1 Rubrivivax sp.
TGCCGTCGACCAGGCTCTCGCGGCAGCCGTAGAGGTTGTCGAACTTGCTCTTGGTGACCGAGTCGTTGACGTTGATGGCGCGGAACATCAGCGTGCCCTTGGCGCTCATCTCGTTGAGGCGGTGCACGCCGGTGGTCGTCTCCTCGGTCACGCCGATGATCTTCGCCGACTTGCGGCTGTACCAGGTGGGGTCGGTGGCGAGCTTGGCGCGGATGGCGGCGAAGAGCTCGCGCTCCTCCTCGGAGCCGGGATTGGCGATCACCGAGGCGTCGTGCTCGGCGCGCTTGCCCAGGTGCATCAGCAGCGTCGCGTCGCCGCCGTCATCGAGGATCATGTTCGGGCCTTCGGCCTCGCTGCCCTTGGGCCCGAACTCGAAGATGCGGTGGGTGTAGTCCCAGTAGTCGCGCAGGCTCTCGCCCTTGTAGGCGAACACCGGCGTGCCGGCGGCCACCAGCGCCGCGGCGGCGTGGTCCTGGGTGCTGAAGATGTTGCACGAGGCCCAGCGCACGTCGGCGCCCAGGGCTTGCAGCGTTTCCACCAGCACGGCAGTCTGGATGGTCATGTGCAAGCTGCCGGTGATGCGCGCGCCCTTCAGCGGCTGCGCCGCGGCGTACTCGTCACGGATGGCCACGAGGGCGGGCATCTCGGTCTCGGCGATGCGGATTTCCTTGCGGCCCCAGTCGGCGAGCGACAGGTCGGCAATGGCGTAGTCGCTGGTGTGCAGCGGCTTGAGGACGGCGTTCATCTTCGGGCTCCTGGGTCTGGAAGGAACCCGCACGCCGGCGGCTCACGCGAAGAGGGATTTCGGGAACACCACTCACCCACGGGACCGGTCGTGCGGGTGAGCGCGGTTGCATGCAGTGTCCGAGCCTGGCCCCCATGGCGGGGGTTGCAACGCTCCTCGGAAGCCCGTCATTCTAGCGGGCAGCCGCCGCCGGGCCGCGGAGGGAAATCAAGGCCGATGGCAGGGCTGTTCTCGCCGCTGCGGCGGCGCAGGCGTATGGCGCCCCGGCGCAAGGGCACGCCAGGATGCGGCGCCCCAGGTCAGGCGGCTGAGGTCAGCAGGCGCAGCGCGAGTGCCGCAAAGACGATGGCGCAGGCCCGGTTGAGGGCCGTCTGTGCGGCGGTCGAACGCGTCAGGCGACCTGCAAGAACCCCGGCCGACAACGCGATCGAACCGAAGGAGACGACGGTGGCCACGACGAACCAGGCGCCGAACCAGACGATCTGCGGCGCCACGGGCCCACGCCCTGGATCGGCGAACTGCGGAAGCAGCGCCAGGAAGAACAGCAGCACCTTGGGGTTGCTCAGGTTCATCACGACGCCGCGCGCGTACAGCGCCCGCCCCGACAAAGCCGGACCGACCTTGGCCTGGCCCGGCTGCAGCGCCTGCGGCCTTGCCCGCCAGGCCTGCCAGGCGAGCCAGGCCAGATAGGCCGCGCCCGCCGACTTCAGCACCGTGAAGGCGACAGGCGATCCGGCCACGACCGCCGCCAGCCCGAGTGCCACCGCGGCGGTGTGCACGCACAGGCCCGTGCACAGCCCGAGCACCACCGTCATCCCGGCCCGCGCGCCGTGCGCCAGCGACTGCATCAGCACGAAGAGGTTGTCCGGGCCGGGGGTGTAGCCGAGCAGCAACGCGGCAGCGAGGAAGGCGAGCGTGGTCTCGGCGGACGGCATGCCCGCAATTGTCATGCGGCGGCAGGCCATGGCCGGGCGCAGCGCGCGGGCCAGCGCGCTACGCCAACCACACCGACCGACTGACCGTCGTCCACCTTCGACCAGTGGTCATGCGCGCGCAGCCGAATCCTCGGAGTCCTCGGCGTCCGTCTGCAGGTCTTTCCGGTCCTTCAGATCAATAACCTATCGACACATCCGCCCCAGCCCCACCCCGCAGCACCGCCTCGAGATCGTCAAGCAGCGCACTCGCACCCAGACGCAAGCGTGCCGAGGTGAGGGCTGCCTCGCCCAGCCGCTGCGCCGTCAAGGCCATGTAGCTGCGCGCATCGGCCAACGTGCGGATGCCGCCTGCGGGCTTGAAGCCGACCCGGTCGCAGGCCGTGGGATCGGCGACGATGGCCTGCAGCAGCAGCGCTGCCGCCGGCAGCGTGGCGTTGACACGGACCTTGCCGGTGCTGGTCTTGAGCATGTCGGCGCCGCCGCGCAAGGCGATGCCGCAGGCCCGCGTGACGGCATCCGCCTCGCCGATCTCACCCGTCTCGAGGATCACCTTCAGCCGCAGGTGCCCAGCGGCCTTGCGCACAGCGTCCATCCAGGCCGGCGCCGCATCGAGGTGCCGATAGGGCAGCACGACGTCCACCTCCTGCGCCCCGGCATCGACGATGGCGCGCACATCCGCCACGGCCGCGCGGACATCTGCGCCGCCGTGCGGGAAGTTGGCGACCGCGGCCACGGCCACATGGGCCGGCAGGCGCTGCCGCGCGCGCGCCGCCAGACGCGGCCACACGCACACCGCGGCCACCGCCCCGAACTCACCCACCGCTCGCGCACAGAGGCGGTCGATGTCGTCGGCCGTGTCGTCGTCGTTCAGGCGGGTGAGGTCCAGGCAGGACAGCGACCGCGCGGCGAGCGCGCGTGGGTCGCCGAACCAGGCGGGCAAGGCCGGAGCGCTCCCGGCGGCATGGGCGGTTGGCATCGTCAGGACTCTTGTGAAGACGGCTGTGGGCAGGATGTCGATCAAGGGCCGGGTCGGCGCTGCAGCCATGCCGCACGCCACGGGTACCTCGGTCGGGCGGTGCCGGATCTCACGGCCCAGGCGCGACGGCGAGGTGGTCGAGCGCACCCGGCTCGAGCAGGGCGCGGACGATGGCCACCAGCGCGTCGCAGGCGCTGGCCCCGGCGGCCTGGGCCTGGGCCAAGGTGTGCGCGTGGCTCAGGGCCTGCGGATGCAGGCCGGCGGCGAGGTTGGTGATCAGCGACAGCGCCAGCACGCGCAGGCCGGCGTGCCGCGCCGCGATGGTCTCGGGCACGGTGCTCATGCCCACGGCGTCGGCGCCCA
>JBMTXX010000387.1:0-3013 GCA_049453935.1 Rubrivivax sp.
GCCAGCAGCCAGCAGCCAGCAGCCATCTGCGCCGGAACGTTCAGCCCGGTGGCGACGGCTGCCGGGCGTGTGCCAGCAGGCGATCGATCAGGCGGTCGAGCAGCGCGCGCTCCGTGTGGTTCAGGCAGGCGGTGATCTCGTCGTTGCGGCGGGCGATGGCCGCGCTCAGGTCGCGCCATGTCGCCTCGCCTGCAGGGCTGAGGGTCAGCACCACGGCGCGGGCATCGGAGGGGCTGGTGGTCTTGCAGACCAGGCCGCGATCGACCAGCACCTGGGCGGCCCGGCTGGCCTGTGCCTTGTCCAGGTTGGCGCGGCCGGCCAGATCGTTGACCGACAGCGGCCCGAAGGCCCCGACGGCGGCGAGGCAGCGCCCTTCGCCGAGGGCGAGGCCCACCTCCTGCTGATAGGCCTGCTGGGTGGCGCGGTCGGTGAGCTTGGTCAGGGTGTGCAGCCGGTGCGTGAGGCTGCGCTCGAGCGTAAAGCCCGGGCGGGCGTCGTCGGCGGTGCCGTCGGATCTTGGGGTGGGCGGGCAGGGCATGGCGGCTCTTGTCGTCTCAGGAGGGACCATCGGCAGCGGATTGTCGCGCCTCGGCGCATAATAGTTGCGCACGCAACCAAATGGCCACGCCGTCCACAGGAAGCCGACGATGCATCAGCCCCTGTCCACGCCCCGCCCTTCGCTCTATTTCCCCTACCAGGTCCATGCCCCGTGGCGGCCCGATCCTTCGACAGCGACGGCGCGGGCCCGGGTCACGGTCGTCGGCGCGGGGCCGGCCGGCCTGGTGACGGCGCTCGAACTGGCGCGGCACGGCGTGCCCTCGGTCGTGCTGGCCAGCGAGCTTCAGGTCTCGGAGGGCAGCCGCGCCATCGTCTTCACGCGGCGTTCGCTGGAGATCCTGCAGCAGGTGGGGGTGGCCGATCGCATGACGGCCGCCGGGCTGCCCTGGCGCTTCGGCAACTCCTACTACCGCGGCCAGCGCGTGTTCCGCATGGAAGCGCCGCACGACGACGACGACCGCTTCCATCCGATGCTCAACCTGCAGCAGCCGTTTCTCGAGCAGTTCCTGGTGGAGGCCTGCCAGGCGCAGCCGCTGATCGAACTGCGCTGGGGCAACCAGGTCACGGGCGTGACGCAGCGGTCGGATCACGCGGTGCTGCAGGTGGACACGCCGGGCGGCGCGTATGCACAGGAGAGCGACTGGGTGGTCGCCGCCGATGGCGGCCGCTCGCCGCTGCGCGCGATGCTCGGCCTGAAGCTCGAGGGAGCATCCTACGAGGGCCGCTTCGTCATCGCCGACATCCGTTGCGACCTGCCGCTGCCCACCGAGCGTCTGGCCTACTTCGACCCGCCGTGGAACCCGGGCAACACCGTGCTGGTGCACCGTGAGCCGCATGGCATCTGGCGCGTGGACTACCAGTTGCCGCCGGGCGAGACGGCGCAGCAGGCGCTCGAGCCGGCGGCGCTGAAGCCCCGCATCGACGCCACGCTGGCCATGGTCGGGCATCCCGGGCTGCCGTGGGAACTCGACTGGGCCTCTGTCTATTCGGCGCGCACGCTGACGCTGCCCGACTATCGCTGCGGCCGCCTGCTGTTCACCGGCGACGCGGCGCACCTGCTGCCGATCTTCGGCGTGCGCGGGGCCAACACCGCTTTCCAGGATGCACAGTCGCTGGGCTGGCACCTGGCGTTCGTCGTGCGCGCCCTCGCGGGCGAGCGCCTGCTGGCCAACCACAGCGCCGAGCGCGTTGCCGCCGCGCGCGAGATCATCGAAGAGGCCGGCAAGAGCACGCGCTTCATGACGCCGCCCACGCGGGGCTTCTCGCTGCTGCGCGATGCGGTGCTGTCGCTGTCGCTCACGCAGGCGTTCGTGCGACCGCTGTACCACTGGCGTACCTCGCGCCCGCACGCCTACACCGGCTCCATGCTCAACGCACCGGACGACGACGACGCGCTGTTCGACGGTGGGCCGGGACGTGGCGACCCGCCCCGCAACGCCCGGCTCGGGCCCGACGAGTTCCTGCTCGATCACCTGGGTGGCGGTTTCGACCTGCTGGTGTTCACGTCGGCGCCGGCGCTGCCCGCACCGCTGCGCGCCCAGGTCGAGCGCGTGCGTGCGCGCGGCGTGCCCCTGCGGGTGACGGCCGTGGGCGCGGCGCAGCCGGTGGACGGCGCCGACCAGATGCTGCCCGATGCCGACGCCCGCGTGCGAGCGCGCTACGCCGTGCCGGCGGGCGACGCCGCCTACCTGCTGCGGCCTGATCAGCACGTGTGCGGGCGCTGGCTGACGCTGGACGCCGACCGGCTGGGCGCCGCACTCGACACCGCTCTGCCGGCCTGACGCCGCTGCCGACCCTCACCCATCACCGCGCAGGCTCGACCATGACCACCCCCTCCACCTCATCCATCCGCGTGACCCCCGACGCGCCTGAAGTGCCTGCAGCGGCTGCAGCGCCTGAAGCGCCCGTCACTGGCGCTTCCCGTACGCTGGACATCTCCGGACTCGAATCGGTCTACGACCGCCTGGCCCACGCCATCGACGAGGCCGGGCCGGAACACAGCGAGCGCTTTCTCGTCAAGCTCGCGCTGCTGAACGCCCAGGCGCTGGGCGATGCCGCGCAGTTCGGCCGCCATGTCGAGGTGGCTTTGCGCGATCTCTGAGCCTAGGCTGAGTGCTGGACCCGCCCGGCGTCGCAGCCCTTGGGCATGGAGGCTTTTCAGGCCCGTCGGGCTGCCAGCGTGTCCCAGGTCCTCAACCTTGGGGTCCTTCAGCCGTTCAGCCGTTCAGCCCTTCAGTCGCGCCCTGTACGCCTTGATGCGCTGCACCAGCCCCGGCACCGCGGCCGACCGCACCAGGGCCGCAAGGTCGGCGTCGCGGTGATCGGGCCGGCTGGCCGCGCGCAGCGCGGCGGCGGTGTCAGGATCGGTCTTCGGGGGCGCCAGATCGACCAGCGCCTGCGCGGCGCGGTCCTCGTCGGCCACGATCTGCTGCACCAGCCCGGCGGCCTGCGCGGC
>JBMTXX010000388.1:0-2997 GCA_049453935.1 Rubrivivax sp.
CGGGCATGGCCGACATCCGGACCGGCGAGCGATCGGTGCTGAGCTTCGTGCTGCGTCCGATGCTCAAGAGCCAGGAAGCCTTCCGGGAGCGCTGAGTGCAGGACGGCAGGCGCACCGTACGCAGACCATCACCGACGCGGCCAGCCGCCTGGCGCCAGCCTTCGAAGATGGCTGCTGTCGCCGTGTCTGTTCGGCCGATTGCGTCGTGTCCACCCCCAGAACAATGAATCCATGAAGATGCTGCGATTGCCTTTGCTTTCGGTCACGGTGCTGGCGTTGCTGTCGTCCTGGCCTGGCGCCGCCTCGGCGCAGGTCAAGTGCGTCGACGAATCCACACCGAGTGCGCAGACCGAGGCCGAACGCTCGGATACCGCGGCACTGCCGCCGCCGCGCGAACGCCTGTCCGCCATGGTGCAGACCGCGCTCGAACGCAGCCATGCCGTCGGCGCGAGCAGCCTGCTCGTCGATGCCGCACAGAGCGATCTGGCCGAGGCCCGCACGGCGCTGGATCCGTCGATCAACATCGAAGCCCGCCTCGGGCCCTTCGGCAACAAGACCGGCAACACCACGGTCAACAACACGGTCCAGGCCGAAGGCACCATCTCCTTCACGCAGTTGCTGTACGACGCCGGCCGCGCGCGTCGGGTGATCGACTGGCGCCAGCACCTGGCGGACGCCGCGCTGCACAACCAGATCAGCGCGCAGGAGCAGGTCGCCGCGTTGACCGTGGGCCTGGCCCTCGAGCACAGCCGCTTCCGCCAGCACGTGCAGGTGTACGGCCAGTACGTGCGCAAGATGGCCTGTCTGGTGGAAGCGCTGGAGACCATCGTCGCCGCCGACCGCGGCCGCGCCAGCGAATGGGTGCAGGCGCAAAAGTCGCTGGAGCAGGCGCAACTGTCCCAGACACAGGCCCAGGCGCAGATGCGCCAGGTGGAGGTCCGCCTGCGCAAGCTCGTGGGAGAGAACCTTCCCTCCACCGAAGGCATGTCCACCGCCGTGCTGGTGGTGCCCGACCGCGACGAAACCCTGGCCGCCGCGCTGGACAACCCGGTGCTGAAGCAACTGTCGGCACAGGCCCTGGCCGCTGACCGTTACGCGCAGAGTGTCGAAGCGTCATCCTGGCCGCAAGTGGACTTCACCGCCAAAGGCGGCGGCGAACACAGCCTGGGTGAAGGCGCCGGCGCCAACGTGCGCACCAAGTCCGGCAACGCAGGCCTGAGCATCCGCATCCCCCTGACCACCCGCGGACTCGCCCACGCCACCGACGCCGCCCAACTGCGCGCCCGCGCCGCCTTCCTGCAGCGCGACGAAGCCCTGGAAAGCCAGCGCGCCCGCATCGTCGAAGTCCACGACCAGGCCCTGGCCGCCTTCGACCGCGCCCGCCGCGTCGGCGCGGTGCTGCGCAACAGCGAGATGCTGCGCACCTTCACGCTGCAGCAATGGCAACAACTGGGCCGCCGATCGCTGTTCGACGTCATGGGCACCGAAGCCGAGCACTTCAACCTGCGCGTGCAATACGTGAATGCCTTGCACGATGGGCAGCAGTTGAATGTGGTGATGCTGTCGCTGGGGCGGGGGGTGGGGGGGTGGTTGAGGTGAGCACCTCCGGAATCTTCTACGGCTCCCTGGTCGATTCACGGCACCGCCCACCGCGCTCGGAGGCCCGAAAGGGTATCCATATGCGCTCGCCACAGGCTGGCAACTGAAGGGCGCGCCCGCCATGTGTGGCATCGCCGGAATTCACTACAAGCGCGACATCGACGCCAACCTTTTGGAGCGCGTCACACGGCATTTCGGCTCGAGCCTCAAGCATCGAGGCCCTGATGCGTTCGGAGTCCACCGCGGCGAGCGCGCGGTCTACGTCAACCTGCGCTTGGCAATTGTGGACCGCAGTGGCGGCGACCAGCCGATGTACGGGCCCGACCGACAGCGAGGGATCGTCTACAACGGAGAGGTCTACAACTGGCAGACCCTCAGGCAGCCACTCGAAGACAAATACCCATTCTCGACCCATTGCGATACCGAAGCCGTGCTGGCCAGCGTGCTGGAACTGGGCAACGCCGGGCTGGCCTCGCTGAACGGAATGTTTGGGCTCTGCATCTGGGACGATCGCATCGGCTCCTTCCTACTCGCACGCGATCGCTTCGGCGCAAAGCCGCTGTATGTGTACGAAGACAGCAACTGCATCGCCTTTGCCTCAGAACTGCGCACCCTGCTGGGCATCGAAGGGCTGGATCACACTCTGGATCCCGTCGGATTCCAGGACTTGCTGAGCTATCGCTACAACCTGGCACCACACACCATGTTCGCGCGCATCCGCAAGCTGCCCGCAGGATGCGTGTTGCGCTTCGACGGTCGCACGAGCCGTATCGAGCGCTTCGCCGAGATCGAGTTGCACGAGCCTGCCAAGGCGCGGTCCGAGGCCGACTACCTCGCGGAACTCGATACGTTGATGGGAGGCGCAGTGCGATCCCAGTTGATGGGTGAGGTGCCGATGGGCGTGCTGCTCTCGGGAGGACTCGACTCCAGTGCCATTGCCGCCTACGTGCGGCGTGCGGGCGCCCACCTCAAGGCCTACAGCATCGGTTTCCCGGAAGTCAACGAATTCGAGTTCTCACGGGAGGTGGCGCGACAGTTCGACCTCGATTACGTCGAAGTGATGATGACGCAGGACGAACTGCGGGCGGACATGGACGGGGTGATCGCACAGCTTGACGAGCCCATGGCCGACCCAGCGTGCTTCGCTCTGTCACGCTTGAGCCGCCGAATCCGCGAGGATGTGACGGTAGTACTGTCTGGGGAGGGCGGAGACGAGTTGTTCGCTGGCTATGGGCACCATCAGTTGGCCCTGAGACAGGGGCTGGACCGAGACACTTTGTTCGCGCACTTCTTCTTTCAGAGCGCCAACTTCCTCGACGCAAACAACTGGTTGCGCGACAAGACCTTGCCACCGCACCATCTGCGGTTACGCACACACTTCGATCGAGCCGATACGAC
>JBMTXX010000389.1:0-2956 GCA_049453935.1 Rubrivivax sp.
GGCAGGTTGACGAAGACGGTGCGGATCTGCGCCAGCAGCTCGTCGCTGATCGAGTTGCGCTTGGCCGGGCGGTTCAGCCGCAGGTGCAGCACCGGACCGCCGACGGTGATCTGCAGCAGCGACAGGCCGGACAAAGGACCGGTCGTCGGGGCAAGGGGAATGAGGGCTTCGGGGGTCATGGTGTCCAGAGGTCGTGCCCCGTCGTTCAGGGGCGGATGACGCGTGGGTCTGCCGGCAGCGCATACAGCGCAGCCACGTCGTCAGCGCGGCGCTGCAGCGTCAGGCGCTGATTCAGGTAGGCCTTGTCGGTGATCTCGCCGGCGGCCATGCTGGGCCCGTCGGGCAGCAGCAGCGCGCGCGTCGGCGTGGCCGACGAGCCCAGGCCCTCGGCCTTCAGCGCGCGCAGGCCCGCACGCACGTGGTCGGTCATCGCCTGCACCGGCTCGCGTCGCGCCGCCTCGGTCAGGAAGACGAGCAGGCCGATCTCGTCGCGGTCGTGGCCGGTGACGACGACGTCCTGCACCCAGGGCGCCAGCGCGCTGACCACTTTCAGGCGCAGCGTGCCCACCGACACCCAGGTACCGCTGGTGAGCTTGAAATCTTCGGTGACGCGGCCGTTGAAGACGATGCCCGAGGCCGGGTCGGCCTCGTCCTGCAGGTAGCCGGCGTCGCCGATGCGGTACCAGCCGTCCTCGTCGAAGGCCGCGCGCGTGGCCGCCTCGTCGCCGCGGTAGCCGGGGAAGACGTGCGGGCCGCGAATGCGCATCTCGAGCTTGCCGCCGTTGGGCATGAACTTGACCTCGGCCCCGGGCATCGGGTTGCCGATCACGCCCGGGCGGGCCAGCTTCCAGTTGGCGAAGGTGATGGCCGGGGACGTCTCGGTGGCGCCCCACGAGGTGGTGAACCACAGCGGCTCGCTGCGCACCGGTGCGGCCACGGCCTCGAGGCGCCGCCACACCGGCTCGGGCATGCCCGAGCCGGCATAGAAGAGCATGCGCAGCTGGCCGAGGAAGCGCGCCGCGAGATCACGGTCGGCCTCGAGCGCGGGCAGCAGCATCTCGTAGCCGCGCGGCACGTTGAAGTAGACCGTGGGCTGCACCTCGCGCAGGTGCGCGACGGTCTTGTCCACCAACCCCGGCATCGGGCGGCCGTCGTCGATGTACATCGTGCCGCCATGGGCCAGCACCATGTTCGTGTTGTGGTTGCCGCCGAAGGTGTGGCTCCAGGGCAGCCAGTCCAGCAGCACCGGCTTCTCGCGCGCGAGGAAGCGCAGCGTCTGCGCCAGCATCTGCTGGTTGGCGCACAGCATGCGGTGGGTGTTGATCACCACCTTGGGGTGGCCGGTGGAGCCCGAGGTCAGCAGGTACTTGGCGTGGGTGTCCGGCGTGATGGTGGCGAAGGCCTGCATCACCGCCGGGGTCTCGGCCGTGGCGGCCAGCGCACCGAAAGCCCGCGCGCCGGCAAAGCCCTCGGCGCCCTGGCTGAAGACGACCACCGCGTCCAGCCCGGCACCAGCCAGCGCCGGCCCGTAGACCGTGGCGTCGCTGGCATACACCAGCGCCGGGGCGAGCGTGCGCAGGATGCCGTGGATGCGCGTGTAGTCACCGCCGGCCAGGCGGCAGTAGCCGCTGCTGACGGTGCACACCGCGCGCCCCACGTGCATGCCGGCCAGCAGCAGCACCAGGTGGTCGAGCGCGTTGTCCGACAGCACCACCAGCGGGCCGCCAGGTGCCAGCCGCAGATCCAGCAGGCCTTGCGCCACGGCCCCGACACGCTGGCGCAGCGCCCCCCAGGACAGGACCGTCCAGCCGCCCCCAGCCGCCGGCTCGGCGAAGGCCGGGGCCTCGGGCGTCTCGCGCGCCCAGCGCTCGAGCCACTCGCCGACGCAGCGCCCGTAGGGCTGCAGCGCCTCGGGCGAGCGCAGCACGAAGGCACCGCCGGCCAAGTCCTGGCGCACCGCCGCGCGTGGCGCCAGCCGCGTCGGATCTTCGAGGAAGCCTGGGACATCGGGCATCGGGGTCTCCATCCGCTGGTGGGCGGGTCTTCGGTCGGTCCGCCGCTGCGTGCCCGGGAAGGCGATTTCCCCGCGCCACGCAACCGGATCCACCGGAGCCGCACTCTTCCATACACATGTGTATGTGTATGGATCCGGATCGTAGCGCCGCCCCTGACGCCAGGAATCGGGGTTTTCCCGGGTTTCAATACACTTCTGTACGGACAAGATCACACGATGCCCACCGCCCCCCTTGACCCGGCGCCGCGGCGCGCCAAGCCTGAGGCCGAAGCCCGCACGCGCCTGACACCGGACGCCTGGATCGACGCCGCCACCGAGGTGCTCGTCGACCATGGCATCGACCACGTGCGCGTGGACGTGCTCGCCACCCGCCTCGGCGTGACGCGGGGCAGCTTCTACTGGCACTTCCGTGACCGCGAGGACCTGCTGCGCCGCGTGCTCAAGGCCTGGCAGGAGCGCGCCACCGATGCGCTGACGCGCCGTCTCGAGCAGGCCCACGGCAACAGCCCGCAGCAGCAACTGCGCGACGTGATCTCGCTGCCGCACCGCGGCCGCGCCGCCGGGCGCGCGGCGCGCATCGAACTCGCCATCCGCGCCTGGGCGCGACGCGACGCCATGGCCCGCGAGGTGCTGGACGAAGCCGACGCCAGCCGCATCGCCTACCACGCCCAGATCTTCGAGGCGCTGGGCTACACGCCCGAGGAATCCCGCCTGCGCGCCTTCACCCTCTACGGCCTGGAGGTGGCCGAGTCGGTGCTGCATCGCCAGGGCGACGCGGCCGCACGACAGGATCGGCAGGCGTTCGTGGAGGCCCTGATGCTCACGCCGCTGAGGACGCCGACCGCGGAATGACGGGGCCGGTCGAGCCGGCGTCGGCGCGGGTCAGGCGGCCGCCAGCACCCCGCGGCGGATCTGGTCGCGCTCCATCGACTCGAACAGGGC
>JBMTXX010000390.1:0-2948 GCA_049453935.1 Rubrivivax sp.
AGCATCGCCTCCACCAGCTCCTGCACCGCCAGCGCCTCTTCGGCGGTGGCCAGCTTGTGCGGCCGGCCCTCGAGCCAGTGACCGACCTGGGTCAGCTGGCGCTGCAGCGCGCTGCGGCGCGGGTCCTCGCCGGTGGACCAGTCCACCACCTCGACCCAGGGCCCGCCGTCCGAGCGCCACAGCTGCGAGAACTCGCGGAACTGGTGGTTGCACCGGGTGGCGCGCACCGTCACCTCCTGCCGGTCGGGCTGACGCCCGCCGGTGGTGGCCATCACCGTGACCGGGCGGCCGTCGGCCGTCTCGAGCCGCGCGAGCATGTCGAGCTCGCACAGCGCCGGGTCGGCCGGGTAGCGCGGGCTCGCGTGGCACAGCCGCAGCGGCCCGAGGAAGCGCCCGGCCAGGAACAGGAAGTGCGAAATCACCTCGCGCGTGTAGCCGCCTTCGGCGCGAAAGCGCAGCCAGTCGGCCTCGACCTGCCAGGCGCGCGGCCAGGCGGGGTAGTTGACGACGATGTCGATGCCCAGCAGCTCGCCGGTCTCTCCCGCGTCGATGGCGCGGCGCAGTTCGTCGAAGCCGCGCGACGAGGCCTGGGTGAAGTTGACCACGCCGCCGTGGCGCGAGCGCCGCAGTTGCTCGACCAGATCACGGCTGGCGGCCACGTCGGTGCCCAGCGGCTTTTCCATGAACACGCCCTGCCCGGCCTGCGCCGCGGCCAGCGCGTAGGCCTTGCGCGGCGCCGGCGGGCAGGCCAGGTAGACGACATCGGCGCCGCGCATCGCCTCCTGCGCGCTGTCGGCCACGGGCAGGCCGGGCATCACCTCGCGCGCCCGAGCCACCGATGTGGCCGACGGGTCCCAGGCACCGACGATCTCGAAGTCGGGATGGTGCTGCGCGTTGTCCAGCATCCGGCGGCCCATGATGCCCAGGCCGATCAGGCTCATCTTGATCATGCGTGTCTCCTTTCGGCGCCCTGCGGAAGACGCCACGCGACGATTGTCGGTGCGCCACCGGACGTCAGCACGGGTGACACACCCGTGCACGGCACACCGTACCCAAGGCTCCGATACTGCCGATCCAGCGCGCCCGCACCACCGCACATGCCCACCAGGAACAAGACCTCACGCGGCGACCCGACCGAGCCTTCCGGCGCCCGGTACGGCACCCCCCGGACCGGCTTGGTCCCACGACCCGGGTCGGCAGGTGCCCCGCTGACGCCGGAGCAGAAGCGCTTTCGCAAGTTGTCCGGCCAGGTCAACGCAGCGCGCGAATCGCTCGAGCGTTTCAAGCAACAGGCCCGCGACCACGGGCAGCAGCAGGCACAGCGCAGGCGCCCGCTGGTGGCCGATCTGTTGCGCTGCGGCGAGGGGCTGCTGCGCGCGATGGACGCGTTCGAGGACGCACAGCGGCTGTCTCCGGCGCAGCGCCGCACCTTGCACCGCTGCATCGCCGAACGGGCGGTCGCGCTGATCGGGCGGCTGGACGGCCCACCGCCCGACTGGCTCGTGGAGATTCACGACCGTCACGCGCGCAAGACCCATGCACAGCAGGTCCGGGAGGACAGACTTTCGATGCAGGCCAGGCTGAGCGAAGCGCTGGGCGTGGACCTCGGCGATGAGCCGCTGACCGAGGCAGAACTCGCGGCCCGGCTCGCGCGTGAACGCGCCACCGCCACCGATACCGCCGCAGCACAGCCCCAGGCTGCGCAGGCGGTGGCGTTCACACAGTCGGTGCGCGAGGTCTACCGCAAGCTCGCCAGTGCGCTGCACCCCGACAGGATCCCGGAGGGCGCCGAGCGCGACGCCATGACGGCGTTGATGCAGCAGGCCAACGAGGCTTATGAAGCGCAGGATCTGCTGAAACTGCTGGACCTGCAGGCGCGGCTCGACCACCAGGCCAGCGGTGATGCGGCGCAGCGGGTGATGGGCCTGTCGGCCGCCACGCTGCGCCACTACAGCCAGCGGCTCGAGCAGGAACTGGTGGAGCTGCGCTCGGCGCTGTCGATCGAGCAGGACCACCTGCTGGCGTCCCACCCCGGGCTCGCCCCCTACCTGCTGGGCCGCACCGATGGCCAGACGCGGGAGGAGATGCTGTCCAGAGCCGCCCAGGACGAACTTCGGGCCTTGCAACTGGAGATCGAAGAGGCGAAGGACAGCCTGAACGCCCTGTCCAACGCCGCATCCGGGCGCCGCTGGATCGCACAGCAACGCCAGCGACAGCGCGAGGACGACGAGAACGCCAGATTCGACGGGTTCTTTTCCGGCTCGTGGGACCCCTGATCCGATGGCTTCGGGCCGGGCGCGTTCGACGATGCGGACGACATCGCCGCCTTCAGGCCCTCGCGTCGCGGTCGCAGGCGCAGCCCTTCGGACGACGACACACCGTTCTGAAGCCCCGGCGTACACCGATCAGGCCGAGACCTGGCCAGCACGGCCGGCCCTGGGCCCTGCGCTGCACAGCCCCTACAGCCCCGGCAGCACCGCGTCGACCGCCCTCACCCGCTGCCAGTGCACCGCCGCCTGCGGCAGCAGCCACTGCAGGCCGTAGCGCATGCGCGCGGTCTTGGCGTCGGCCCAGCGGCGGTCGGCCACGCCGAGCGCGGCGCGCGCGCTGGAGGCCCAGGCCCATGCCAGCATCGTGTGCGACAGGCCCATCAGATAGTCGTCGGCTGCGCGCAGCGGGGCCTCGCGGTCGGAGGCGGCCGCCGCCGCCACCGCGGCCGTGGCGTGCGCGGCGGCGTCGCACTCGGCGTCCAGCGCCGCGGCAAAGTCCGCCAGCCCGGCGTCGGCGCAGCGCCGCGCCTCGGCGCGGGCCTCGTCGAGCCAGGCGCGCAGCGCCGCGCCGCCGTCGGCCAGCACCTTGCGCTGCAGCAGGTCGATGGCCTGGATCTCGTTCGTGCCCTCGTAGATCATCGCGATGCGGGCGTCGCGCAGGCTCTGCTCGATGCCGTA
>JBMTXX010000391.1:0-2922 GCA_049453935.1 Rubrivivax sp.
AGCACAGGTCGCACAGGTAGCACTGGTCGACGACCTTCCAGTAGGCTTCCTTCTTCACACCATGGACTTCGCCGTCTTCGGTCTCGTCGACCAGATCGAACAGCGTGGGGAAGCTCTGGCACAGGCTGACGCAGCGGCGGCAGCCGTGGCAGATGTCGAACACCCGCTCCATCTCCTTGAAGGCAGACGCCTCGTCGTAGAACTCAGGGTTCTTCCAGTCCAGCGGGTGGCGGGTGGGAGCTTCGAGATTGCCTTCGCGCATGACGGGTGCTCTTCTTGGCGGGGTGTTCGAAACCACAGGCGCTCGCCTGTGGCGTGGATGTCGGGGTGGGCTCAGCAGAAAACAAGGGGCCGAAGCCCCTTGTCTGCGGACCAGGCGGAACGCCGTGATCAGTCGACCAGCGCGTCCAGAGCCTTCTGGTAGCGGTTGGCGTGCGAGCGCTCGGCCTTGGCCAGCGTCTCGAACCAGTCGGCGATCTCGTCGAAGCCTTCTTCGCGAGCCGTCTTGGCCATGCCCGGGTACATGTCGGTGTACTCGTGGGTCTCGCCGGCGACGGCGGCGGCCAGGTTCTGGCGGCTGCTGCCGATGGGCATGCCGGTGGCGGGGTCGCCCGAGCCGTTCTCGAGGAACTCGAGGTGGCCGTGCGCGTGCCCGGTCTCGCCTTCGGCCGTGGAGCGGAACAGCGCTGCCACGTCGTTCTGGCCCTCGACGTCAGCCTTGTTTGCGAAGTACAGGTAACGGCGGTTGGCCTGGGATTCGCCTGCGAAGGCGTCCTTCAGGTTCTGCTCGGTCTTCGAACCTTTGAGTGCCATGGGATGGCTCCTTTGGTGTTGACAAGGGGGGTGAACATTCGTTGCACGGCGCGGCGCAACAAACGGGGCGAACGGTAACAAAGCCAGCGCCGTCCGGCCAATGGGAAGTTTCAATCCTTGCGATTGACTCAGGCAATCTGTGGCCGGATGGCGATAGTGCTCAATCGGTGATCGGGCTTTTCAGCAGGCTCGAAGTCAGGCCGTGCAGTCGGCTGCCCGGCTCTGCCAGTTGGTCGATGACGGTGAAGTGGTTGCGTCCGGGCAGCGCTTCGCACACCGGCACCCGATCGGCACCCCACCGGCGGCGGATCAATCGGTTGTGGCGCAGGAACTCACTGCTCTCCATGGCGCCTGCCACCGCGTAGAGCCGGCCGCCCGGCGCGGGCAACCGTGCCGGGCTGAGACGTTGCACGTCGGCGGGCGTGAGCTTCAGGTCGGGCTGCAGGAAGCTGACGCGACGGATGGGGTCCAGGTCGAAGACACCCGACACCGACAGCGCGGTCCGGACCAATCCAGCGGGCAGATCGGGCGCGATCTTCGGCCAGTCCGCGCACAGCAGCATCGCGGCCAGGTGTCCACCCGCCGAGTGGCCGGCGATGAGGATGCGCCGCGGATCGCCGCCATGATCGGCGGCATGGCGCCAGGTCCAGGCCAGCGCCCGAGCCATCTGCAGCGCAATGTCTGCGATGCTCACGGTCGGGCACAGCGCGTAGTTGGGAACCACGACAAGCGCGCCCTCGCTCGTGTACGCCGGCGCGATGAAGGAATGGTCGGCCTTGTCGAAGGCCCGCCACCAGCCGCCGTGGATGAAGAACAGCACCGGTGCTCCGCTGGCGTCGGCGGCGACGGGCCCAGAAGCGGCCTGGTCCGGCCGTGGCTTGGGCAGGAACACGTCCAGGGTTTCTGCCGGACCGTCACCGTAGGCCATGTCCAGCGTGCAGGGCAGCTGAGCGCGAGCCCGTGCCGAATCCGCTGCCCAGCGCGCGAAGATCTGGGCGTGGTCGGGAACGAGGTCGCGGTTGTTGTACATCGCGTCCAGGGCAGGGCCAGCGGGCAGTCGAGGCATGACAAGTCTCTTGTGGCGGTCTTGGCGGTCGCTTCAGCGCGGCGCGTGTCCGAAATCCAGGGCACCGAGGAGGGCGGGCATCATCCACTGGGGCGGTCAGGCGGCGTTCTAGAGGGCTCGCGCGTGCTCGGCCAGATCGTTCCAGACGTCCTGGCGGGCGAGGCGGCCGTCGATCACCAGAAAGCGGTCGACGAAGCGGATGCCTTCGAAGGCTTGCCCGTCGGGCCAGTGGCCGTGCAGCGTCCCATGACAGTAGACCACGGTGCCGTCGGATGCCCAGCATTCGTCGAAGCGCTCGAAGGTCTTGGCCACACCCTGGTATCGGGTACGGCCCCAGGCCACCAACTCCTCCAGCGTCTGAAACCGTGCGCCGCCGGGAAAGCACATCTCGAAGCCCGGCGCCAGAAAGCTTCGAGCCCGCGCCAGGTCTCGCCTCTGCATGGCCTCGAGGAAGTCACGCACCAGCGTAGCCGCAGGCGGGTGTGCGGGCCCGCCCTCGCAGAACACCCGACCGTCACGGCGATAGGTGGCCGCCTCCTGGACGAAGGTTGTCGTCCCCGCCTCGGGGCTGGCGATGACCGAGCGCACCGCGGCGCTGACGTGGTTGACGAGTCGCTCGCGCACCTCTGGCGGATAACCGGGCAGCAGCGTGATCTGGGTGATGGGCATGTCGAGGGCTCCGTAGGGCAGGGCGTGACGCGGACCGCCTCGGACCGCGCGCCTTTGTCGCTAGAATGTAGATTGTCTGTGGGGACGTAGCTCAGCTGGGAGAGCGTCGCGTTCGCAATGCGAAGGTCGGGAGTTCGATCCTCCTCGTCTCCACCACTGTGGTCATGAAAGCCAGGCGTTTCGCCTGGCTTTTTTTTGTTGTCGATGATCGAACCGGGGCCAGGTGCGCCCCCGGTATCCATCGCGCAGCTCACCCTGGCTTCATCTCGCCAAGTCTGCGCGGCAGCGACTTGGCCGCGGTGGCCCTGCAGGTCCTCATCCCTCGAGCGCCGGATAGTCGGTGTAACCCTTCGCGTCGGCGGTGTAGAAGGTGG
>JBMTXX010000392.1:0-2898 GCA_049453935.1 Rubrivivax sp.
CGACGGGGGTGTTGGGGGGGAAGAATTCGAAGCTGACGGGGGGTGTGGGTTGCATTTGGAGTAGGTCTGCCGTGGAGGGGGGCACTTCAAGAACCGAAGCCCAGATCCCGCTGCGCGGCGGCTGCAAGTCTGCGGTCGAAGGTCAACAAGGGCGCGCCGAGTTCCCGGGCCAGGACGAGGTAGGCAGCGTCGTAGGCGGAGAGCCCGTAGCGGCCGGCCAGTTCCCAGACCGGTTGCGGCTCGCTGCGGTGCAGTGCGATGCGCTGATCGGCGAAGGCCTCCAGGCCGGTCCGGGCTTCGGACTCGGACGCACCGGACAGGATCTTGCTGCGCGCCACGTTGGCGACTTCGTAGACGAGGAGATGGGGGGCGTGCAGTGACTTGCCGACCAGCGCCGCAGCAGCCTCGTCGCCCCTGGGCTCGCCCCACAGCGCAGCGACCAGCAGGCTGCAGTCGACCACGACCGGGTCGCGTTGCAGCCAGAGCGCTCCGGGCTCCGCGACATAGACGACGCTCGCAGGCGTCATCGACAAGCCCCTGGGCCCTTGCGGAACGGCCTCGCCGGGAAAGCGCTCATCGACTGTCCCGATCGGCTCGGACGATATCCACGGCGAGTGGGGCCTGGGCGAGCGACGGGTGGGGCTTCCAGCCGGTGGCCCGGCGCTCGGCGATCAGGTGTTCGATGGTCTTCCAGCCACGGACTTCCACGGCGCTGGGTTGCGGTGAGGTGCGATGCACCACGCCCGTCTCGGCCGATGGACCGGCAGCCACAGCCTGCTCGATGATGGCCATCAATTCACCCTGGAGAGATCGGTGGTTGCGCGCCGCACGCTCGCGCAGACGCTGCGCCAGGTCATCGGGCACGTCCTTGACCGACAGATTGACAGTCATGATGTACTCCCATCAGGATTCATTTCGCATCCATTATGGATCTATTGCGCGAGTCTGAACGGCCCCGAGCAACCGGGAAAGCGAGACCAGTCGCGACAGCCCTGCTGGTCACGAGCCCCTTCGCCCGCTGACGAGCGGCCCCAGCGCCGCCGCGATGAAGCGGTTTACCGGCGCCTCCAGTCCCCGCGCGGCGCTGCGCCGCACCACCGCGGCGGCGAGCCAAGGCAGCTCGAGCGGGCGGCCGGCTTCCAGGTCGTGCAGCATCGAGGCCTTCATGCCGTGCGGCAGCGTGTCGACGAAGTCCATGCGCTGGTCGGCGTAGTCGGCCGGCAGGTCCACGCCTTCGGCGCGGCCCAGCGCGGTGGCCTCGGTCATCACCGCGTGCAGCAGGCGGCGCAACTCGGGGTCGGCGCGCACCACGCCCACCGGCTGGCGGGTCAGCGCCGTCAACCCGCTCAGGCCGACGAGGAAGACGAACTTCTCCCACACCGCGCGGCGGATGTCGGCCGGCATCTCGGCATCGATGCCGGCGGTGCGGCAAGCGTCCAGGAAAGCTTGCAGCACCGGCGCCTGTGTAGGCCGAAGCGGGCCGAAGCGCAGCCGGGCGAAATCGCCGCCGTGGTCGATGCAACCGGGCGCCGAAATGCGGGTGGCGATGTAGGCCAGCCCCTGCGCCACGGCGTCGGCGCCGACATGACGGGCGAGCAGCTCGGCCGCGTCGACGCCGTTCTGGAAGGGCAGCACCACGCCACCGGGGCGCAGCACGGCGGGCAGTTGCGCGGCGGCGGCCTCGGCATCCGGCAACTTGACGGTGAAGACCACCAGGTCGGCCTTGGGCAGATCGGCAGGCGACTCAGCCACCGTCACCTGAGGCAGGTGCACGTCGCCCAGCGGACTGCTGATCCGCAGTCCCTGCTCACGCAGCGCCTGCGCATGCCGCCCACGCGCCAGAAAGGCGACCTTCGCGCCCGCGGCCACGAGCCGCCCACCGAAATAGCCGCCGATACCGCCGGCACCGAAGAAAACGATCTGCATGAAGGCTCCCGCCCGTCCGGGCACGTTCCCGGGTACAGCACCTGCCCGAGGCCGCTCAGTCCGGAACAGCGCTTCCAGCCCCTCTCCCAACGTGGGAGAGCGGTTGGGGAGAGGGGTACCGGCATCCCGGCGATCCCCCTTTCCCCCCACCCTTCACCCGCCAGGGGGAGGGAAGTCTGGAACTCTGCCCTCCCCCGCCAGGGGGTAGGGATCCATCCCAGGCTGCGCTCAATACCGGTAGCTGTCGCCCTTGTAAGGTCCCTGCTTGGGCACGCCGATGTACTCGGCCTGCTCGTCGGTCAGCTCGGTCAGCTGGGCGTTCAGCGTCTTCAGTTGCAGCCGTGCCACCTTCTCGTCCAGGTGCTTGGGCAGCACGTAGACCTTGCCCGAATCGTAGTCACCGGCACGCGTGAACAACTCGATCTGCGCAATCGTCTGGTTGGCAAACGAGCTCGACATCACGTAGCTCGGGTGGCCGGTGGCGCAGCCCAGGTTCACCAGGCGGCCCTTGGCGAGCATGATGACGCGCTTGCCGTCGGGGAAGACGATGTGGTCGACCTGGGGCTTGATCTCCTCCCACTGCAGGTCTTCGACCGCGGCGATGTCGATCTCGTTGTCGAAGTGGCCGATGTTGCAGACGATGGCGTTGTGCTTCATCGCCTCCATGTGGGCGCGCGTGATCACGCGCTTGTTGCCGGTCGCGGTGACGAAGATGTCGGCCTTGTCGGCGGCCCAGTCCATGGTCACGACGCGGTAGCCTTCCATCGCCGCCTGCAGCGCGTTGATCGGGTCGATCTCGGTCACCCAGACCTGCGCCGACAGCGCGCGCAGCGCCTGCGCGCTGCCCTTGCCGACATCGCCGTAGCCGGCCACAACGGCGATCTTGCCGGCGATCATCACGTCGGTGGCGCGCTTGATGCCGTCGACCAGGCTCTCGCGGCAGCCGTAGAGGTTGTCGAACTTGCTCTTGGT
>JBMTXX010000393.1:0-2879 GCA_049453935.1 Rubrivivax sp.
TGCCCGTGCTCGACCTCGACGGCTCGACCGTGCTGTCGGCCTTCGTCGACCCCCACACCCACCTGGACAAGGGCGACCTGTGTGCCGCCGGGCTGGCGCCTGAGCGTGACCTGTTCGCCGCGATCACGCTCGTGCGCGGCGACTACCGCCACTGGTCGGCGGCCGAGCTCGAGCGGCGCATGGACTTCGCGCTGCGCACCGCCTACGCCCACGGCACGCGCGCGCTCAACAGCTACTGCGACTGGTCGCAGCCCGAGGGCCCGGTGGCCTGGCGCGTGCTGCAGGACCTGCGCGCGCGCTGGGCCGGCCGCGTCGAGCTCGTCATCACCTCGCTGGCCTCGATCGCCGAATTCGAAGACCCGGCTCGCGCCGCCACCATCGCCGCAGCATTGGCCGAAGGTGGCGGCGTGCTCGGCTTGTTCGTCTACCCCGGCGCGCCGGTGCACCTGCTGCCGCGCGTCTTCGAGCTGGCCGAGCGGCACAGCCTGCGGCTGGACTTCCACATCGACGAGCACCTGAACCCGCCGCGCCCCAACCTGCCGCACGTGGCACGCCTGGCGCGGGAGCGCGGATGGGGCGCGCGCACCGTCTGTGGCCACTGTTGCGTGCTCGGCGTGCTCGAGCCCGGCGAGCGCGACGCGCTGCTCGACGATGTGGCTGCCAGCGGCCTGGGCCTCGTCAGCCTGCCCTGGACCAACCTGTACCTGCAGGACAACGCCAGCGACCCGGCGCACGGCGGCCGGCGCACGCCCGGACGGCGCGGGCTGCTGCCGGTGCACGAGGCGCGCGCGCGCGGCATCCCGCTGGCCTTCGCGTCCGACAACCACCGCGACCCCTTCTTCCCCGGTGGCGATCTCGACCCGCTGCAGACCCTCGCGCTGGCCGCGATGGCGGCCCACCTGGACGAGCCGGTGCGCGACTGGGCCGACACCATCACGCGCCAGGGCGCGGCCGTGCTCGGCCTGGCCTGGGACGGCGTGCTGCGCCCGGGGGCGCCGGCCGACCTGGTCATCCACCCGGGCCGCAGCAGCGTCGAGGTCGTCGGCCGGGCTGCCCACGGCCGCCGCGTCGTGCGCGCCGGCCGGCTGCTGGGCGGCGCCGAGGCCGTGCCGCCCGACTTCCGCGAGCTCGATGGCCTGCGGCCCTGAAACATGAAGCTCGAGCGGACCTGTCTGCGCTCGCCCGCCCGGCCCGCATCGCCGCGCATGTCGGCGCGCGCGCACCCCGTCGAGAACCCGCCCACCTCATGACCGCCGCCTTCACCCCCACCCTCGAGATCCCGCCGGTGCCCTCGCGCCACGCGGCCGACCACGGCGTCAATGTCGCCCCCGACTGGGCGCGCATCACGCAGGAACTGCAGGGCCTGAACCTGATCGCCGCGCCGCGCCAGCGCAAGGCGCTGTCCAAGGACTTCTACTGGTACAGCCCGGCACTGAGCGAGGTGCTGCAGGGCTGCGTGGCCGATCTGGTGGTGCGCGTCAGCACCGAGGATGACGTGCGCCAGGTGGCGGCCGTGGCGGCGCGCCACCGCCTGCCGCTGACGGTGCGCGGCGGCGGCACCGGCAACTACGGGCAGTGCGTGCCGCTGGTCGGCGGCCTGGTGCTCGACATCACCGGCATGCAGCGCGTGCTCGACATCGCGCCCGGGCGCGTGCGCGTGCAGGGGGGCGCGCGCATGCACGACATCGAGCTCGCCGTGCGCGAGACCGGGCAGGCGCTGCGCATCTGGCCCAGCACCTGGCGCGTGGCCACGATCGCCGGCTTCATCGCCGGCGGCTTCGGCGGCGTGGGCTCCACGCTGCACGGCGTGCTGCGCGACGCCGGCAACCTGCTGCGCTGCCGCGTCGTCACGGTGGAGCCCGAGCCGCGCGTCATCGAGCTCGAGGGCGACGCGATCCAGCAGGTGCACCACGCCTACGGCACCAACGGCATCATCACCGAGCTCGAGGTGGCGTTGTCGCCGGCGGTGGACTGGGTGCACGCGATCGCGCTGTTCCCGCGCTACCGCCAGGTGCTGGACCTGGGCATGGCCGCGAGCGCGCAGCGCCTGCCGAGCTTCCTGCTGTCGGCGGTGGACGCGCGCTTCGCGCCCTACTACCCGGCGCTGGGCGCGCGCTTCCCCGCCGACCGGCATGCGATGTTCGCGATGGTGGCGCCGGGTTCGATGGACGACTTCCGCGCGCTGGTGGCCGGCCTCGGCGGCACGGTGTCGATGGCGATGACCGAGCCCGAGGCCGAGGCCGCCGGCCTGCCGCCGGCCTACGAATGCGCCTACAACCACACCACGCTGCAGGTGCTGAAGGTCGACCGTGGCTTCAGCTACCTGCAGGTGGCCTACCCGCAGCCCTTCGACCCCGCCATCGTCGAGCGCCAGATGGCGCGCTTCGGCGACGAGGTCTGGCAGCACCAGGAGTTCGCGATGATGTACGGCCGCCACGCGACCTTCGGCCTGGTGCTGACGCGCTGGCGCGGCCTTGAACACCAGTACGAGCTGATCCGCAGCATCGAATCCGACGGCTGCGCGATCTTCAACCCGCACGTCGTCACGATCGAGGACGGCGGCATGAAGACCATCGACACCTCGCAGATCGAGTTCAAGAAGCGCGCCGATCCGCTGGGCCTGATGAACCCGGGCAAGACCCGCGGCTGGTCGCCGTCGATGGCGCGCGCCCTCTGAAGGCTGCCAGTCCCTTTTCCCTTCCACTGCGACCCGCCACAAAAGGAGACATCGATGAAGACCCGATCCATGACCCTGACCCGCCGCGCGCTGATGGCCAGCGCCCTCGCCGCCGCCGCGCTGCCCGCGCTGGCGCAGGAAAAAGTCGTGTTCGCCACCAACTGGCGCGCCCAGGCCGGCCACGGCGGCTTCTACCAGGCCG
>JBMTXX010000394.1:0-2833 GCA_049453935.1 Rubrivivax sp.
CGCCCCCTTGGCAGCCGTCTTGGCCGCGCCACGGACGCCACCTGCATCAGCGGCCGCCACCGGGGCCTCGGCCGCCGCGGCTGCGCGGGCTGCTGCTGCCTTGCGGGCCGCTGCTCGAGGATCGACCTCTGCGCGGAAAGCCGTCCCCGGGGAGAACTTCGGCACCTTGACCGCAGGGATCTTCATCTTCGATCGCGTCGCCGGGTTGTAGCCGCCGCGCGCCGAGCGGGCTTGCATCTTGAAGGCTCCGAAACCGGCGATCCCCACCGAGCCACCCTTCTTCACCGTCTTGACGATCGTGGAGAGCAAGGTCTCGAGGATGCGGCCAGCCTCGGCCTTGGACAGTGAGTGTGTGGAAGCCAGGAGGTCGACCAGGTCTGCCTTGTTCATGCGTGTGGGTCCAGAAATAGGAAAGCCCGGACATTCGGGCCTGACGGATTTTCCGGCAAACCTGCCGGAAGGCTCACGGACGGCGCTGTTTCGTCTGCGCCTGCGCAGCGCCGTCGCGGGGCTCAGGTGCCCTTCGAGACGGTGATCGTCGGGAATTTCGCGCTGAAGTCCCGGGCGCGTGCCGCGACCTTGACCGCCACCGTGCGGGCGACCTGGCGGTACAGCGCGGCGATCTCGCCGTCCGGCTCGGCCACGACACTGGGGTGCCCGGCGTCGGCGTTCTCGCGGATCGACAGGTTCAGCGGCAGCGACCCGAGGTGGTCCACGCCGTACTGCGCCGCCATCCGGCGCCCTCCATCGGCGCCGAAGATGTGTTCGACGTGGCCACAGTTCGGGCAGCAGTACACGGCCATGTTCTCGACGATGCCCAGGATGGGCACCCCCACCTTCTCGAACATCTTCAGGCCCTTGCGGGCATCGATCAGCGCGATGTCCTGAGGCGTGGTGACGATCACCGCGCCGGTCAGCGGCACCCGTTGCGACAGCGTCAGCGCGATGTCGCCGGTACCCGGGGGCATGTCGATCAGCAGGTAGTCGAGCTCGCCCCAGTTCGTCTGACGCAGCAGTTGGTCCAGCGCCTGCGTGGCCATCGGCCCGCGCCAGATCATGGCCTGATCGTCGTCCACCAGAAACCCGATGGACATCACTTCGACGCCGTGGTTGCGCAGCGGCATCATCGTCTTGCCGTCTTCGGTCTCGGGACGGCCGGTGATGCCCATCATCATCGGCTGGCTCGGGCCGTAGATGTCGGCATCCAGCACGCCCACACTGGCCCCTTCGGCGGCCAGCGCCAGCGCCAGGTTGGCCGTGGTCGTGCTCTTGCCCACGCCACCCTTGCCGGAGGCCACCGCGATCACGTTCTTCACCCGCGGCAGCAGCGCCACACCGCGCTGCACCGCGTGGGCCACGATCTTCCAGCCGATCTCCACGCTGACATTGCCCACCCCGGGCAGTGCGCGCGCGGCCTCGACGAGGGCCTTGCGCAGCGCGGGCACCTGGCTGCGGGCCGGGTAGCCGAGCTCGACCGCGAAGGAGACATCGGCGCCGTCGATGCGCAGATCGCGCAGTTGCTTCGTGGAGACGAAGTCGCGCCCGGTGTTCGGGTCGACGACGGCCTGCAGGGCCTGGAGGAGTGCGCTGTCGGTGAGGCTCATGGTGGTGTCGGGTGCTGTCGGCCGGTGCGCCGCGCCGCAGGCTGGCCACGGCAAAGCCCGGCAGTCTATCGGCCGGGCCCGCAACGCGTGCGCCTTGCGGTCATCGCGGGCGGCGTCGAGGGCGGCGTCATCCCGTGACGACGCCGGCTCCATAGAATCACAGACGCACCGAAAGACCCTTCATGACCCGCCAGATCTTCGTCACGACCGCGCTGCCCTACGCCAACGGGCCCTTCCACGTCGGCCACATCATGGAATACATCCAGGCCGACATCTGGGTGCGCTTCCAGCGCATGCGCGGCCACGAGGTGAAGTTCGTCTGCGCCGACGACACCCACGGCGCGCCGATCATGATCGCGGCAGAGAAGGCCGGCCAGACCCCGCAGGCCTTCGTCGCCGCCATCGCCGCCGGCCGCAAGGCCTACCTCGACGGCTTCCACATCGCCTTCGACCACTGGCACTCGACCGACGCGCCCGAGAACCACGAGCTCGCGCAATCGATCTACCTCGCGCTGCGCGAGCAGGGCCTGATCGCCGAGCGCACGATCGAGCAGTTCTTCGACCCGGCCAAGGGCATGTTCCTGCCCGACCGCTTCATCAAGGGCGAGTGCCCGAAGTGCGGCGCGAAGGACCAGTACGGCGACAACTGCGAGGCCTGCGGCGCCGTCTACAGCCCCACCGAGCTGAAGAACCCGTACTCGGCGCTGTCGGGCGCCACGCCGGTGCTGAAGACGAGCTCGCACTTCTTCTTCCGCCTGTCCGATGCGCGCTGCGTCGAGTTCCTGAAGGACTGGACGCAGACCCCGGGCCGGCTGCAGCCCGAGGTGCTGAACAAGATCTCCGAGTGGTTCGGCACCGACGAGGCCGGCGCGCCCAAGCTCGCCGACTGGGACATCAGCCGCGACGCGCCCTACTTCGGCATCCGCATCCCCGGCACGCAGGACAAGTACTTCTACGTCTGGCTCGATGCGCCGATCGGCTACCTCGCGGCGCTGAAGGGGCTGCTGGGCCCGGCCTTTGACGCGTACGTGGCCGACCCCGCGGTCGAGCAGGTGCATTTCATCGGCAAGGACATCGTCACCTTCCACACGCTGTTCTGGCCGGCGACGCTGCACTTCTCGGGCCGCAAGACGCCCAACCACATCTTCGTGCACGGCTTCATCACCGTCAGCGGCGAGAAGATGAGCAAGAGCCGCGGCACCGGCATCTCGCCGCTGCGCTACCTGGAG
>JBMTXX010000395.1:0-2795 GCA_049453935.1 Rubrivivax sp.
GCCAGCGCGCGCTCGATGCGGTGGCGCGGCACGCGGGCCTTGGGCACGGGGAAGTCGAACCACTGGCGCACGTCCTCGTCCAGCCCGATGCCGTGCATGTAGTTGTACAGCGCCTTCTTCAGCCCGACGCCCAGTGCGTCGTGGTCGGTGCCCGTCGGGTCGACGAAGTCGATGTCGTTCTTTGCGAAGGTCACCGGGGGCAGGGGTTTCAGCGTCACGCCGTAGTCCTGCGGAGACCGGCCGACGGGGGAGTGCACCGTGCAGGCGAAGCGGTGGAAGAAGCCTGACTGGATGCAGCCGGCGTCAAAGAGTTGACGCACGTACTCGAGTGCGTCCACCGTGTCCTGCACCGTCTGGGTGGGAAAGCCGTACATCAGGTAGGCGTGCACCAGGATGCCGGCATCCGACAGGCTGCGGGTCACGCGCGCCACCTGTTCGACCGACACGCCCTTCTTCATCAGAGACAGCAGACGGTCCGACGCGACCTCGAGCCCGCCGGAGATGGCGATGCACCCGCTGGCGGCCAGCTGCTCGCACAGCTCGGGGGTGAAGGACTTCTCGAAGCGGATGTTGCCCCACCAGGAGATGGCCACGCGCCGGCGCTGCAGCTCGGCGGCCAAGGCCTTCAGCGATTTCGGCGGCGCGGCCTCGTCGACGAAGTGAAAGCCAGTCTGGCCGGTCTCGGCCACGATGGCCTCGATGCGGTCGACCAGCGTGCTCGCGCCGGCCGCGTCGTAGCGCGAGATGTAGTCCAGGCTCACGTCGCAGAAGCTGCACTTCTTCCAGTAGCAGCCGTGCGCCACCGTGAGCTTGTTCCAGCGCCCGTCGCTCCACAGCCGATGCATCGGGTTGAGCATGTCCAGCAGCGACAGGTAGCGCTCCAGCGGCAGGCCGTCCCAGGTCGGCGTGCCCACGTCTTCGAACGGCACCTCGGGCTCGACGAAGTTGACGTAGCGCACCGCGCCGGTCTCGGTGTCGCGCCGGTAGGTCCGCACGAGGCGACTGGCCGAACGCCGGCCCTCGAGGTGCTCGATCAGTGCCAGCAGCGGGCGCTCCCCGGCGTCCAGCGTCACGAAGTCGAAGTGGTCGAAGACACGCGGCTCGGCGAGCTCGCGCAGCTCGGTGTTGACGAAGCCGCCGCCCAGTGCGGTGACGATGTGCGGGTGGTGCGCCTTGACCGTCTGCGCGATGCGGAAGGCGGCGTAGACGGTGCCGGGGAAGGGCACCGACACCAGCAGCAGCGTCGGCTGGTGCTGCTCGACCGCTTGCAGCGTCAGGCGCTGCAGTGTCCGATCCACCAGCGTCATCGGTGCGGCAAGGGCTTGTGCGAGCGGCTCGAAGGTCGGCTGGCTGCGCGCCAGCGTCTCGCCGTAGCGCACGAACTCGAAGCGCGGGTCGACGGCGTCGCGCAGGACGTCGGCGATGTCGTTGAGGTACAGCGTGGCCAGATGGCGCGCGCGGTCCTGCACGCCCAGCGCCCCGAAGGCCCAGGCCATCGGGTCCCCGCCGTCGGGGTCGACGTAGACGTCCAGCGAGGCGAATCGCGGCCCCTCCGGCAGGAAGCGTCGGCTGCAGATGCGGTGCGCGAGGGTGGCGTCTCGGCCCTGCAGGAAGGCGATCGTTGGCGCCAGCGTGCGCAGGTAGTCGTCGAAGCCGGCCAGGAACGCCCGCACCGCCGCGCTGCGCGCAGCCACCGGCAGCGACTGTGCTGTCGCTCGCAGTTCCTCCAGCCCGTCGGGCGACAGCAGCTCCAGCGTCAGCGCCAGCGCCAGATCGACCTGCGCCGCCTGGACCCCGCGCGAGCGCAGAAAACCGGTGAGGTAGGCCGTGGACGGGTAGGGCGTGTTCAGCTGTGTCATCGGCGAGATGACGGACAGCGCGCGGGTCACGGCGCGGGCGGGCGTCGGCGGGGTCACGGGGGCGGTGATGGCAGGGTTTGTCGCGTCCATGGGCACCGCATCATCGCCCATCCGACTTCGGCGTTCGCCATGGGACCGCACTGCCGCCGCCAGCGCCAGGGCCTTGAGCACCGGGTGGTGGCCAACGACGCGCCGTGCTGTGCGCGCGGCGCAGGCGTGCTTCAGCCCCGCGTGCCTACAGGTCCGTGCGCAGGCGCCAGATCTCCGGGAACAGCACCACGTCCAGCATCTTGCGCAGATAGCCCACACCGCTGGTGCCGCCGGTGCCGCGCTTGAAGCCGATCACGCGTTCCACCGTCGTCAGGTGGCGGAAGCGCCACAGACGGAAGGCGTCCTCGAGGTCGGTGAGTTCCTCGCCGAGCTGGTACAGGTCCCAGTGGCTTCTGGGGTCGCGGTAGACGACGAGCCAGGCGGCCTCGACGCCGTCGCTGGCGGGGTAGGGCTCGCGCCAGTCGCGTTGCACGTGGCTGTCGGGCACCGGCAGGCCGCGGCGCGCCAGCAGGCGCAGGCTCTCGTCGTACAGCGAAGGCGCCTCCCAGGCGGCCTGCACGCGCGCCAGCAGGTCGGGCCGGTGCGCGTGGGGCTTGAGCATCGCCGCCTTCTTGTTGCCCAGCGCGAACTCGATGCAGCGGTACTGCCAGCTCTGGAAGCCGCTGGAGTTGGCCAGGTAGCCGCGGATGGCGCTGTACTCGGGCGGCGTCATCGTCGCCAGCACGTCCCAGGCATGGACCAGCTGCTCCATGATGCGGCTGACGCGCGCCAGCATCTTGAAGGCAGCGGGCAGCTCGTCACGCGCCACCGCGGCGATGGCCGCTTGCAGTTCGTGCAGCATCAGCTTCATCCACAGCTCGCTGGTCTGGTGCTGCACGATGAACA
>JBMTXX010000396.1:0-2791 GCA_049453935.1 Rubrivivax sp.
GGCCAAGCGCTTCGTGCTGCTGGGCACCGACTACGTCTACCCGCGCACGACCAACAAGATCCTGCGCGCCTTCCTGAAGGCCAAGGGCGTGGCCGAGTCCGACATCATGGAGGAGTACACCCCCTTCGGCCACGCCGATTACCAGAGCATCATCGCCAACATCAAGAAGTTCGCCAGCGAGGGCAAGAAGACGGCTGTCGTCTCCACCATCAACGGCGACTCCAACGTGCCCTTCTACAAGGAACTGGGCAACCAGGGCCTGAAGGCCACCGATGTGCCGGTCGTCGCCTTCTCGGTGGGCGAGGAGGAACTGCGCGGCGTCGACACCAAGCCGCTGGTGGGCCACCTGGCCGCCTGGAACTACTTCATGTCGATCAAGAACCCGGCGAACACCGAGTTCACCAAGAAGTGGGCCGACTACGCCAAGGCCAAGGGCATCGCCGGCCACAAGGACAAGCCGCTGACCAACGACCCGATGGAGGCCACCTACATCGGTCTGTACATGTGGAAGCAGGCCGTGGAGAAGGCCAAGAGCACCGACACCGACAAGGTGATCGCGGCCATGGCCGGCCAGACCTTCAAGGCGCCCAGCGGCATCACCTCGAAGATGGACGAGAAGAACCACCACCTGCACAAGAGCGTGTTCATCGGCGAGGTGCAGGCCGACGGCCAGTTCAAGGTGGTGTGGAAGACCAAGGGCCCGGTCGTGGCCGACCCCTGGAGCGACTACATCCCCGAGAACAAGGGCAAGAAGAACGAGCCCGTCGTCGCCAAGAAGTCCTGAGCGCGCGATGAGCGGTGACGACGTCACGAGCTGCAGCTGCCCTGACGGGCACCTTCGCACCCGCCTGCGCGGGCGCTACGGCCCACGGTCTTCGCCGCCGGCCGTGGCGCAGGTGCGGGCCGTCGTTTACCGCTGGTGGGCCTGCGCCACTCGGGCCCTGTTGCTCGTGCTCGGGCTCATGTTCGGGGAAGGGGCGTTGGCCCTGACCCCCGAGCAGGCGCTGCGCCTGGTCGACGGCGGCAGCGACGACCGCATCGAGGCGATGTCGCAGGCCGTCCCGCAGGGCGATGCGGCGCTGCGGGCCTTCCTCCAGGCCGTCCTGGCCGACGAGGTCAAGGTTCACGACGGTCGCGTCTACGTGCTGCGCGGCGACGCCTACGTGCTGGCCGGCACCGACGAGACCGCAGAGCCCCCGGACGAGGCCGAGGATGTCGTCAACAACAACCGCATGCGTGGCGAGCTCGAGGCCGCCGTCGCGGCGCTGAGCCTGCTGGCGGACGACCGCGCGACCCGCGCCGCGGCCATCGATGCCCTGCGCGGACGCCCGGACGCCGCCAGACTGCCGCTGGTCGAGCGCGCCATCGCCTCCGAGCAGGACCCACGCCTGCGCCAGGGGCTCGAGCGCCTGCAGGACATGATGCGGCTGTGGGCCGCAGACCGCACGTTGCGGCTGGACGCGGCGCGTGGGCTGGCGGACAGCGCCGACCCGGCCATCCGTGCGGCACTGCTGCAGCGTCTGGCCCAGGAGCCGGATGCGCGCGTCAAGGCCGAACTCCAGCGCGCGGCCGATGCGGTGCGTGATCGCCTGGCCTGGGGCGAGCGCCTGGGCGTCCTCTTCACCGGCCTGAGCCTGGGCTCGATCCTGATGCTGGCCGCCCTCGGCCTGGCCATCACCTACGGGCTGATGGGTGTGATCAACATGGCGCACGGCGAGCTGATCATGGTCGGCGCCTACGCCACCTACGTCGTGCAGGGGCTGTTCCGCCAGCACGCGCCGCAATGGTTCGACGCCTACGTCCTGGCCGCGATCCCGGTCTCCTTCGCCTGCGCCGCCCTGGTGGGCGCGGTGCTGGAGCGCAGCGTCATCCGCTGGCTCTACGGCCGCCCGCTCGAGACCCTGCTGGCCACCTGGGGCATCAGCCTGATCCTGATGCAGGCGGTGCGCTCGGTGTTCGGCGCGCAGAACGTCGCGGTCGAGAACCCGTCCTGGCTGTCCGGTGGGGTCGAGTTGCTGCCCAACCTGACGCTGCCCTGGAACCGCGTGGCCATCCTGGTCTTCGCGCTGGCCGTGCTGATCGGGGTGGCCCTGGTGATCGCCCGCACGCGGCTGGGTCTGTTCGTGCGCGGGGTGACGCAGAACCGCCGCATGGCCGGCTGCGTGGGCGTGAACACCGCGCGCGTGGACACCTGGGCCTTCGCCCTGGGGGCGGGCATCGCCGGGCTGGCCGGCTGCGCGCTCAGCCAGGTGGGCAATGTCGGCCCGGACCTCGGGCAGGCCTACATCATCGACTCCTTCATGGTCGTCGTGCTCGGCGGCGTCGGGCAACTGGCAGGGACGGTCTACGCCGGACTGGGCCTGGGGGTGCTGAACAAGGTGCTCGAAGGCTGGCAGGGCGCGGTGCTGGCCAAGATCATGGTCCTGCTGTTCATCGTGATCTTCATCCAGAAGCGTCCCCAGGGGCTGTTCGCCCTCAAGGGCCGCAGTGCGGAGGCCTGAGGTGCACGCTTACCCCCACCTCGCCGCGTCCGCCCCGTCGGCATGCGACCCTCGGCCCTTTCGGAGCCTGACATGAGATCGGCACTCGGCGTGCGCGCCTGGACGGCCGTGCTGGCCTGCGTCCTGGCGCTGGTCGTCGGCGTGCCCGTCCTGCACCTGTGGGTGCCGGAGGGGCATGCGCTCCATCTGAGCGGCTTCTACGTCAGCCTGCTCGGCAAGATCCTGTGCTACGCGATCTGCGCGCTGGCCATGGACCTGATCTGGGGCTACACCGGCATCCTGTCGCTGGG
>JBMTXX010000397.1:0-2768 GCA_049453935.1 Rubrivivax sp.
GTGTGCGCCTTGCCGAAGTACTGCGGGCGTCTGGGACGCAGAAGGTGAATTGAGGCGACGGCAGTGCTCAGGGCGTGGTGACGTCCTGAGCGCCTGGCCCTCTGCGATCGTTCAGCCGGCGTCGGGTACCGACCCGTTTTCCTGCGGCGGACGCAGGAAATCGAAGTCGGCGCCTTCATCGGCCTGCAGCACGCTTTGCATGAACAACCGACGGTAGCCGCGTTCGGGCGGGGCGGGCGCCGGCGGCAACGCCTGGGCGCGCCTGGCCAGTTCGGTGTCCTCGACACACAACGTCAGCGCCCGCTCTCGCAAGCTCAGGCGGATGCGGTCGCCGGTGCGCACCAGGGCCAGCGGGCCGCCGATGGCGGATTCCGGCGTGACGTGCAGGACGACCGTGCCGAAGGCGGTGCCGCTCATGCGGCCGTCGGAGATGCGCACCATGTCCTTGACGCCGGCGCGCGCCAGTTTGCGCGGGATGGGCAGCATCCCGGCCTCGGGCATGCCAGGCGCGCCCTTGGGGCCGATGGCGCGCAACACCAGGATGTCCTGCGGTGTCACGTCGAGGTCGTCCCGGTCGATGCGCTCGCTCATGTCCTGCAGGTTCTCGAACACCACGGCACGGCCTTCGTGCTCCAGCAGCGCCGCGTCGGCCGCAGCGGGCTTGACGATCGCGCCGCCGGGTGCCAGGTTGCCGCGCAACACGGCCAGGCCGCCGTTCGGGTACAGCGGTTTTGAACGCGGGCGGATGACCGTCTGCGGGAAAGCCGGCGGGGCGGCATCGAGCTCTTCGCCGAGTGTGCGCCCGGTGACCGTCAAGGCGTCCAGGCGCAGCAGCGGGCGCAGTTCGCGCAGCAGCGTGGCCATGCCACCGGCGGCGTGGAAGTCCTCCATGTAGTGGGCGCCGGCCGGCTTCAGATCCACCAACACCGGGGTGTCGCGCCCCAAACGGTCCAGCGCGTCCAGGTCCAGCCGCAAGCCCATGCGGCCGGCGATCGCCGCCATGTGCACGACGGCGTTGGTCGAGCCTCCGATGGCCAGCAGCACGCGCAGTGCGTTGTGGAAGGCGGCAGGCGTCAGGATGCGATCGATGGACAGTCGCTCACGCGCGAGCCGCACCGCCGTGGCGCCGCTGGCCTCGGCCGCGCGCATTCGGTCGGCCGTGACGGCCGGCGGGCTGGCGCTGCCGGGCACGGCGATGCCCAGGGCTTCGGCGAGGCAGGCCATGGTGCTGGCCGTGCCCATCACCGAGCAGGTGCCCACGCTGGGCACGAGCTGCTCGTTGACGGCGGCGATCTCCTCGGCGTCGACCTCACCGGCGCGATGACGCCCCCAGAAACGACGGCAGTCGGTGCAGGCGCCCACGCGGGTGCCGCGGTGGCTGCCGGTGAGCATGGACCCGGTGACCAGTTGCACGGTGGGCAGCCCGGCCGAGGCCGCGCCCATCAGTTGCGCCGGCACCGTCTTGTCGCAGCCGCCGATGAGCACCACCGCATCCACCGGCTGCGCGCGCAGCATCTCCTCGGTGTCCATGGCCATCAGGTTGCGCAGGTACAGGCTCGTCGGCGCGGCGAAGCTCTCGTGGATGGAGATCGTCGGAAAGCGCATCGGCAGGCCGCCGGCCAGCATCACGCCGCGTTGCACGGCCTGCAGCAGCGCGGGCATGTTGCCGTGGCAGGGATTGAAGTCGCTGCCGGTGTCGACGATGCCGATGACCGGCCGGTCCAGCGCGTCGTCGCTGAAGCCTGCGCCCTTGATGAAGGCCTTGCGCAGGAACAGCGAGAAGCCGGTGTCGCCGTACTGGGTCAGGCCTTTGCGCAGCCCTGGGTCGGGAAGGTCGTCGCTCATGGGTCAGGTTTTGTCTGCGGGGCGTGACCGCACCTCGGGCTAGCGCAGGAATTCAGGTGAGATCAGCCCCGGCAGGAACAGCGACACCTGGGGCCAGACGATCACCAGCATCAGCACCATGAACATCGGGATCAGCATGATCGCGACATCCTTGAGCACATAGCCCAGCCGCACGCCGCCGATGGAGCAAGAGATCATCAGACACAGCCCGTAGGGCGGTGTCACCAGCCCGAAGGCCAGCGAGACGATGCCGATCATCGCGAAGTGCACCGGGTCCATGCCCACCTTCTGCGCCAGGGGCTGCAGGATGGCGCCGACGATGATGATGGCCGGGATGGCATCGAGGAAGCAGCCGACGACCAGGAACACCGCGGCGATGAAGAAGCCCGCGCCCACCGGGCCCAGGCCCCAGGCCAGGATGTCCTTGAGCAGCGCCTGCGGGATCTGGTAGTACGCCATCATCCAGCCGAAGGCGCTGGCGGTGCCGACGCAGAACAGTGTGACACCGGCCAGGCGGCCGGTCTCCAGCAGCGCCTTGTGCACGCCGGCGAAGTTCATCTCGCGGTAGACGAAGACCGACAGCACCATCGCGTACAGCACCGCGATGCAGGCCGACTCGGTGGCCGTGAACCAACCGAAGATCTTGCCGCCGATGATGATGACGGGCGTCATCAGGGCCGGGACCGCCGCGATGAGCGCGACCAGCATTTCCTTGAGGGTGCTGCCTGCGTGGGTGGGGTAGCCGCGCCGCTTGGCGTACAGGTGGACCGTCAACATCTGCACCGCCCCGATCAGCAGTCCGGGAATGACGCCGGCCAGGAACAAGGCCCCGATCGAAGTGGTCAGCACGCCGCCCCAGACGATCATCAGGATGGACGGCGGGATGATCACCGCCATCACCGACGACACCGCGGTGATGGCCA
>JBMTXX010000398.1:0-2728 GCA_049453935.1 Rubrivivax sp.
TCCATCATCGACACCATGACCCCTGTGCCCCATCTGCCCGCGAGCGTCGAAACCTGCCACTGGGGCTTCTTCGATGCCACCCTGAAGCCTGTCTTGACCGTGGGCAGCGGCCAGCGCTTCACCGTGGCAACGGTCAGCGGTGGCAGCGCGGTGCTGCCTCCGCCTGGTTTCCACGTGCCGCCCGAGTTGTTGGACATCCACGCCCGCCTGCCCATGCAGATGCCGGGCCACATCCTCACCGGCCCCGTCGCCGTGGAGGGTGCGATGCCCGGTGACACCCTGGAAGTGCGCATCATCGACGTGCAACTGCGGCAGGACTGGGGCTACAACGTGATCCGCCCCCTTGCAGGTACCTTGCCTGACGATTTCGACGCCTATCGGCATCTGAACGTGCCGCTGGACCGGGCGCGCCGCGTGGCGAAGCTGCCCTGGGGCCTGGATCTGCCCCTGCACCCCTTCTTCGGCGTCATGGGGGTGGCGCCGCCGCCGAGCTGGGGCCGCATCAGCACGATCCAGCCCCGCGCGCACGGTGGCAACCTGGACAACAAGGAACTCGCACCTGGCAGCAGCCTGTACCTGCCCGTGCATGTGCCGGGCGCCCTGTTTTCCTGCGGTGACGGCCATGGCGCCCAGGGTGACGGTGAAGTCTGCGTCACGGCGATCGAGACGGCCTTGCTGGGGACCTTCGAGCTGGTGTTGCACAAGAACACCACAGGCCAGGCGCTGTTGTACCCCCGGGGCGAGACCGCGACGCACTGGATCACGATGGGCATGGACCCGGACCTGGACCGTTGTCTTGAGATGGCGCTGCGGGACATGATCAAGCTGCTGGGCGAGAAGGCCAGCCTCAGCCGAGAGGACGCCTACACCTTGTGCAGCCTGGCGGCAGACTTTCGCATCACGCAAAGCGTCAACGGGCACAAGGGCGTGCACGGCATGCTGCGCAAGGCGCTGATCGGCGGCTGACGGCTCGCCGCCTGGCGGGTGTCGGCTGCGCGATGATCGATGCTGTCACCCCGAGGCAGCTGAACCCACTCGGGCACACGGGCCACGCCGGCGGCAGGTTACCGACCGCCGCCGCGCCCAGCACCCTCGACCCGACCGGAGACCCTTCATGCCCTTCGACTTCAAGCATCGCCGCGTTCTGGTGGCCGGTGGCAGCCGAGGAATCGGCCGTGCCATCGCGATGAACTTCGCTGCCGCCGGCGCTGACGTGGCCATCTGCGCGCGGGGTGCCGCAGCCCTGGAGGCCACGCGCGCCGAACTGGCCGTGCATGCCGGGCGGGTGCACGCCATGCCGTGTGACCTGGCGGACGAACAGGCCATCGCCGCCTGGGTGCCTGCTGCCGCCAAGGCTCTGGGCGGCATCGACGTGCTCGTCAACAACGCGTCGGGCTTCGGCATGAGCGATGATGAGGAGGGCTGGGCCAACAGCCTGGCGGTGGACGTGATGGCGATGGTGCGCTGCTCGCGAGCCGCCTTGCCCTGGCTGACGGAGTCCGTTGCGGCGGGCGCGCCTGAGGGTGCCAGCATCATCCATTTGTCGTCGATCTCGGCCTTCAAGCCGTCGACCCGATCGGCGCCCTATGCCGCAGTGAAGGCGGCCATGAACAGCTACACCGGCAGCCAAGCCGCCATGTTGTGTCGCAAGGGCGTGCGCGTGAATGCCATTGCCCCAGGCTCGGTGGAATTTGCCGGGGGTACATGGGAACGACGCAAGACGGACGACCCGGCGCTGTACGAACGCACACGCCGGAGCATCCCCGCCGGCCGCCTGGGCACGCCCGACGAGATCGCCGAGGTAGCCCTGTTCCTCGCTTCGCCGCACGCCCGGTGGATCAACGGGCAGGTGCTGACGGTGGACGGGGGGCAGCTGCTGGGCGTGTGAGCTCTCCCGAACATGCCGCACCACGTTTGCAGGTCAGCGCCAGGCCTGCCAAGCGAGATGCAACCGCAGCGAATCTTCCGGTCGGCTTTCCCTTCACTTCTCGACGAGGAAGCGCCTTTTCGCAAGCTCGGGCGCGTCCAGCCGAGCCGCCGGGCATGACCCAGCGGCCACACGCCAGAGCACTCTCCCTGACAATTTGGGCTTGACCCGCTCGCCACCACGCCTGATCACGCTGACGCTGCTCACTGCGCTGTCAGCACTGACGCTGAACATGGTCCTGCCGTCGCTGCCCTCCATGGCACGCGACTTGGCAGCACGCGAGTCGGTGACGGCGCTGGCCGTGTCTGGCTACATGTTGGCTTCGGCGCTGTTTCAATTGGGTCTTGGGCCCGTCTCCGACCGCTTCGGCCGCCGGCCGGTCATGCTGGGTGCCTTGCTGCTGTTTTTCGGCGCGTCGCTGGGGTGCATGCTGGCGCCCAACGTGGGCGTGCTGCTGGCCTGCCGGGTGCTGCAGGCCGTGGTCGTCGCCGGGACTGTCGTGTCCAGCGCGGCCATCCGCGACCGGTATTCGGCCGTTGAGTCGGCCGCCAAGCTGAGCCTTATCGGCTCGGCGATGGCTGTGGCGCCGATGCTGGGGCCGATGCTGGGGGGCGTGCTGGATGTGAGCCTTGGCTGGCGTGCGGTATTTGCTTTGTATGCCTTGCTTGGCGGCGCGCTGCTGCTGCTGACTTGGGTCGACATGGGCGAAACGCGTGCTCCGGGGCTGCCTGCGCCTCGCCTCGCGGACTGGGTGGCCTTGCTGCGTTCCAGCCGCTACTGGGCCTACGTCCTTTGCATGGC
>JBMTXX010000399.1:0-2719 GCA_049453935.1 Rubrivivax sp.
ACCAGCGTCAGGCGCTGGCGCGCGGCGTCGAAGTGCGCGACCTCTGCCGCGATCGAGCCGCGGAAGTGCGCCAGCGTCTCGACGGCGTCGAACAGGTCCTGCAGCGTGTCCACGCGCAGCATGCCGGCGCGGCGGATGGCGGCGTCCACCACCAGGTCGGAGGCTGCCAGCGCCCCGGTGTGCGAGGCCGCGGCCGCCGCCCCCTGCGCGCTGCGGCCGGCCTTGACGATGAGCACCGGCTTGTTGCGTGCGGCCGCGCGCGCGGCGGACATGAACTTGCGTGCGGATTCGATGGATTCCGCGTACAGCAGGATGGCGCGGGTGCGCGGGCAGGTGGCCAGCCAGTCGATCATGTCGCCGAAGTCGACGTCGGCATGCTCGCCCAGCGAGACGAAGTGCGAGAAACCGATGCCGCGGCCGGCGGCCCAGTCCAGCATGGCCGTGACCAGGGCCCCCGACTGCGACACGAAGGCCAGGCTGCCGGCGCTGGCGCCGGTGTGCGCGAAGCTGGCATTCAAGCCGATGTGGGGCACCAGCAGGCCCAGGCAGTTGGGCCCGAGGATGCGCAGCAGGTGGGTGCGCGCGGCCTGCAGCATCGCGGTCTTGGTCTCGGGGTCGAAACCGGCGCTCAGCACCACCGCCGCGCGGGTGCCGCGCGCGCCCAGCTGTGCGATCAGCCCGGGCACGGTGGCCGGCGGCGTGCAGATCACCGCCAGTTCCGGCGCTTCGGGCAGCGCGGCGACGTCGGCGTAGCAGCGGTCTTCGCCCAGACGGTCGTGGCGCAGGTTGACCGGCCAGCGCGGGCCGAGGAAGTGCCCCTGACGCACATTGCGCCACACCGTGGCGCCGACGCTGCCGGCACGCATCGAGGCGCCGATGACGGCGACGCTGCGCGGATCGAAGAGGGAGTCGAGGTTGCGGGTGCTCATGGTCGGGAAGCGGGTGGACGCAGGGGGACGGAACAGACGGCATCGCGGGCCACGGGGGCAGGTCGGACGCTCGAGCGCGGGCCCGCGGCCCCACGTCGCATCGATCATGCCTGTTCGTGGTGACACGAGGCCGACAACGACGGGGCCCCCGGACCCGGTGCTGCGGCCTGTACGGCCAGCCCGCCAGCCCATGCCTGCGCTGCCGATTGCAGGCATCATCGCCCGATGCGCGACTTCGCCGCCTTGTACGAGCAACTCGACGCCAGCACCTCGACCACCGCCAAGGTCTTGGCGCTGCGCGACTACTTCGGTGCGGCGCCGGCCGACGACGCAGCCTGGGCCGTGTACTTTCTGGCCGGCGGCAAGCCGCGCCAGGTGGTCCCCACGGCCGTGCTGCGCGCCACGGCCATGCAGGCCGCGGGCCTGGACGACTGGTTGTTCGAGGCCTGCTACCAGACCGTCGGCGACCTGGCCGAGACCATCGCGCACGTGCTGCCACCGGCCTGCGGCCGCTCAGATGCCGGGCTGGCGCACTGGGTCGAGCAGCGTCTGCTGCCCTTGAAGGGGGCCGACCCGCAGACACAGGTCGCCCGCTTGCGCGAGGCCTTCGACGAGCTCGACGCGGCGGGTCGTTTCCTGCTGGTGAAGTTGATCGGCGGCGGCTTTCGGGTCGGCGTCAGCCGCCTGCTCGTCCAGCGCGCCCTCGCCGAGCGCGCCGGGGTGGACCCGAAGACCGTCGCCCAGCGGCTGATCGGATGGACCGATGCGCGAGCACAGCCCTCGGCGGCACGCTATCTCGAGCTCGTCGCCCCTGAAGGGTCTGCCGGCCCGTCCGACGCCGGACATCCGTACCCCTTCTTCCTGGCGCATGCGCTGCAGGTCCCGGCCGAGCCCGACGCGCTGTCTGCCGCGCTCGGTCCGCCTGGCGACTGGCTGGCCGAGTGGAAGTACGACGGCATCCGCGCGCAGGTGGTGCGCCGCGCCGGACAGGTGTGCATCTGGTCGCGTGGCGAGGAACTGATGACCGAGCGCTTCCCGGAGGTCGCCCAGCGCGCGCTGGCGCTGCCGCCGGGCACGGTGCTCGACGGCGAGGTGCTGGTCTGGCCCGACGGGGCCGAGTCGCCGGCGTCGTTCCATGTGCTGCAGCAGCGCATCGGACGCAAGACGCTGTCCAAGCGCCTGCTGGAGGCGGCGCCGGTGCGTTTCGTCGCCTACGACCTGCTGGAGCAGGACGGGCAGGACCTGCGATTGCATCCGCAGCGTGCGCGACGTGAGCGGCTCCTGGCCCTCCAGGGCCACATGGCGGCTGCGCACCCCGCCGCTGGCTTCGACGTCTCGCCAGAGGTGCAGGCCAGCGATTGGGACGGGCTGGCCCGGCTGCGCGACCAGGCCCGTGTACGAGGTGTCGAGGGCCTGATGCTCAAGCACCGCGACGCGCGGTATGGCAGCGGCCGCACCAAGTCCGACGGCCTGTGGTGGAAGTGGAAGGTCGACCCCTACACCGTCGATGCGGTGCTGATCTATGCCCAGGCGGGCCACGGCCGTCGCGCCAATGTCTACACCGACTACACCTTTGCCGTCTGGAACCGCCCCCCGGCGGACGCGCAGGAGGCGCTGGCCGTCGTCGAGGCGATTGCGCGGCGCGAGCCGCCGCGGCCCGACGGCCTGCAACTGGTGGCCTTCGCCAAGGCCTATTCCGGTCTGAGCGATGCCGAGTTCACCCGGGTGGACCGCATCATCCGCGCCACCACGCTGGAGAAGTTCGGCCCGGTGCGCAGCGTGCGCCCGAC
>JBMTXX010000400.1:0-2710 GCA_049453935.1 Rubrivivax sp.
CTGGACCCCGAGATCGAGCAGTACCTGCGCCACCTGAGCGTCGAGCGCCGGCTGGCGGCGCGCACCGTGGCCATGTACCGCGACGCCCTGGGCTGGCTGCAGGAGGCCGCCGCCGCGTACCCCGTGGCACTGCGCGCCGCGCAGCCGCACCACATCCGCCGCTTCAGCGCCCGGCTGCGCGACCGCGGTCTGGGCCCGCGCAGCATCGCGATCGCGCTGGCCGCCTGGCGCGGGCTGTACCGTTGGTGGGGCCGCCACGGCGTGGTCGAGCTCAACCCGGGGGACGGCCTGCGCGCGCCCAAGGCCCCCAAGCCGCTGCCCAAGGCGCTGGCGGTGGACCAGGCCGTGGCCCTGGCCACGCACCGCTCCACGCGCGGCGACGCGGCGCTGCGCGCGCGCGACCACTGCATCGTCGAGCTGCTGTACGGCTGTGGCCTGCGCGTGGGTGAGCTCGTCGGGCTGGACCTGCAGGCCAGCACCCAGGCCGCCGGCTGGGTGGACGAGGCCGACGCCAGCGCGCACGTGCTGGGCAAGGGCGCCAAGCGGCGCAGCGTGCCGGTGGGCGGGCCTGCGCTGCAGGCGCTGCGCGCCTGGCGCGAGGTGCGCCCGGGCGTGGCCGCCGCCGACGAGCCGGCGCTGTTCGTCAGCCGGCGCGGCACGCGGCTGACGCAAAGCCAGGTGCGGTCACGCCTGAAAGCGCTGGCCCTGGAGGCCGGGCTGCCCACGCACGTGCACCCGCACATGCTGCGCCACAGCTTCGCCAGCCACCTGCTGCAGTCCAGCGGCGACCTGCGCGCGGTGCAGGAGCTGCTGGGCCATGCCCAGATCGCCACCACCCAGGTCTACACGCGGCTGGACTTCCAGCACCTGGCCAAGGTCTACGACGCCGCGCACCCGCGCGCCAAGATGCGCACGGGCTGACGCGCCCCCGCCGGGAACACCATGAAGATCATCCGACTGCGAGAAGGCAAGGAGCGCTCGCTGCAGCGCCATCACCCCTGGGTGTTCGAAGGCAGCATCGAGCGCGGCCGCGCCGACGCCGGCGAGACCGTGCGCGTGGAGTCGGCCGACGGGCGCTTTCTGTGCTGGGGCGCCTACAGCCCGACCTCGTCCATCCGCGTGCGGGCCTGGACCTTCGACGAGGCCGAGCGCGTCGACCATGCCTTCTTCAAGCGCCGCCTGGCGCGGGCGCTGGCGTTGCGCGCGCGGCTGCCCATCGACAGCGACGGCGTGCGCCTGGTGCACGGCGAGGCCGACGGCCTGCCCGGCTTGATCGTCGACCGCTACGGGCAGACGCTGTCGGCCCAGTTCCTGTCGGCCGGCATGGAGCGCTGGCGCGAGGCGCTGGCCGACCTGCTGCTGGCGGCCACGGGCCTGCAGCACCTGTACGAACGCTCGGACTCCAATGTGCGTGCGCTGGAAGGGCTGCCGGTGCGCACCGGCTGGCTGCGTGTGCCGGCAGGCGCCGCGCCTGCGGCGTCGACGTCGGCCGCTGCGCCGGGCGCCGACACCGCGACCATCCCTGCGCCTGAGACGGCGCTGATCCTGCGCGAGCACGGCTGGCGTCTGAGCCTGGACGTGGCCGAGGGCCACAAGACCGGCTTCTACCTCGACCAGCGCGACAACCGCGCGCTGTTCGCGCGCTGGGTGCGGCACTTCGGCCTGCAGCGCGTGCTGAACTGCTACTGCTACACCGGCGGCTTCTCGGTGGCGGCGCTGGTGGGCGGGGCGCAGCACGTCACCGGCGTGGATTCCTCGGCGCCGGCGCTGGCGCGGGCCCGCGACAACGTCGCGCTCAACGGCTTCGACGCCGCGCGCCACGACACCGTGGACGCCGACGTCAACGCCTTCCTGCGTGAGCGGCTGCAGGCCGGCGACCGCTTCGATGCCATCGTGCTCGACCCGCCGAAGTTCGCCCCCACTGCCGCCCACGCCGAGCGCGCCGCGCGCGCCTACAAGGACATCAACCGCTTGGCGCTGAAGCTGCTGGCGCCCGGCGGCTTGCTGCTGACCTTTTCCTGCTCCGGCGGGGTGGGGGCCGAGCTGTTCCACAAGATCGTCGCCGGCGCGGCCATCGACGCCGGCGTCGACGGCGCCATCTTGCAGCGCCTGGAAGGCGCGCCTGACCACCCGACGACGCTGGTCTTCCCGGAGGGCGAGTACCTGAAGGGCCTGGCGGTGCTGAAGCAGGGGTGAGCCGCTGCGCTTGCGCCCCACGCGGGGCGTCAGCCGCCCCTACGCCCCGGGCAGCGGCAGCGCGGTCTCGAACTTCGCGCGCTTGACCGCGAAAAAGGCCTTGACGTTGCGCACGTTGGCGTCCTGCGTGAACAGGCGCTGCGCCAGCGCGTGATAGGCCGCCATGTCGGCCACCTGCACCACCAGCACGAAGTCGGGGCCCGGCGAGACGCGCCAGGCCTGCTGCACCCGTGGCTCGGCCACCGCCTTCGCCTCGAAGGCGTCCAGGTGCTCCGCCCCTTGACGGTCCAGCGTCACCTCCACCACCGCCGCCAGCGGCACCCCCACGGCGGCCGGTGACAGCCGCGCCACCTGGCGCTCGATCACCCCTTCGTCCACCAGCCGCCGCACCCGGCGCAAGGCCGTCGCCGGCGACACGCCCACGGCTTCAGCCAGCGCCAGGTTGGAACGCGAGGCGTCGTGCTGCAGCAGGGCGAGCAGCTGCAAGTCGATGGGGTCTAGGTCGGTCATGGTG
>JBMTXX010000401.1:0-2701 GCA_049453935.1 Rubrivivax sp.
AGGGAAGTCTTCATTGCCCTTCGGGTGGATGAAGCAGATGTCGTGACCAGCCGCACCCTTGCGAATGCCCCCGGGGGCGAAGCGAACCCCATGCGCGCTCATCCACTCGACTGCGCGCTGCAGATCGTCGACCCACAGCCCGACGTGGTTGAGCGGTGTCGTGTGCACGGCCGGCTTCCGATCTGGGTCCAGAGGCTGCATCAGATCGACCTCCACCGCCAAGGGGCCGTCCCCGAGGGTGCAGATGTCCTCGTCGACGTTCTCGCGCTCGCTGACGAAGGTGCTCTTGACGTTCAACCCCAGGATGTCGACCCACAGCGCACGCAGTCGCCGCTTGTCCGGGCCGCCGATGGCGATCTGCTGGATACCGAGGATGCGAAAGGGTTTTGGCGATGTCATAGGGGTTCGGCCCTGGAGGGCGTCAGTCGTTGCGGGGGCTTCGACAGGCTCAGCCCGAACGTAGGTGGGCTCAACCCGAACGTAGGCTGGCTCAGCCCGGACGGGTGATGACTCAGGCTGCAAGGATGATGGCCCATCCTGAGCGAGCGAGCCTCGGACCGAACGGGTGATGACTCTGCCCGAAAGGATGGTGGCCCTTCCTGATCGGAGGGTCGCTCGGCGCGAACGGGGTGCTGATGGTTGCAAATTGGCGAGCCCAGGAACGGAGCGCCGGTCACACGAACCTCAGGATGGGCTGATCGACCGCCAGGCTCTCGCCCTTGGCGGTCAGCAGTTCGGCCACCACACCGTCCTGCGTCGCGGTCAGGATGTTCTCCATCTTCATCGCCTCGATCACGGCCAGACGCTCGCCCGCCTGCACCGGCTGTCCGGGCTTGACCGCAATGTCCACGAGCAGCCCGGGCATCGGTGACAGCAGGAACTTGCTCATGTCGGCCGGCGCCTTGAAGGGCATCAGGCGTTGCAGTTCCGCGGCGCGCGGGCTCAGCACCATGGCGTCGATGCGCAGGCCGTGGTGGGCCACACGGATCCACAGCCCGTCGCGCTCGATCTGGGCGGTGAAGGGGCGGCCGTCACACAGGCCACTGGCGCGGATGCCGCCGAAGCGCCAATCCTTGGCCAGCGAGTAGACACGCTCGCGCACCTGCACCTGCAACGCTCCGTTGTTGCGGATGCGCACGGGCACGTGCCGATGCACGCCCCCCTGCCCCTTGATCACCGCCACGAAAGCGTCCCCCGTGCGCACACCGTGGCCCGCAAGTTGTCCGCTGATGCCCGCGGCGCGCTCCAGATAGCGGCGCTGCGCTGCCACCGCCAGGGCGATGAGGAAATCCGGATCTTCGTGCGGCACGTCTTCGGCACGGAAACCACGACCGTAATGCTCGGCGATGAAGCCGGTGTTGAAGGCGCCCGCGACAAAGCCGGGATGTGCCAGCAGCGCGGCCTGAAACGGGATGTTGCTGGCGATGCCGCGGATGACGAACCCGTCCAGTGCCTCGCGCATCTTCGCGATGGCGTCGGCGCGGTCGCGGCCGTGGACGATGAGCTTGGCGATCATCGAGTCGTAGTGCATCGGGATCTCGCCGCCCTCGGCCACACCGGTGTCCACGCGCACGCCGCCGAAGCGGTCCTGATCGTAGGCCTCACCCACCAGCGTCAGCACGCCCTGCGACAACGCCGCTGGCGGCGGCAGGTAACGTACCAGCCTCCCGGTGGACGGCAGGAAGCCGCGGAACGGGTCCTCGGCGTTGATGCGGCACTCGATGGCCCAACCCTCGCGCCGGATGTCGGCCTGTGCAAATCCCAGCGGCTCGCCGGCGGCCACACGGATCATCTGCTCGACGAGGTCCAGCCCGGTGATGCACTCGGTCACCGGGTGCTCCACCTGCAGGCGGGTGTTCATCTCCAGGAAATAGAAGTCCTGGTTCTTGCCGACGACGAACTCCACCGTGCCCGCGCTCTGGTAGTTCACCGCGCGTGCCAGCGCCACGGCCTGCTCGCCCATCGCGCGGCGCGTCGCGTCACTGATGAAGGGCGACGGCGCCTCCTCGATCACCTTCTGGTGGCGACGCTGGATCGAGCACTCGCGCTCGTGCAGGTAGACCACGTTGCCGTGCGCGTCGCCAAGCACCTGGATCTCGATGTGGCGCGGCTGCTCGACGAACTTCTCGATGAAGACGCGGTCGTCGCCGAAGCTGTTGCGCGCCTCGTTGCGACACGACGAAAAACCTTCGAAGGCCTCCTTGTCGTTGAAGGCCACGCGAAGACCCTTGCCGCCGCCACCGGCACTGGCCTTGATCATCACCGGGTAGCCGATACCGCGGGCGATTTCCACGGCCTGCTCGGGCGTGTCGATGGCATCGTTCCAGCCCGGGATGGTGCTGACCTTCGCCTCGTTGGCCAGCTTCTTGGAGGCGATCTTGTCGCCCATGGCCGCGATGCTGTAGTGCTTGGGGCCGATGAAGACGATGCCCTCTTCTTCGACACGGCGTGCGAAGTCCTCGTTTTCCGACAGGAAGCCGTAGCCCGGGTGCACGGCCTGTGCGCCGGTGGCCTTGCAGGCATCGATGATCCTGTCGGCCACCAGGTAGCTCTCCCGGCTGGGCGCCGGCCCCAGCAGCACGGCCTCGTCGGCCAGTTCCACATGCCGCGCGTCGCGGTCGGCCTCGGAATACACGGCCACCGTGGCGATGCCCATCCTGCGGGCGGTGGCGATGACGCGGCAGGCAATCTCGCCTCGGTT
>JBMTXX010000402.1:0-2690 GCA_049453935.1 Rubrivivax sp.
CTGTTCTTCATCACCATCGGGATGAAGCTGGACTGGCGACCGGTGATCGACCAGTGGCTGCTTGTCCTGCTGCTGACCACCCTTCCGCTGGTGGTGAAGTTCGCGTTGATCGCGCTGCTCGCGCGCCTGTTCAAGGCCGGCCCGGGCACGTCGCTGCGCGTGGGGCTGTACCTGGCGCAGGCCGGAGAGTTCGGATTCGTTCTGCTCACGCTCGGCGCCGATCGGGGGCTGATCGCGCCGCAATGGATGAGCCCGGTGCTCGCAGCCATGGTGCTGTCGATGCTGGCCGCACCCTTCCTCGTCATGCACGCCGATCGCATCGTCAGCCGCGTGAGCGCCAGCGACTGGCTGATGCAGTCGGTGGCCCTGACCTCGATCGCCCGCAAGTCCATCGCCGCCGAGGCCCACGTGATCATCTGCGGCTACGGGCGCAGCGGGCAGAACCTGGCGCGTCTGCTGGGGCAGGAAGGCGTGCCCTACATGGCGCTGGACCTCGACCCGGACCGGGTCCGACAAGCCGCCGCGGCGGGCCAGAGCGTGGTCTTCGGCGATGCCGCGCGGCTGCAGAGCCTGATGGCCGCCGGCCTGGCGCGGGCCAGTGCCGTGGTCATCAGCTACCACGACACGCCCTCGGCGCTGAAGATCCTTCACCTGGTGCGCGAGCATGCCCCGAAGGTCCCGGTGATCGTGCGCACCGTCGACGACGCCGACATGGACCGCCTGCGCCGGGCCGGTGCCACCGAGGTCGTGCCCGAGGCGATCGAGGGTTCGCTGATGCTGGCCGGGCACGCGCTGGCCTTGGCCGGTGTGCCGATGGCGCGCGTGATCCGGCTGCAGCGCGACGCGCGCGATGCCCGTTACCGGTTGCTGCGGGGCTATTTCCACGGGGCCGACGACGACACCGTCCTGGAACTCGACCAGGCGCGCTTGCGCAGCGTCACGCTCCCGGCGGCGGCGGCCGCCGTGGGCGAGCGCCTGGGCGACCTCGCCTTGCACGCGGTGGGGGTGCAGGTGGTGTCGGTGCGTGAGCGCGAAGGGGCTGTGCGCGAGGCCGACGACGGCTGCGTGCTGGCCGTCGGCGACACCCTGGTGCTGTCGGGCCTGCCCGAGCCGCTGGCGCTGGCCGAAGCCAAGCTGTTGCAGGGGTGATGCGCCGCGCCGCAGCGACGCTCAGGCGCCGGCCGTGTCGGCCGATTCGATGATGCCGCCGCCCAGGCAGACCTCGCCGTCGTACAGCACTGCCGACTGTCCCGGCGTCACGGCCCATTGGGGCGCACCGAAGACCAGATCGAACCCGGTCGCGTCGACGCACAGACGGCACGGGGCATCGCTCTGCCGGTAGCGCGTCTTGGCGGCCATCGGACCGTCCCCGGGGGGCTGACCCGCCACCCAGCTCGGCTCCACCGCGCGCAGCCGGTGCGACATCAGCCACGGATGATCGTGACCCTGCACCGCCACCAAGGTGTTGCGCGCCAGATCCTTGCGTGCGGCGTACCACGGTGCGTGCGTGCCGCCTCCGCGGCTGAGTCCACCGATGCCCAGGCCCTGACGCTGGCCCAGGGTGTAGAAGCTCAGGCCGACGTGGCGCCCGATCTCTCTGCCCTGCGCGTCGACGATCGCGCCGGGCTCGTGCCGAAGGTATCGGTTCAGGAACTCTCTGAAGGGCCGCTCGCCGATGAAGCAGATGCCGGTGGAGTCCTTCTTGCGGGCGTTGGGCAGGCCGATCTGCTCGGCCAGGCGCCGCACCTCGGTCTTGCGCAGCTCGCCCACCGGGAACAGCGTGCGTGCCAGCTGCGCCTGGTTCAGCCGGTGGAGGAAGTAACTCTGGTCCTTGGCCGGATCCAGGCCCTTGAGCAGTTCGAACCGCCCCTGTGCACCTTGCCGGACCCGGGCGTAGTGACCGGTGGCGATGTGATCGGCCCCGAGCCGCATCGCATGGTCGAGGAAGGCCTTGAACTTGATCTCTGCATTGCACAGCACGTCCGGGTTGGGCGTGCGGCCGGCCTGGTATTCACGCAGGAACTCGGCGAACACCCGCTCGCGGTACTCCGCGGCGAAGTTCACATGCTCGAGATCGATGCCGACGACGTCGGCCACCGCCGCCGCGTCGACGAAGTCGGCGCGCGAAGAACAGTACTCGCTGTCGTCGTCGTCCTCCCAGTTCTTCATGAACAGGCCGACGACCTCATGGCCCTGCTGCTTCAGCAGCCAGGCCGTCACGGCGGAATCGACGCCGCCGGACAGGCCGACGACCACACGGGATGTCATGAAGGATGTAGATCAGGCCTGCTTGCGACCTGCCATGGCAGGGCCCAGCAGGTCAAGCGGGGTGTCGTGTAGGGGGTGGGCCGCGATGGACGGAAGCCAGGATTGTCGCGCTGGCCCGGTGGGTTGCGGGACATCCTGTCGGACTTGCAATGTCCTGGGGTTCCGCGATGCACTGGCCAGGATGCAAATACCGAAGACCCTGGATCGCTCGTCGGTCAGACCTGATCCTGGTCGAACAAGGCCATCTCGGGGCTGCGCATCAGGCGTTCGATGTCGAGCAGGATCAGCATCCGTTCGTCGACCGAGCCGATGGCCAGCAGATGCTCGCTGTCGATCGTCGCATCGAACGAGGGCGCCTCGCGCCACTGGTCCGGCGTGAGGGTGATCACGTCGGAGACACCGTCGACCACCATGCCCACCGT
>JBMTXX010000403.1:0-2678 GCA_049453935.1 Rubrivivax sp.
TCGGCCCGCCCATGGCGATCGGCGCTTCGGTGCAGGCCAGCAGCACACGCTCGGCGCCCTGGTCCAGCAGCGCCTGCACCGCATGGTGCATCGGCGCGCGCGCCGCATCGAGATGCCCGGCCTTGACCGCGGCGATCGACGGCAGGATGAAGCCGTCGAGCAGCGTGTCGTCGGGCAACACCGCCGCCAGACCCCGCTGCTCGAGTGCGGGCTCGAACAGGCGCGCGGCCAGCGTCGCGCGGGTGGCGACGATGCCGACGCGCCCACCCGCGGCAAGGCCTCGCGCAGCCTCGTCGCAGGAGACCTCGATGATGCTCGGAAACGGCAGCACGCAGTCGCGCGTCAACTCGGCATGCCAGTGGTGCGCCGTGTTGCAGGGCATCACGAGCATGCGCGCGCCGAAGGCGACCAGACGGTCACGGATCGAACGCAGCGCGGGCAGCGGTGACGCACCGTTGCTCAGCAGCGCGGCCGGTCGTGGCGGGATCCGGGGGTCACTGGCGATGACGAGCGGCACATGACCGGCGTCGTCGGCCGCGTCGGTGCAGGCGATCACCTTGTGGAAGAAGTCTGCCGTGGCCAACGGGCCCATGCCGCCGATCACGCCGACCACGCCGTGCCCGGCACTGCCCTCGTCCAGATGCGTCATCTCGCAACGCCCCTGACCGTCGCGCCGGCGCGCTCAGAACCCGAAGGCCTCGGTGTAGCCATACAGGCCCACCGCGCCGCCGGTGTGCAGGAAGACGACGTTCTGTCCCTTGGTGTAGTGGCCTTTGCGGCACAGGTCGATGAGCCCGGCCATGCCCTTGCCCGAGTACACCGGATCGAGCAGGATGCCCTCGGTCCGCGCCACCAGCGTCACCGCCTCGATCATGCCCGGCGTGGGCAGGCCATAGCCGTCGCCGACGTAGTCGCAGTTCGCCACCACGCGGTCACGCGCCACGCTGCCCGGCACACCCAGCAGGTCCGCCGTCTGGACCGCCAGGTCATAGACCTTCTGCTCCTGCGCGGCGCGCGGCACACGCACCCCGATGCCGAGCAGCGGGATCTGCGACCTGGCACCCTCCAGACCCACCACGAGCCCGGCCTGCGTGCCGGCGCTGCCGGTGGCATGGACGAGGGCATCGATGTCGAGGGCCATGTCGTTGGCCTGATGCATCAACTCCAGGGCACAGGTGACATAGCCCAGCGCCCCGACCGCGTTGCTGCCGCCACCAGGGATGACATAGGGCTTGCGGCCGTCGGCGCGCAGTTGGTCGGCCAGACGGGCCATGGCCGCGTTCATGTCGGTGTCGCCCGGCACCTCGGAAATGCTCGCTCCCATCAGTTCGTCGAGGAAGACGTTGCCGCTCTTCTTGTATTCGGCTCGGGTGTAGCCGGTGCGGTCTTCCAGGATGATGTGGCTGCGCAAGCCCAGCCGGCAGGCCGCCGCCACCGTCTGGCGCGCGTGGTTGCTCTGTGTGGCGCCCTGCGTGATGACCGTGTCGGCGCCCTGCGCCAGCGCGTCGGCCATCAGGTACTCGAGTTTGCGCGTCTTGTTGCCGCCGCTGGCCAACCCCGTGCAGTCGTCGCGCTTGATCCACAGATCGGGCCCGCCGAGGAGACGGGAGAGGTTCTTCATCGGCTCCAGCGGCGTGGGCCCATGGCCGAGGCGGATGCGGGGGAACTTGGCGAGTTTCATCGTGGGATCTGGTGGGACTGGGAAGGGGTGAAGCACTGGGGCATGTGGCCGAACGGGCAGCAGTCGAAAACCCCGGTCACGCAGACACATCCTGGAGCCCAGGCGCCTGCACCAAGAATGTTCGAAACCAGTCGCCGACACACCACCCTCGCAAAACGACGCAGGGGCTGCCGGTGGGCACGATATCGATCATGCCACCGCCGCCGGCAAGGCCGCCGGCATCACGCGCACACGCAACTGGCGGAACTGCCCCAGATACTCGCCGTCGGCCGCCACGGGCAGGGGCGCTGCGTCGCTGTCGAGCGTGAGCGAGGTGCAGGCCTGCAGGGCCACGCGCGGGTCGGTCAGATGCGTGCCGCGAAGCAGGCGCGGCAGCAGCGCCAGCACGTGGGCGCGGCCCATCGCCGCGGCGCGCAGCACCTCGAGCCGGCCGTCGTCGGCGCGCGCCTGGGGCGCCACCGGCATGCCGCTGCCGTAGGTGGGCGTGTTCAGGGTCGACGCAAACAGCACCTCGCCCGTCCACACGGGCTGGCCGTCACAGGACAGGCGCACCGGCCAGCAGCGCAAGGCCGCGAGTTCACGCAAGGTCGCCCACAGGTAGCGCGGCTGCCCCCTGAGCCAGCGCGGGCCACATAAGGCACGCAGGCCGACCGCGGCATCGAAACCTGCGGCCAGGCTGGACAGAAAGGGCACGCACAGACCCTCGGCCTCGACGACGCCCACATCCAGGGGCCGCAAGGGCCCGCGCAGCGCGCAGCTCAGCGCATCGTCCAGGCCCAGCCCATGCACGCCGAGCGCCCGCGCGATGTCATTGCCGCTGCCCATCGGCACGACCCCGAGCGCATGACCGCCATCCAGCAGCGCCGGCAGCCAGCGGTTGAGCGTGCCGTCGCCGCCCACCGCGACGACCCGGCTGCCGCGCGGCAGCGCGCGCAGCCGGGCATGCGCGTCCTGCACCGAATCGGGCGCAGCGAAGTCGGTCTGTGGTGCGTGCTGC
>JBMTXX010000404.1:0-2657 GCA_049453935.1 Rubrivivax sp.
CCGAGGCGCCGTCGTGGAACTCGAAGTCCTCGCGGAACATCGTCAGCAGGTGCTCCTCCAGGCCCATCATCAAGGGATGGACCCAGGTGTCGAAGAGGACGTTGGCGCCTTCGAAGCCCATCTGCGGCGAGTAGCGCGCGGGAAAGTCCTGCACGTGCACCGGTGCGGAGATCACCGCGCAAGGCACCTTCAGCCGCTTGGCGATGTGACGCTCCATCTGCGTGCCCAGCACCAGCTCGGGCTGCAGTTCGGCGATGCGGGCCTCGACCTCGAGGTAATCGTCGGAGATCAGTGCCTCGACGTCGTATCGCCTGGCGGCTTCACGCACCTCGCGGGCGAACTCACGGCTGTAGGTGCCCAGCCCGACGACCTTCAGGCCAAGCTCGTCGGCGGCCACCCGGGCGGCGGCCACGGCATGCGTGGCGTCGCCGAAGACGAAGACGCGCTTGTCGGTGAGGTAGGTGGAGTCGACCGAGCCCGCGTACCAGGGCGCTCGGGCGGCAGGGTCGGCCAGCGCGTCGGTCGGGTCGACGCCGGCGAGCTGGGCGACTTCGGCGATGAATTCGCGCGTCGCGGCCACGCCGATCGGCACCGTGCGGATGAAGGGCTGTCCATGCCGACGCTGCAGGAACTGCGCCGCCTGCAGCGCGAGCTCGGGGTAGAGCACGACGTTGAAGTCGGCCTCGGGCAAGCGTGCGATGTCGGCCGGCGTGGCATCCATCGGCGCGGTGACCAGCACGTCCACCCCGAGGCGGGCCAGCAGGCGCTGGATCTCGGTGACGTCGTCGCGATGGCGAAAACCGAGCGCCATCGGCCCGAGCAGGTTGCAGCAGGGACGCCTGCCCTGACGGGGCGGCCTCTGCGGCGTGGCGCCACTGGCCAGCGCGCGGACGAGCTGGTAGAAGGTCTCGGACGCGCCCCAGTTCTCCTTGCGCTGGTAGGCGGGGAGTTCGAGCGGCACCACCGGCACCGGCAGGGACAGCGCCTGTGCAAGACCGCCTGGGTCGTCCTGGATCAGCTCGGCGGTGCAGGACGCGCCGACCAGCATGGCCTGGGGCTGGAAGCGCTCGTAGGCCTGGCGCGCCGCGGTCTTGAACAACTCGGCCGTGTCGCTGCCGAGATCGCGCGCCTGGAAGGTCGTGTAGGTGACCGGTGGGCGACGGTCCCGCCGCTCGATCATCGTGAACAGCAGGTCGGCGTAGGTGTCGCCCTGCGGGGCGTGGAGGACGTAATGGACGTCCCGCATGGCCGTGGCCACGCGCATCGCACCGACATGGGGCGGGCCTTCGTAGGTCCAGAGGGTCAGCTGCATCGTGGCGTCGTCCTTCAGGCGGTCGCCGGATCGCGGCGCTCCACAGGTGTGGGAGGCTCGATGCCGGTCGGTCTCGACCGTTCACCCGCGGTGGACGGGCGCCGCGGTGCCGCCCCGGACGCCAGCAAGGCGCGCCGGCGCAGCGGCCGTGCGAACAGCTCGGCCAGATCGGCGGCTTGCTCGTAACCGTGGATGGGCGAGAACACGAGCTCGATGGCCCACTTGGTGGTCAGGCCTTCGGCCTCCAGCGGGTTGGCCAGGCCGAGCCCGCACACGGTCAGGTCGGGCCGCAGGGTGCGGCAGCGGTCCAACTGACGCTCGACATCCTGGCCCTCGCTGAGCGTCGTGCCCGCCGGCAGCCACGCCAGCTCACGCTCCAGGTGCTCCCGGTGCAGGTAGGGCGTGCCGACTTCGGTCAGTTTCATGCCGAGCTCGCGTGCCAGGAAGCGCGCGATCGGCAACTCGAGCTGGGAATCGGGGAAGAAGAAGATGCTGCGGTCCTGCAGCAGGCTGCGGTGCCGTTGCAAGGCGTGCAGGGCGCGTGCCCGCGCGCTCGCGGTGACCTCGGCCACCACCGCGCGGTCGATGCCGAAAGCGTCGGCTGCCGCCTCGAGCCAGGCGGTCGTGCCTTCGACGCCGATCGGGAAGGGCGCGTCCAGCCGCTGGGCCCCGCGCTGCTCCAGCGCGCGGACCGTGTCGGCCAGGAAGGGCTGGGCCAGCAGCAGCCGTGTGCCCGGCCCCAGCGCCGGCATGCCGCGGGAATGGCGTGCGGGCAGGAAACCCACCGAGGGCACCCCGATGCGCTGGAGCAGCCCGGCGAGCTGGTCTTCGACGACATCGGGCAGCGTGCCGACCACCAGCAGCGAGCGCGCATCGGCCTGTGCCGCCGGGGATGCCGGCAACGTGGGCACCAGCGCGGCCAGACAGGCGTCTTCTCCCTGCGTGAACGTGGTCTCGATGCCGCTGCCAGAGTAGTTCAGCACCCGCACCCGCGGCAGGAAGCGAGCCGACAGCCGCTCAGCGGCGCGTGACAGATCCAGCTTGATGACTTCGGAGGGGCAGGAGCCCACCAGAAAGAGCGTGCGGATGTCGGGGCGGCGCTCGAGCAGCCGATGCACCACGCGATCGAGCTCGTCGTTGGCGTCGGCCAGACCCGCCAGGTCGCGTTCGTCGAGGATCGCGGTGGCGAAACGCGGTTCGGCGAAGATCATGACCCCGGCGGCCGACTGGATCAGGTGCGCGCAGGTGCGCGAGCCGACGACCAGGAAGAAGGCGTCCTGGATCTTGCGATGCAGCCAGACGATGCCGGTCAGCCCGCAGAAGACCTCGCGCTGGCCGCGCTCGC
>JBMTXX010000405.1:0-2607 GCA_049453935.1 Rubrivivax sp.
GCAGGTCCCGGATGGGTTCCAGCGTGGCGTAGGGGATGCACACGTGGATGCTGCCGGTGGCGTCGCCGAGCTCGAGCCGGAAAGATGACGACAGCACCATCTCGCTGGGCGTGGCGATGTTGGCGAACTGCGGCTGCATCTCCGACCGCTGGTACTCGAGCTCGATCGGGTAGATCGTCGACCAGGCCTTGCGGTACTCGGCCATGATCACCTCCAGCACGCGCATGATCACGCGCTGTTCGGTCGGCGAGAAATCGCGCCCTTCGATCCGGGTGTGGAACTTGCCGTTTCCGCCGAACAGCGCGTCGATCGCGGCGAAGATGATGGCCGGGTCGCACACCACCAGGCCTGAGCCGCGCAGCGGTTTGATGGCGACGATGTTGAAGTTGTTCGGCACCACGATGTCGCGCAGGAAGGCGTTGTACTTCTGCACCTTGTTGCCGGCGATCGAAATTTCGGGATTGCGCCTGATCAGGTTGAACAGGCCGATGCGCAGATCCCGGGCGAAGCGTTCGTTGACGATCTCCAGCGCCGGCATGCGCCCGCGCACCAGGCGTTCCTGGCTCGACAGGTCGTAGGCGCGGATGTTGCTGTCGGGCGCGAGCTCGGTCTCGGACTCCAGCGACTGGCTTTCGCCGGTGATGCCCTGGAGCAGGGCGTCGACCTCGTCCTGGGACAGGATCTGTTGGCTCATCGCATGCCCGCGGGGTTGGGAGCCGCGCTCACTGGATGATGAAGTTGGAGAAGTGCACGCCCTTGACCGGCGTGATCTCCTCCGGCTTCAGACGCCGCCGCCGCGGTGGCGGCTCATCGTCCGACGCTTCTGCACGCCGCGCGCTGCTTCCGCGGGCCGGCGGGTCCTCAGGCACTTCGAGCCCCAGCGCCTTGGAGACTTCCTTGCGCAGCTCGACCGCCAGTTTGGCCTTGCCGTCGCGCTCGAGCAGTTCGGCCGAGGTCTTGTAGCTCAGCGTCATCAGGATGCTGTTGCGGATCAACGGCATGAAGTTCTTCACCATCTCGGCGGCCTTCTCGTCGTCGACCTCGAGGGAAATCGTCGCCTGCAGGTAGCGATCGGCTTCGCGGTCCGCCAGATTGACGGTGAACAGGTCCAGCGGAACGAACACCGGCGCGACGCTCAGGTCCCGCCGGTTGGTGCGGGTGTTGGCGCGGGGTTCGTCGCCGTATTCGTCTTCCTCGAGCGCGAGTGCAGCGGCCTGCTTGGCCTTGATGAAGTACAGCGCGCCGCCGCCGCCGGCCAACAACAGCACGGCCACGACGATCAGGATGATCAGCAGCTTCTTCCTGCTCTTCGGGGCAGCCCCGACGGGCGCGGCTGGCGCGGCGGTCGCCATGGTGGATCCTTCAGGCAGTGGAGGGGTGGCTGTTCGATCGGGCCGCGCAGACAGCGCGGGTATCCGGTGTGGCGATTATCGAAACCGTCCGTCCCGCAGATGACGCGAATTGAGCCGTGAACAGGCCGTAGTCTATGCGGCCTGCCGGATGCGTCCGGCGCCCTGTGTCCTCGCCCCCTGTGCGCCTGAGGGCAGGTCCGCCGACGCGCATCGGGGCATCCGCGGGCCCTGCGGTCGCGCGGGCCCGGCCCGGGCCCCCGCGTTCAGCGACTTCAGGCGTAAAGGTCGACCAGACCTCGGCGTGGGGCGCGTCCGGGGCTTGCCGTCGACACCGTGGTCACGGTCTCGCCCGTCGCCTCGGCGCGCGATGCGCCGTGGCGGCCATCGGATGGCCCGCGGTCGCCGTGACCTGTGTCGCGGGGCTGCTGGAACACGCCACCGCCGGTCAGTGTGAATCCCGATTCGCGCAGCGCACTGGCCAGCGAGGGCAGGGCCTGCTCCAGGATCTGCCGCGTGGACTCGACTTCGGCGGCCAGATCCACGCGCACGTCCGAGCCCTCCATCGCCAGTTGCACCGCCACCGGGCCCATGTCGGCGGGGTTGAGCTGGATGCGGGCCTCCTCGATGCCGTCGCGCACCATCGTGGCGATGCGTGCGCTCAGTGCCGGCGTGAAGCCAGCGCTGTCGAGGGCCTCCTGGAGCATGAACTCGGGCATGGTCGATCCTGCCGCTTCCAGCGCCGCAGAAAAGCTCGCATCCGCTGCAGCCGTGGGCAACGCACCGGCCGCCAGCGCTGATGCGTCGCCATCACGTGGCAGCGGTGTCGTGGTCATGTCGAGTGCCCGCGATGCGGCGTCCAGCCAGGGGCTGGGTGTGCCCTGGACTGCGGGCGATGGCGTAGCGGGAAGAGACTGCACCGAAGGCGGCAGCTGCATCATCGCAGCGGCTTGCAGATCGGCTCGTGGGGCCAGCGGCTCTCGACGCGAAGGGGCGGCGCGGGCGGTCGTGCGCAAGCCGTCGGCGGAGCTGGCTGGGGCCCCGGTGCGCGTCATCCGGCCTTCTGGCATCGCTGCCATCAGCGTTGCCGCGTTCGGCGGGGTCGTGGAGCTCTGCACATGGGCCCAATCCGCGGCCGTGGCGGTCAAGGGCGCGCGGGGCGCGGGCTCCGGCAGTCCCTGACGTGGGTCTGCGGCCGCTTCGCGTGAGGGCGCTCGTTCCACAACGCCGGGGTCTTTCGGCGCGGCAGACACGACGG
>JBMTXX010000406.1:0-2571 GCA_049453935.1 Rubrivivax sp.
GGTTCCTCGACGGCTGGGCCGGTGCCTACCTCAACCGCCAGGGCTACTACAGCGCTGTGCTCGAGACCGCCAAGAGCAAGATGGAGGCCTATGAGTGGGCTTACTGGATGGAGGGCAAGGCCGCCGAGAAGGACATCAAGAGCCCGAATGGCGATCTGCTGGCCAAGGCAGGCGAGACGCGTGACGGCGGCAGCTACGAGCAGCGCATGGGCGGCATCGCCTGCTGGAACGCCGTGATGGACGAGAACGTCTACATGGTGCAGAAGTGGAACGAGTTCGTGGCGGCTTGAGCGCCCGGGGTCGGTCATGAAGCACGCACGGTGGACATTGCCGGCCTGGGTGCAGGCCGCACCTCTGGCGGTGGTGTTCGTCGTGTTCTTCCTGCTTCCGTTGGCGCTGATCGTGATGGTCAGTTTCTGGCGGGCGACCGACTATGAACTGATCCCGGCGTTCATCGGGCAGAACTACGCCGACATCGTCGGCAACTGTGGCCAGGACGGTGACCCCTGCGTCATGCTGCGCACCTATCTGTCCACCTTCAAGTTCAGCCTGCTGACCTGGGGTGTCACCTTCGTGCTGGGCTTCGGGGTGGCCTACTTTCTGGCCTTCCACGTGCGCTCGACGATGGTGCAGACGGTGCTGTTCATCGTCTGCACCGTTCCTTTCTGGACAAGCAACGTCATCCGGATGATCTCCTGGATCCCGTTGCTCGGTCGCAATGGTCTGGTCAACGACGGGTTGATGGCGCTTGGGTGGGTGGACGAGCCGGTTGAGTGGCTGCTCTTCTCGGACTTTTCCGTCGTCCTGGCCTTCGTCCACCTTTACACGATGTTCATGATCGTCCCGATCTTCAACTCGATGATGCGGATCGACCGCTCCCTCATCGAGGCCGCTCGCGACGCGGGCGCCAGTGGCTGGCAGACCGTGCTGCACGTGGTGCTGCCGCTGTGCAAGACGGGTATCGTCATCGGATCGATCTTCGTGATTGCCCTCGTGATGGGCGACTTCGTCACCATCGGCGTCATGGGTGGGCAGCAGATCGCCTCCGTGGGCAAGGTGATCCATACCCAGGCCGGGGCGCTGCAGTTCCCTGCGGCCGCCGCCAACGCCGTGGTGCTGCTGTGTGTGGTGCTGTTGATGGTCGCCACGCTGATGCGCCTGGTCAACTTGCGCAAGGAGCTTTGAGCCATGGTCGCCAGCGTCCGTGACGGGCGCCGCCCACTGAGCTTCTGGCTGCTGGCGACAGGCTTCGCCGCCTTTGTGCTGTTTCTCTACGGGCCGATGTTCGCGATCTTCGTCCTGAGTTTCCAGGGGCCTGAGGGCGGACTGACCTTCCCGCTGCGTGGGGTGTCGCTGCACTGGTTCGCCAAGCTGTGGGAAGGCATTGGGACCGTGGACATCGGCGCAGCGTTTCGCCGGTCACTGGCCTTGGGCACGGTGGTCATGGTTCTGACCGTCCTGCTGGCGTTGCTGGCCGGGTTGGCCTATCGAAAGCGGCTGCCAGGGGGGTCGGTACTCTTCTACGTCGTGGTTTCCAGCCTGATCATGCCGTCGATCATCGTGTCGCTGGGCATCGGCCTGATGTTCCGCCTGCTCGACACTGCGCTCAAGACGTGGATGGAAGTGCATGCCCCCGACTGGTACGACACCTTCACGACGTTGTTGGGGATGTACTCCTCGGGGCTCGGGGCACAACTCACCTGGACCCTCCCGTTCGGCCTGCTGATCATGTTCGCGGTGTTCAACCGCTTCGATCCGGCCTACGAGGAGGCGGCGCGCGACCTCGGCGCGTCCCCCTGGCAGACCTTGCGTCACGTCGTCCTGCCGTTGATCGGCCCCAGCCTGGTGGGTATCGGGATGTTCGGCTTCACCCTGAGCTGGGACGAGATCGCGCGCTCGTCACAGGCCATGGGGGACCTGAACACCTTGCCACTGGAGTTGCAGGGCTTGACGACGACCGTCACGACGCCCGTCATCTATGCGCTGGGCACGGTGACGACGGTGGTGTCCTTCCTGTTCATGGCATCGACCGTCGCGATCCTCTGGGGTTGGCGGCGATGGCGCATGCGCGGTTGAGCACGGCGCGACACCCGACGCCATCGACACACCTTGGGTAGAGCGCAGGACGCTGCGTCCATGTGTCCCTCGGCGGCCAGGCCGCCGGTCACCGGCAGACCTGGTCCACGCTGAAGTTTCGCCGTCCGCGCAGCCCGGCCGTCGTGTTCGACGGTGGCGATGACCTCGGTCGAGGCGGAGGAGATGCCGGGTCGATCAGGGGCCGCCAGGCTGCCCCATGGGCTGGGGCTTCAGCACTGAGCTGGTGCAGATTGCATACAAAAAGCCCGTAACGCAGGCGATGTAGTGCTGCCATGCCTCTTCATGGTGCTCGTAAACCACTATTTCAAAAGGGTTTTTTTCGAATACGCGCCGTGCGGCTTGGCTCTCATGCCGATGGAGGCACCCTTGGCACGTCGATTGCATACAAAGAAGCCCAAGCATGGATCGCACCATGCTGGATCCCGCCAGAGTTGGTCTGGCAGGTGTGTCTAGGGGTATCGGGTCGTGGTCGGT
>JBMTXX010000407.1:0-2565 GCA_049453935.1 Rubrivivax sp.
GCCTTGGCCGAGGCGAGGAAGACGGCGGCTTCGGCGATCTCCTGCGGGTCGGCGGCGCGTCCGAGGGGGATGGTCGGCAGGCCGGCTGCAATGGTCGCATCGCCGCCGATCTCCTCGAGCATCTCGGTGCGGGTCATGCCGGGGCGCAGGCCGCAGATGCGGATGCCCTGGGGGCCGAGGTCCTTGGCGGCGTTCATCACGAAGGCGTCGACCGCACCCTTGCTGGCCGCGTAGGCGGCCCAGCCGGGCACGCCGCCCATGCGGGCCGCGGCCGACGAGATGTTGACGATGACCCCGCCGCGCCCGCCATGGCGCGTGGACATGCGGCGCACGGCCTCGCCGACGCAGAAGAAGACGCTGTCGACGTTGGTGGTGAAGATCTGGCGCAGGAAGTCGGCGTCGACATCGGCGATGTCGCGCCGGGCGCCGACGACGGCCGCGTTGTTGATCAGCGCCGTGGGTGTGCCGAGTTCGCGGTCGCACACCGCGAACAGGGATTGCACCTCGGCCCGGCGGGAGACATCGGCCTGCACGGCGATCGCGCGCCCGCCGGCCGCGACGATCTCGGCCGCGACGGCCCGTGCGGCCTCGATGCTGCGCGCGGCGTTCAGGCACACCGCGTAGCCCTCGCGCGCAGCCACACGCGCCGCGGCCGCGCCGATGCCGCGCGAGGCGCCGGTGATGACGATCACGCCGGACATGACGACCTCGGCTGCGGACGGGTCCACGGGCTCACTTGCCGGCCCCCCCAGGAGCGGCCCCAGCCTGCTCGCGCATGAACCCGATGCCTTCGGCCAGCGCGTTCTGGAAGATCGAGATGTCCAGACCGTAGGCCATCAGGCGGAAGCCCTTGCCCAGGTAGTCCTGCATCCACTTGCGGTCCGAGGCCATGAAGGCCGGGGTCTTGCCGTGGCGGTCGCACGCGGCGACCACGGCGTCGACCGCCTCCAGGTAGCGCGGGTGGTCGAACTGCCCCGGGATGCCCATGAAATTGGTCAGGTCGAAGTGGCCGACCCACAGCACATCCACCCCAGGCACTGCGGCGATCGCATCGCAGTTCTGCGCGCCCACGGCGGTTTCGATCTGGCAGATCACGAGCGTGCGCTCGTTGGCGCGCTGGATCTTGTCCAGCACCGGGCCGGGCTCGAAGTCGTCGTGGGCCACGCCGAAGGCCGCGCCGCGACGGCCCACCGGCGGGTAGCGGCAGCACGAGGCGATGAAGGCCGCCTGCTCGGCGGTATCGACCATGGGCACCATGATGCCCATCGCGCCGACGTCCAGCATGCGGGCGATGAAGTCGTACTCGGCGGCCGGCACGCGCACGTAGGGAGCGATGCCCAGGCCGCGGCACAGCGCCATCTGCTGGCGCAGCGTCTCGGTGCTGACCGCCGTGTGCTCCATGTCGAAGAGGATGAACTCGGCGCCGGCGGCCTTGCAGATCTGGGCGATGCCGGGGGTGAAGAACTCGAAGATCATCGCGCCGAAGGCGTGGCCGCCGGCGGCGATGCGGGTCTTGACGGGGTTGTCGCGCACGGGCGGTCTCCTTCAGGCGGCGGACAGCGAAGCCAGCGCCGGGTGCTGCAGGGCCTCGGGGTTGACGATGTAGCGCGGGGCGCGGCCGTCAGCCAGTGCGCGCACCGCCTCGAAGGTGTTGCGCGCGATGCCGGTGAAGCACTCGTCGGTGAAGCACAGCCCGTGTGGCGTGACGATCACGTTGTCCAGCGCCAGGAGGGGGTTGTCCTTGGGCGTGGGCTCGACCTCGAAGACGTCCAGCCCCGCGCCGCCGATGCGCCTGGCCGCCAGCGCCTCGTACAGCGCGCGCTCCTGGATGATGGGACCGCGCGCGGTGTTGATCAGGAAGGCGGTGGGCTTCATCAGCGCGATCTCGCGCGCGCCGATCAGGCCCCGCGTGTGGGCGTTCAGCGGGCAGTTGATCGAGACGAAGTCCGAACGGCGCATGACCTCGTCCAGGCTGTCCACCATCTCGACACCCAGGCCGTCGAGTTGGCCCGGGCGCACGGCAGGGTCGTAGGCGATGTGCTTCATCTCGAAGGGCTGCGCCAGGCGGAAGACCTCGGCGCCGATGTTGCCCACGCCCACCAGCCCGAGCGTGCGGCCGGTCAGCCCCATGCCCATGTGGCTGGTCTTCTCGGCCCAGCGGCCCTCGCGCGTCAGGCGGTCCTTCAGGAACAGCTTCTGCGCCAGACACAGCACGAAGGTGATGACGTTGGTGGCCACCGGCCGGCGCACGCCGTCGGGCGCCAGCGTCAGCATCACGCCGTGCGTGGTGCAGGCCGGCACGTCGATGGTGTCGTAGCCCACCCCGAAGCGGGCCACCAGCCGCAGCCGCTGGTCGGCCCCGCCCAGCCCCGCCGGCCCGACGCGCTCGAGCATCGCGCACAGGGCGTCGTAGTGCGCGGCGAAGGCGGGCGTGACCTCACGCACCGGCTCGCTCAGGTAGGACCACTCGATGCGCGGGTGGTCCAGCAGCGACAGCACCTGCGGGTCGTAGATGGGCTGGCCGTCGGCGCTGACGACATCGGGAGAAATCGCGACCCTGATCTT
>JBMTXX010000408.1:0-2562 GCA_049453935.1 Rubrivivax sp.
CGATGCCCATCCTGCGGGCGGTGGCGATGACGCGGCAGGCAATCTCGCCTCGGTTCGCAATCAGGATCTTGTTGAACATGTATGGCTCCAATTCGGGCACGTCTTGATCTGTTCGGGGTGGCCCTGGTCTGACTTTGTCGAGTTCGGGACGGGTACGGCTTGGGTCGACGTCACGGCTGGTTTGTCTTCGCTGAGCCCGCTCCGGGAGTGGCCCATCTGCCTCCGCTCATGTCCCCCGCCGGCCTGCGGCCGGCTCCTCCTTGACTTCGCTGCGGCAGACGGGCCACTCCCTGCGCTGCGAGGCGAATGAATGCGAAGGCTGACGAAAGTCGATCACCGGAGATCGGGTGGCCCAGGCGTTTTGCGTAGGTAAAAGGAGGAGCGCGAAGCGCGGGGGACACGGAGCAAAACGCCTGGGACGCACGATCTCGCGAGGTCCACAGCCCAGGCTCGCAGCGACGGGAATGCGTGACGGTGCACAAACCGCCCATCACAGCGGAATGTTCCCGTGCTTCCGCCACGGGTTGTCCAGCTTCTTGTCTTTGAGCATCGCCAGCGAGCGGCAGATGCGCTTGCGCGTCTCGTGCGGCTGGATGACGTCGTCGATGTAGCCGCGCGCGCCGGCCACGAAGGGGTTGGCGAAGCGGGCCTTGTACTCGGCCTCGCGCGCGGCCAGCTTGGCGGGGTCGCCCTTGTCCTCGCGGAAGATGATCTCCACCGCGCCCTTGGCGCCCATCACCGCGATCTCGGCGTTGGGCCAGGCCAGGTTGACGTCGCCGCGCAGGTGCTTGGAACTCATCACGTCGTAGGCACCACCGTAGGCCTTGCGCGTGATCACGGTCACCTTGGGCACAGTGCACTCGGCGTAGGCGTACAGCAGCTTGGCGCCGTGCTTGATGATGCCGCCGTATTCCTGGGACGTGCCGGGCATGAAGCCCGGCACGTCCACGAAAGTGACCACGGGGATGCTGAAGGCATCGCAGAAGCGCACGAAGCGCGCGGCCTTGATGCTGCTCTTGATGTCCAGGCAGCCGGCCAGCACCATCGGGTTGTTGGCGACGATGCCCACCGTGCGCCCGTCCATGCGGCCGAAGCCGACGACGATGTTCTTCGCATGGTCGGGCTGCAGTTCGAAGAAGTCGCCGTCGTCGACGACCTTCAGGATCAGCTCCTTGATCTCGTAGGGCTTGTTCGGGTTGTCGGGCACGAGCGTGTCGAGCGACAGGTCCAGCCGGTCGGCGGGGTCGCCGCTCGGGCGCACCGGGGCGCGGTCGCGGTTGTTCAGCGGCAGGTAGTTGAAGAAGCGGCGCAGCATCAGCAGCGCCTGCACGTCGTCGTCGAAGGCCAGGTCGGCCACGCCGCTGCGCGTGGTGTGGGTGGCGGCGCCGCCGAGTTCCTCGGCGCTGACCTCCTCGTGCGTCACCGTCTTGACCACCTCGGGGCCGGTGACGAACATGTAGGAGCTGTCGCGCACCATGAAGATGAAGTCGGTCATCGCGGGCGAGTACACCGCGCCGCCGGCGCACGGCCCCATGACCAGGCTGATCTGCGGCACCACGCCGCTGGCCATCACGTTGCGCTGGAAGACCTCGGCATAGCCGCCGAGCGAGGCCACGCCCTCCTGGATGCGCGCGCCGCCCGAATCGTTGAGGCCGATGACCGGCGCGCCGACCTTCATCGCCTGGTCCATCACCTTGCAGATCTTCTCGGCGTGGGCCTCGGACAGCGCGCCGCCGAAGACGGTGAAGTCCTGGCTGAAGACGAAGACCAGGCGGCCGTTGATCGTGCCGTAGCCGGTGACGACGCCGTCGCCCGGCACCTTGTGGTCGGCCATGCCGAAATCCACGCAGCGGTGCTCGACGAACATGTCCCATTCCTCGAAGCTGCCTTCGTCGAGCAGCAGTTCCAGGCGCTCGCGCGCGGTGAGCTTGCCCTTGGCGTGCTGGGCGTCGATGCGCCGCTGCCCGCCGCCCAGACGCGCGGCAGCGCGCTTGCGTTCGAGTTGTTCGATGATGTCGTGCATCGGAAGGCTCCTGGTTCGGGATGCGATCGGGGTTCCTGAGGAATCAGGCGTCAAGGTGTGTGCGGCCAAAGCGTCGCGGAATTGGGGAGCCGTCCATCTGGCGACGCATCTGAAGCATCTGACGCACCTGACGCGAGCGGCGAAGGAGATGCAGACGTCGCTGGATCAGCGGGAAATGTCGACGACGCAGGGTCACGGCGGCCGAAGCCATCGAGCAGCCGGCGCGCCGCCACCGAGGGCGCCATCCTGCCGGCCTCCACGTCGGCCAGCGCCTGCGGCAGGGCCTCGCGCACGGCGGGGTGCTCGCGAAAGCGCTGGCGCAGGCCGGCCTCGATGCGCTCCCACAGCCAAGCCTGGTCCTGCGCGCGGCGGCGTGCGGCCAGGCGGCCGCTGGCGGTCTGCAGCTCGCGAAAGCGGCTCACAGCCGCCCAGAAGGCGTCGAGCCCCTGGCCGTGCAGCGCACTGAGCTGCAGCACCTGCGGGTGCCAGAGCGTGTCGTCGTGGTGGGCGCGGTCGCTGCGACCGTGCAGGCCGAGCAG
>JBMTXX010000409.1:0-2536 GCA_049453935.1 Rubrivivax sp.
CCTTCCAGCGCGGGTTCAGGCTGGCGTACGGGTCCTGGAAGATCATCTGCATGCGGCGGCGCAGCGCCCGCAGGGCGGCGCCGTCGCCCAACGTTGCCGTGTCCTGCCCGTCGAAGACGACCTGCCCGCGCGTGGGCGCATACAGGCCGACGAGCAGCCGGGCCACCGTGCTCTTCCCGCAGCCCGATTCACCCACCAGCGCCAGCGTGCGGCCGCGACCGATTTCGAAACTCACGCCGTCCACCGCATGGACGAAGGCACGGGGCTTGCGCTCGATGACGCGGTTCAGCCACGGGGGCGAGACGTCGAAGACGCGCGCCAGGTCGCGCACCTCGACCAGCGGGCGTGCCGCATCGGCGCCGACGGGCGCTGCCATGGAGCCGGTGGCAGGCATGGGGTTCATCGGGCAGCCTCTGCTTGCGACGTGGCCAGCCAGCAGGCCGCGCGGGTGGCGCCGGCGGCCATCAGGTCGGGCCGCTCACGGCTGCAGCGCGCCACGGCCTTCGGGCAACGCGGGTGGAAGGCGCAGCCCGACGGGATCGCGTTCAGCCGCGGCATCGCGCCGTCGATCTGGACCAGGCGCTCGCGGTCCTCGTCCATGGCGGGGATCGAGCCCATCAGGCCGGCGGTGTAGGGGTGGGACGGTGCGTGGATCACGTCGTGCACCGGGCCGATCTCGACGATGCGGCCGGCGTACATCACCGCCACGCGGTCGCAGGTCTCGGCGATCACGCCCATGTCGTGCGTGACCAGCATCACCGCCGCCCCGTGCTCGCGGCACACGCGCTTGAGCAGGGCGATGATCTGCGCCTGGATGGAAACGTCCAGCGCCGTCGTCGGCTCGTCGGCGACGATCAGGCGCGGCTCGGCGGCCAGGGCCAGCGCGATCACCACGCGCTGGCGCATCCCGCCAGAGAACTGGTGCGGGTAGTGGTCGATGCGCTGCTCGGCGGCGGGGATGCCGGTGTCCTGCAGCAACCGGATGGCGCGCTGGCGGGCCTCTTCGGCGCTGACGGGCAGGTGGGTCTGGATGGTCTCGGTCAGTTGCCGGCCGATGGTGTACAGCGGGTTCAGTGAGGTCAGCGGGTCCTGGAAGATCGCGCCGATGCGCCGGCCGCGGATCTCGCGCATGCGCTCGGCGGGCAGGTGGTCGATGCGCTCGCCTTCCAGCAGGATCTCGCCCCCGGCGATGCGCCCGGGCGGCTCGAGCAGGCCGATGATGGACGCGCCGGTCAGCGACTTGCCCGCACCCGACTCGCCGACCACGCCCAGCACTTCGCCCGGCGCGATGTCGAAGGACACGTCGTCCAGCGCCAGCAGCGTGCCACGGCGCGTCGGGAATTCCACGCGCAGGTGCCGGACCTCGAGCAGCGCCGCGCTCATCTCAGCCTCGGGTTGATCGCGTCACGCAGCCAGTCGCCCAGCAGGTTCACGCTCAGGGCGATCAGCACCAGCATCGCGCCCGGGAAGATCGTGATCCACCACTCGCCCGAGAACAGGAACTCGTTGCCGATGCGGATCAGTGTGCCCAGCGACGGCGAGGTGGCCGGCACGCCCACGCCAAGGAAGGACAGCGTGGCTTCCGTCAGGATGGCCTGGCCGACCTGGATGGTGGCCAGCACCAGCACCGGCCCCATCACGTTGGGCAGCACGTGGCGCGTCATGATGCGCCCGGGCGACACGCCGATCACGCGTGCGGCCTGGACGTAATCCTTGTTGCGCTCGACCATGGTCGAGCCGCGCACGGTGCGCGCGTAGGGCACCCAGCCGCTGAGCGAGATCGCGATGATCAGCACACTGAAGGCCAGCGCCTCGTGCGCATCGGGGAACAGTGCGCGGCCCACGCCGTCGATCAGCAGCGCGACCAGGATGGACGGAAACGACAGCATCACGTCGCACACGCGCATCAGAAAGGCGTCCAGCCGCCCGCCGACGAAGCCCGCCAGCAGCCCCAGGCCTACGCCGACGACGACCGACAGCACCACCGAAGCAAGCCCGACGAGCAGCGAGATCCGCGCGCCGTACATCAGCGCCGACAGGATGTCGCGCCCCTGGTCGTCGGTGCCCAGCGGGTAGGTGGCCTGCCCGTCGGGCAGCCACATCGGCGGCAGGCGCCCGTCGCTGAGGTTGAGCGTCGCCAGATCGAAGGGGTTGTGCGGCGCCACCCAGGGCGCGAACAGCGCGCAGAAGGCGCAGACGAAAGCGATCAAGGCCGCGCCGATGGCCACCGGCGAGGTGCGGAAGCTGTACCAGACATCGCTGTCCAGCCAGCGCGCCAGTCGCCCGGGCGTGGCCGAGGCCGCAGCCGGTGTGGCAGGGGAGCCTGGAGGGGCACTCATGTCGTGGGGTAGGAGTTCGGGCGCCGTGGGGGTGCTATCTCAGTGCCCGGCGGCGGACTTCTCGATCCGCAGGCGCGGGTCGACGGCGAAGTACAGCAGGTCGACCGCCAGGTTGATGACGACGAAGATCAAGGCGATCAGGCACAGGTAGGCCGCCATCACCGGGATGTCGGCGAACTGCACCGCCTGGATGAACA
>JBMTXX010000410.1:0-2509 GCA_049453935.1 Rubrivivax sp.
GTCCGCAAGCCTTTGCCGGCCAGTTCTACATGCGTAGCCGTCTGATTTGGATCTCACCGCCCCCGCCGCGCAGCGGCACGCTGCGGGGGCAGCCAGTCACTTGATCTTGTTGCCTGCCGAGTGACCCGGCCGGCAACCAGCCCATGTGAATGACCTCTCAGCCTTTGCCTTGCAGCTCAGGCCCGGCCCATGGGCCAACCGTTGAGAGGCTCACCGGTGTTAAGCGGCGAGGGCGAAACGTTCGTCGTTCGCAGTTACTTGTTTCCAGTGGATTTACGAGCGTACTGGTGCTCGGCATGCCCTGAACCGACGCCGTACCCACGTCGAAGCCAGGTCGGCCCCAAGCAACCTAGTTTAGGGCATGGCCAGGCATTGCAAGAGGGCGGCCGGATGATCGATGACGATGTCGGCGCCCCATGCGTGCACGGGCTCTCCCTGGCCGAGGTAACCCCATGCAGCGGCGATGGTGCGCATGCCCGCGGCCCTGCCCGCCTGGACGTCACGGTGGTCGTCACCGACGTAGATGCAACGGGCCGGATCGACCTGGACACGGCGCGCCGCCTCCAGCAGTGGGGCCGGGTGAGGCTTGGGGTACGGGGTGGTGTCGCCGCCAACCAGCGTGCCAGCGCGTGCGTGCAACCCGAGTCCGGTGGTCAGTTGCACAGCGAGATGGTGCGCCTTGTTGGTCACGATGCCCCAGCGCAGCCCACCGCGCTCCAAACCGTCGAGCACGTGCCAGACGCCGTCGAACACCACCGAGGATCTGAGGATGCGCGCTTCGTAGAGCGCCAGGAAACGCAGGCGCAAGGCCTCGTAGCCGTCATCGCCAGGCTTCTTGCCGAAGGCCAGCCCCACCATGCCGCGCGCCCCAGAGCCGACCATGCAGCGCAGTTCATCATCGGGCATCGGGCGCAGACCATGCTCTGCGCGCAGATCGTTGGCCGCGCCCGACAGATCGGGGGCGCTGTCGACCAAAGTACCGTCCAGATCGAAGAAGACCGCATCGACCGGCCCCTGCAGCGTCGTCGTCATGGACAGATCCCGCTCAAATTTGCCTACAAGGAGATCGCGCGCCAGCCGGCGAACGGGCAAGGGTGCGCTGCCTGCCAAATCCGGTAGCGCGCACCGCCGCCACTGGCACGCCCAGCCGATGTGATCGTCACAGCGGCCTGCGGCACGCGAAGAGGTAATTGACGCTGGTGTCGTCGCTGAGCCAGTAGCGCCGGGTCAGCGGGTTGTACTGCATGCCCCGACTGGCCTGCAACTGCAGGCCACTGTCACGACACCAGCGCGCCAGCTCGCTCGGACGGATGAACCGCGCGTACTCGTGCGTGCCCTTGGGCAACAGGCGCAGCACGTACTCGGCCCCGACGATGGCGAACAGGAAAGACTTCGGATTGCGGTTCAACGTGGAGAAGAACACCCAGCCGCCCGGCCGAACCAGCGTGGTGCAGGCCGACACCACGGACGCAGGCTCGGGCACATGCTCGAGCATCTCCATGCAGGTGACGACATCGAAAGAGCTTGGCGATTGAGCCGCCAGCGTTTCGGCTGCGACCTCACGGTAATCGACATTGGCGACGCCCGCTTCGAGGGCATGCAACCGGGCCACGCCCAGGGGCCGCGTGGCCAGGTCGATGCCAGTGACCGCCTGCGCACGACGCGCCATCGCCTCGGCCAGGATGCCACCGCCGCATCCGACATCCAGTACTTGCTTGCCACGCAGTCCGGCGAGTTCGTCTATCCATTCCAGCCGCAGCGGGTTGATCTGGTGCAGCGGCCGGAACTCGCTCTCCGGGTCCCACCACCGATGGGCCAGTTCGCTGAACTTCGCCAGTTCCTGAGGGTCGGCGTTCGTCATCATGAATGGATTGTCGACCAGAACACCGTCCATGGCCCCGGAACGTGCCGCGACCCTGCCAGCTGGACGGCCAATGAAGGCCGAACATGCCGGCTGGGGGCGGAAAACGAAACACCCCGCCTGCGCGGGGTGTCTGCTGTGCTGATGGACAGCTCAGCGCCGATGCGCGACTGCGCACCGGCGTGAGGAAACGCCAGCCTTATCGGGCCAGTTTCGAGCCGATGGCCTCCACCTCGACACGCCGGTTCTTGGCTCGGCCTTCGCGCGTGCGGTTGTCCGCGATCGGCGAACGCTCACCCTTGCCCTCGGTGAAGATGCGGTTGGCCTCGATGCCCTTGCCGACCAGGAATTTCTTCACGGCTTCTGCGCGAGCCCTGGACAGACGCAGGTTGTAGGCATCGGTGCCTGTCCAATCGGCGTGGCCGACCGCGATCACCACTTCGAGCCGAATGTCACGGATCTTCTCGACCAGCGCGGACAGCGTAGCCTGCGCTTCGGGCTTGAGAGCCGTCTTGTCGAAGTCGAAGTAGGTGTTGGCGGTGAGCGTCACCCGCTCGGCGGCAGGAGCGACAGCGGGCGCGGGCGGCGGAACTGGCGCTGGCGCCGGTGCGGGAGCAGGCGCTGGCGCCGGTGCGGGAGCAGGCGCTG
>JBMTXX010000411.1:0-2504 GCA_049453935.1 Rubrivivax sp.
CCTCCAATCCCTTCGTGCGGGCTGGGCCGTGCTTCAAGCAGGTGGCCCGTCCGTCGATGCGGTGCAGGCGGCAGTGCTCGTCATGGAGGACAGCCCCCACTTCAACGCCGGCTTCGGTGCCGCGCTGACGCGTGACGCCACTCACGAGTTGGACGCCTCCATCATGGAAGGCACCCAGGGCCGTGCCGGCGCGGTGTGCACGGTGCGGGCCGTTCGCAATCCCGTGCTGGCGGCACGCGCCGTCATGGACCATTCGGGCTGCGTGCTGCTGAGCGCCGAAGCCGCTGACCAGTTCGCCCGTGACCGGGGTCTGGCGATGGTTGACAACGCCTACTTCACGACCCCACGACGGGTCAAGGCGCTCGCGGACATCCAGGCGGGCCGCTCGGCGGGATCGATCCGCCCGATCAGCGAAGCCGATCGCCATGGGACCGTGGGCGCGGTGGCGCGCGACCGTCGGGGTGGCCTGGCAGCAGCGACCTCCACCGGCGGCTTCAACGACAAGCCCGCCGGCCGGGTGGGCGACACGCCGATCATCGGAGCCGGCACCTTCGCTCGTGATGGGGTTTGTGCGGTCTCCTGCACGGGCATGGGCGAGTTGTTCATCCGCCATGCGGTGGCCTACGACCTGTGCGCGCGCATGCAGTACGCCGGTCAATCTCTGATCGAGGCGGGCGACCATCAGGTGCACCGGACCATGAAAGGCCATGGCATCGGTGCCGGGCTTGTCGGCGTGGATGCTGCCGGGCATGTCCACGCGCCCTACAACACCCTGGGCATGGCCCGCGGGTGGATCGATCCCGAAGGCCGCATCAGCGTGGCCACACACGACGAGGTCTTCGATGCCGGACGCTGCTGAGACCGGATTCGTCCGTGCGGACGACCCCATCCTGATCTGGGGCGGGGGCGCCATCGGCGGCACGCTGGCCGCCTACTGGGCGCGTGCCGGCATTCCCGTCCACATGGTGGACATCCAGGCCGAGCATGTCCGGGCTTCCGCCGAGCCCGGCCTGTCGATCCACGGGCCCGTGGCCACGTTCACGCAGCGCGTCCCCGGCAGCACGCCCGAGAACCTGGTGGGGACCTATTCACGCATCGTGCTGGCTGTCAAGGCCCAGGCCACCGAGGCGGCAGCCCAGGCGCTGGAACCCCACCTGAGCCCCGATGGCTTCGTGTTGTCGGCACAGAACGGGCTCAACGAGATCACGTTGTCGCGCCGGCTGGGTGCCGAGCGGGTGATGGGGTGTTTCGTCAACTTCGGGGCCGATTGGCATGGCCCGGGCGACATCCTCTACGGCAACCGCGGTGCGGTCGTGGTCGGCGAGATCGACGGCAGCATCCGCCCACGAACCCGTGAGATGCACGACTTGCTGCGCGTCTTCGATGCCGACGCCGTGCTCACGGACAACATCTGGGGTTATCTGTGGGGCAAGCTGGCCTACGGAGCGATGCTGTTCGCCACGGCCTTGACCCCGGATTCGATGAGCGCGAACTTCGCCGACCCGGAGCGGTTCAGAGCCTTCGATGCGCTGGCTCGTGAGGTCATGGCGGTGGCCCTGAAGCGCGGCGTGACGCCCATCGGGTTCAACGGGTTCGACCCCAAGGCCTTCTATCCTCAGGCGCCGGAGTCAGGGGCCCGCGAGACGGTGGCCGCGCTGGCAGCCTTCAATGCCAAGACCAGCAAGACCCATTCGGGCATCTGGCGTGATCTGGCGGTGCGCAAGCGCAAGACCGAGGTCGACCCGCAGATCGGCATGATCGCGACGCTCGGTCGCGAGGCGGGCGTGGCGACACCGGCGATCGAGCGCCTGGTATCCCTCATCCACGACATCGAGGACGGGCGCCGCACCCTGTCGCGCGACAGCTTCCAGGCCTTGCTGGATGTCTGCGCCTGAAGCCGAGCAAGTGAGCATGGGACCGATGTCACCGATGACGATCGACCTCAGCGGGCGTGTCGCGCTGGTCACTGGAGCGGCCCAGGGCATCGGCCAAGCCATCGCCATCCGCTTGGCGGCCTGTGGCGCCAGCGTGCATCTGGCGGATATCGATGCCTCGGCGGCCGGGGGCTTCGCCGCCGAGCACGGCTGGCCCTTGCACGTTCTGGATATCGCCGACCGCCCAGCTGCGCACGCCGTGGCCCAGGAAGTGGTCCGGCACAGCGGTCGCCTGGACATCCTGGTGAACGGTGCCGGTGGCGTGCGGGGCCAGGTGGGGCAGCCCATCGCCGAAGTGACCGAGGCGGCGTGGTCGGCGGTTTTCGACGCCAACATTCATGGGGCCTTCTGGATGGCGCAGGCTTGTGCGTCCGTGATGCAGAGTCAGGGTTACGGACGCATGATCCACATCGCTTCGGGCGCCGGACTGCGGCCCAGCCTGACGGGGATCCAGGCCTACACAGCGGCCAAGCACGCCCTGGTCGGCCTGGCCAAGCAGCTGTCGCAGGACCTGGGCCCGCACGGCATCACCTCCAACGCCATTGCGCCCGGGTTCATCCTGTCCAACCC
>JBMTXX010000412.1:0-2496 GCA_049453935.1 Rubrivivax sp.
CCGCTGGTGCAGCCGTTGCCCATGCGCACGCCGATGCCCACCAGCAGCCCGGCCAGCAGCAACGTGGGCCAGCCCACATCCAGCGTCGCTGCAGGCATGGGGGCGAACAGTTGCCACACCCAGGGCGCCACCAGCAGGCCCAGGATGAACAGCAGGTGCGCGCGCTCCGGCGCCAGCGATCCGCCGTCGAGCACGGCACGAAGCGGGCTGGCGACGATGCCGGTGACGCCGGCGACGCGCCCGTTGCCCAGCAGGTAAAGCGCAGAGGCCAGTCCGATGAGCAGGCCGCCGCCGAGCGAGGCCCAGGGGGTGAAGGCGTTCCAGTCGATGTTCACGAAAAAGTTCCTAGTCGATGAGGTGAGGTTGGTTGGATGGGGGGTAAGGCCTGGTGTTGTCGCGATGGTCGTGCACCGGGCGGGTGGGAGAAATGGATCTGGCGCAGCGTGACGTCGTGTCTCAACGGCTGACATCGCCTGCAGCTGCCGGCCCGCAATACAGGCGGTGCAGCAGCCTCAACAATTCCAGGGCCTGGGCAGAGGTCACGCTGTAGAACACGAATTTGCCGGCGCGACGCGTGCTGACCAGGCCTTCGTCCCGCAGCACACCGAGTTGCTGCGACAGCGTGGGCTGGTGGATGCCCGTCGACTGGGCCAGTTCGCTGACGCAACGCTCCCCTTCGGCCAGCGCGCACATCAGGATCAGGCGCTCCGGGTTTGCCAAAGACCGCAGCAGTGCGGCCGCCTGCACGGCCGCAGCCTGCAGGTCTGCGATGCCCACACAGGCTGCGCCCGAGGTGCCGTCAAGTCCGGGGCGGATGCCCGGTGGTGCGATTTCAAGCGTGTCGCTCATGGGTGCAGATTCCGTTCAAGGCTGGGCGTCGTCAGGAGGCTGTCGGTCGGCATGGCAATCAGTATATTAAAAAATAAAACATCGTGTGATATATTGATTTCCACTGATGTTTGGGCGGCGATCTTCGCCGACGACCCTGTCCTCCCACCCTGCCGCCTGGAGCCTGCCATGAACCCTGCCACCATCCGCTCCTTCTTCGACCCGGCCACCTACACGGTCACGCACGTGGTCTCCGACCCCGCCACCCGGCGCGCGGCGATCGTCGACAGCGTGCTCGACTACGACCCGAAGTCGGGCCGTACCTCGACGAAGACCGCCGACCAGGTCGTCGCTCATGTGCGCGAGGCCGGCCTGACCGTGGACTGGCACCTCGAGACGCACGCCCACGCCGACCATTTCTCCGCCGCGCCCTACCTCAAGGAGCAACTCGGTGGACGCATCGCCATCGGCGAGCACATCCGCGACGTGCAGGGTGTCTTCAGCAAGATCTTCAACGCCGCCGACATCGGCAGCAGCGGCGCCGGCTTCGACCACCTGTTCCGCGACGGCGAGACCTTCTCCATCGGCGAGCTGCAGGCCCGCGTGATGCACACGCCCGGCCACACGCCTGCCTGCGTGACCTATCTCGTAGGCGACGACGCCTTCGTTGGCGACACGCTCTTCATGCCCGACTACGGCACTGCGCGCTGCGACTTCCCGGGCGGGGACGCACGCACGCTGTACCGCTCGATCCACAAGGTGCTGTCCCTCGGCGACCACATGCGCCTGCACCTGTGCCACGACTACCTGCCCGGTGGGCGCGAGGCCCGTTGGGACACGACCGTGGCCGACGAGCGCAAGGGCAACGTCCACGTGCGCGAAGGCATCAGCGAGGATGCCTTCGTCGCGATGCGCACCGCCCGTGACCGAACCCTGGGCATGCCCACGCTGATGCTGCCTGCTGTGCAGGTCAACGTGCGCGGCGGGCACCTGCCGCAGGCTGAGGACAACGGCGTGCGCTATCTGAAGATCCCGCTGAACGCGCTTTGATCGAGGGCGTCCCGGGAGCACACCGATGAAGCCGAACTGGGCCCTGTACCGCAGCACCGCCATGAGCGACGACCTCGTCGCGGCGCTGATCGTCACCATCCTGCTCGTGCCGCAGAGCCTGGCCTACGCGCTGCTGGCCGGGCTGCCTCCGGTGGTCGGGGTGATGGCCAGCCTGCTGCCCATCGTCGCCTATGCGGCGTTCGGCTCGAGCACGACGCTGGCGGTGGGCCCCGTGGCGGTGCTGTCGATGATGACGGCGCAGGCCATCGTGCCGGCGGCACAGGCCCACGGTGTGTCGGCGCATCTGGCGGCCATGGTGCTGGCCGTGGAGATCGGTGCGGTCTTCCTCGGCGCGATGCTGCTGCGGCTGGAGGTCTTCGCCGCCTTGCTGAGCGCGCCGGTGCTGCATGGCTTCATCACCGGGGCGTCGATCGTCATCGCCATCGGGCAGTTGCCCGCGCTGCTCGGGGTGGCGGCCAAGGGCAGCACGCTGACCGAACTCGTGGCAAGCCTGGCGCGTGCGCCGGACGTGATGCCCCATCCGGCCACCGCCGCAGTGGGTCTGGGGGCGCTGGCCCTGCTGTGGCTGCTGCGCAAGAAGGGTCTGGCGATGCTGCG
>JBMTXX010000413.1:0-2496 GCA_049453935.1 Rubrivivax sp.
AGGCGCCAGGCCTCGCGCAGCAGCGTGGCCATCTGCGCGGCGGCCAGGGCGCGGTGGCTGACGCGGTTCTTCTCCTCGGCGGCCAGTTCGGCCACCGTGCGGCCCAGGGCCGGGATGTACATCAGCGGGTCGTAGCCGAAGCCGTCCGCGCCGCGCGGCGTGGCGACGATCTCGCCCTCCCAGCGGCCGAAGGCCACCAGGGGCTCGGGGTCGTCGTGGGCGCGCAGCGCGACCAGCACGCTGACGAAGCGCGCACGCCGGTCGGCCACGCCGTCCAGCCGCTGCAGCAGCAGCGCGTTGTTGGCAGCATCCTGGGTGCGGCGCGTGGCCTCGCGGTCGGCCTGGGGTGGCACCGTGCCGGCCCAGTGCGCCGAGACCACGCCCGGCGCGCCGCCCAGCGCGTCGACGCACAGGCCCGAATCGTCGGCCATCGCCGCGCCGCCGGCCGCGCGCGCGGCGTGGCGCGCCTTGGCCAGGGCGTTTTCCAGAAACGTGCCGTGCGGCTCGTCGGCCTCGGCGATGCCGAGCGTGCCCTGCGCCACCAGGGTCAGCGGCAAGGTGCCGAAGAGCGCCCGCAGTTCGGTCAGCTTCTTGGCGTTGTTCGACGCCAGCACCAGGCGCAGCGCTGTCATCCCTGCAGCCCCAGCGCCTGCTTCTGCAGCCGCACCAGCTCGTCGATCCCACCGGCCGCCAGCCCCAGCAGCGCGTCCATCTCGGCGCGCGTGAAGGGCACGCCTTCGGCCGTGCCCTGCACCTCGACGAAACCGCCTGTGCCGGTCATCACGACGTTCATGTCGGTGTCGCAAGCCGAGTCCTCGGTGTACTCCAGGTCCAGCATCGGCGTGCCCTGGACGATGCCCACCGACACCGCCGCGACGAAATCGCGGATCGGCGACGCCGCAATGCGCCCCTGCCCGAGCAGCCAGGTGACGGCGTCGTGCGCGGCGACGAAGGCGCCGGTGATGGCCGCGGTGCGGGTGCCGCCATCGGCCTGGATCACGTCGCAGTCGAGGTGGATGGTGCGCTCGCCCAGCGCCGACAGGTCGAAGACGCTGCGCATCGAGCGGCCGATCAGGCGCTGGATCTCCTGCGTGCGCCCGCTCTGCTTGCCGCGCGCGGCCTCGCGGTCGCTGCGCGTGTGGGTGCTGCGCGGCAGCATGCCGTACTCGGCCGTGACCCAGCCCTCGCCGCTGCCGCGCTTGTGCGGCGGCACCTTCTCCTCGACCGAGGCGGTGCACAGCACGCGGGTGTCACCGAAACACACCAGCACCGACCCCTCGGCGTGGCGGGTATGGTGGCGCTCCAGCGTCACGGGGCGTAGCGCGGCGGCCGCACGGCCCCCGCTGCGAAGCTTTTCGGTCATGGTGTTTCTCCTCGAACAGCGCACAGTGTCGCCGACGCCCGCGGGTGACGGCCCGCGCGCGGCACGCACGCCCACCGCCCCTGCCGACGCAACGTTGCGGGCGGACCGCCGGGCGGCCTGGGCGCACCCGTCGGGATAATCCCCGGCTTTCGGTCGAGGGTCGATGAGATGACGGTCTACAGCATGACGGGATATGCCAGCGTGCTGGCGCGCGGCGCGTCGGACGCCGATCTGTCGCCGGGCGGCGCAGCGCCGGCGGTGTCGGTCGAACTGCGCTCGGTCAACGGGCGCTTCCTGGACCTGTCGTTCAAGATGCCCGACGAACTGCGCGGCGTCGAGCCTGCGCTGCGCGAGATGCTGGCCGCAGGGCTGCGACGCGGCAAGGTGGAGATGCGCATCGCCGTACGCGCACCGGGTGGCGGTGCCTCCAGCGAGGAGGGCACGGGCCCCACACCTGCCGCACTCGAGCGCGTCGCACGGCTGCAGGCGCAGGTGCAGGCGCAACTGCCGCAGGCACGCGCGTTCTCCGTGCATGAGGCGCTGCAGTGGTGCCGCGACACGGTCACCGTGCTGCCCGGTGACGACGCCGTGCTCGACGCCGCCGCGCAATGCCTGCAGGCGCTGCGCGAATCGCGCCGTCGCGAAGGCGAGAAGCTCACCGCCGTCCTGCTCGAGCGCACACGCGCGCTGCGCGAACTGGCCGCCCGCGCCGGCCCGCTGGTGCCGCAGGTGGTGCAGCGCCAGCAGGCCCGCTTCCTGGAACGCTGGCGCGAAGCCCTCGAGGGCGCCGACGCGGCCGGTGGCAAGGCCTCCGGGCCTGGCGCTGCCCCACCCGGCCCCGGCACGCTGAACGCCCAGGCCCTGCAGGAGCGCGCGCTGCAGGAAGCCGCCACCTACGCCATCCGCATCGACGTCGCCGAGGAACTCTCGCGCCTGATCGCCCACCTCGACGAGATCGAGCGCCTGCTGGCGCGCGGCGGCGAACTCGGCAAGCGCCTGGACTTCCTGATCCAGGAACTGCACCGCGAAGCCAATACCCTGGGCTCGAAATCCGCCGCACTCGAGCTGACCGGCATCTCCGTGGAGATGAAGGTGCTGGTCGAGCAGTTGCGGGAGCAGGTGCAGAACATCGA
>JBMTXX010000414.1:0-2496 GCA_049453935.1 Rubrivivax sp.
TGCGCCGGCCCCCCACAATGCATACGCGCCCGCCTGCGTGCGGACCGCACACCATGGCCCTCCTCGACGTCTTCCTCGACCCTGGCCCGCTGAGCCCCGCGGTGCGGCCGAGCTTTCGCCGCGAGCAGTTCTACGAACTGAGCATGCCGGTGGCCATCGGGCTGATGGAGGGCGGCTTCATCGGCGTCGTGGCGGCCAAGGCCTTCGACGCGCCGGCCTGGGTGATCGCGGTGACGTCGGCCGCGCCGATGTTCGGCAACCTCTCCAGCTTCGTCTGGAACCGCATCGCCGCCGGGCGGCCCAAGGTGCCGATGGCACTGGTGCTGCAGGCCGTGGTGCTGCTGTGCGTGTTGGCCATCGCGCTGAGCCCGCGCAACGACATCGGTGTCTGGGTGCTGCTGGTGGCGGTGGTGACGAGCCGGCTGTGCATTTCCGGGATCGTGACGGTTCGCAGCGTGGCCTGGAGCCTGAACTACGAGCGTCTGGTGCGCGCGCGGATGATCGGCCGGCTGCAGGCGCTGTCGAGCCTGACATTCGTCGTCACCACCGGGCTGGGCGCGCTGCTGCTGGACGCGCACCCGGAGAGCCACCGTCTGCTGTACGGCGTCGGGGTGCTGGCCGGCTCGCTCGGTGTGTGGGCCTTCTCGGGCGTGCGTCTGGAGGGCGAGAAGCGCCAGCAGGTGCTGGAGCGCCGACGCGAGCGCGACGGCGCGGGCGGCAGCGGCTTCTTCGCCATCCTGAAGTCCGACCGCGACTACGCACGCTATCAGCACCACCAGTTCGTCTCCGGCTTCGCCGCGATGATGCTGGAGCCGCCCCTGGTGTACCTGGTGTCGCGCCAGATCGGGGCCACCTACCTGCAGAGCATCGTCGTGGTGATGGTGATCCCGTTTCTGCTGAACCTGCTGCTGATCCCCTGGTGGGCGCGGCGCATGGCGCGGCGGCACGTGGCGGGCTTTCGCGCGCGTCAGACATTGTGGTGGTCTCTGGGGGTGCTGCTGATGGGGTGGGGCGCGCTGACCTTGTCGCTGGGCTGGCTGGTCGCCGGGCGGCTGCTGACCGGCATCGTCAACGCCGGCAGCACGCTGGCCTGGCAGATCGGCCACAACGACTTCGCCCCGCGAGATCAACTCTCGGCCTACATGGGGATCCACGTCACGCTCACCGGTCTGCGTGGCGCGCTTGCACCGTTCCTGGGCATGGCGCTGTACCTGGGCTGGCGCCCGCCTGGCCTGGGCTTCGACCTGGCGCTGGGCGCGGGCTTGTTCCTGATGGCCGCGTTGATGGGCCTGTATGCCTGGCGCGGCTTCCACGAACTGGAGCGCGAGATCCGGCAGCGGCCTGCCGCCCAGCCGGGCTGAGGGTTCGGCCTGCCACCGCTCCGGCCGCCGCGGGCTTTCAGCGGCGTCGCGGGGGGCCGCGTGCGAACGTCGTGAACCAGGCGAGCCGTGTCCAGGCCTGTCCCCTGGAGCGCTTTCAGCTCGATGCGTTGGTCTGCATCAGGTGGCGCACGAGTGCCACCACCTCGCCGACCGGGTCCGGGCCGTCGCAATCGACGACGTGGCGATGGGGCATCGAGCGCAGCCAGGTGAGTTGGCGCTTGGCCAGTTGACGCGTGGCGGCGATGCCCGCGTCGCGGAAGGCCGACCAGGCCGTCTTGTCAGACGCCAGTTGCGCGTTGTCGGGCAGGGCGGACGGTGGTCGCGCCTGCAGCGCGTCCAAGGCCTCCCAGGCCTGGCGGTAACCGACGCAGCGCATCGACGGCAGGTCGGGCCGCAGGTCGCCCCGGGCGCGCAGCGCGCGGACCTCGTCGACGAAGCCGACCTGCAGCATCTGGTCGAAGCGTTCGGCGATGCGCGCGTGCAGCCAGCCGCGGTCCCGCGGCTCGAGCGAGATCAACGGGAAGTCGATGCCGTTGAGGGGGCGAGCGCCGCCTTCGACCTCATCGGTGTCGTCACGCTGGAAGAAGGCCGACAAGGGCTGCCCGCTCAGCAGCCAGACTTCGAGCGCGCGCTGGATGCGCTGCGCGTCGTGCGGTGCCAGACGCGTGGCTGTGACCGGGTCCACCTGCGCCAATTCGGCGTGCAGCGCCGGCCAGCCCTCCGCTGCGGCGCGGGCGTCGAGTAAGGCGCGCACGGCGGGGTCGGCGGGAGGTAACGTCGACAGCCCTTCGCGCAGCGCTTTGAAGTACAGCATCGTTCCGCCCACCAGCAGGGGCAGCGCGCCGCGGGCCTGGATCTGTGCGATGCACTGCTGTGCGTCGGAGACAAAGCGCGCCGCCGAGTAGGCCTGCGTCGGCTCGATCAGGTCGATCAGGTGGTGCGGTACGAGGGCGCGCTCGCCGGCGTCGGGCTTGGCGGTGCCGATGTCCATGTGCCGGTACACCAGCGCCGAGTCGACGCTGACGATCTCCACCGCCGTGTGGGGTGCGAGCGCCCGTGCCACCGCCATCGCCGCTGCGCTCTTGCCGGCGGCCGTCGGCCCGGCGATGGCGAT
>JBMTXX010000415.1:0-2483 GCA_049453935.1 Rubrivivax sp.
TGTCGGCCCACCAGCCCTACGAGCGCTACCCGGCGCTGATCCGTGACGAGGCACGGCGCCTGGGGGCCACGGCCCAGGTGGCCGGCGGCGTGCCGGCCATGTGCGACGGCGTGACGCAGGGACAACCGGGCATGGAACTGAGTTTGTTCTCGCGCGACACGATCGCCATGGGCACGGCGGTGGGGCTTTCGCACGATGTCTTCGACGCGGCACTGCTGCTCGGGGTGTGCGACAAGATCGTGCCTGGCCTGTTGATCGGGGCGCTGCACTTCGGGCACCTGCCCTGCATCTTCGTGCCGGCCGGGCCGATGTCCTCCGGGCTGTCCAACACCGAGAAGTCGCGCGTGCGGGAGCGTGCCGCACAGGGGCTGGCCAGCCGCGAGGAGCTGCTGGCCGCCGAGAGCGCCGCCTACCATGGCCCGGGCACCTGCACCTTCTACGGCACGGCCAACAGCAACCAGATGCTGCTCGAGGCCATGGGCCTGCACGTGCCGGGCGCCGCCTTCGTCCACCCCCACGACGGTCTGCGCGAGGCGCTGACCCGCGAGGCGGTGCGCATGGTCCTCTCGCGTGCGCGCCCCGGGCCGGACTTCCTGCCCATCGGCCGTCTGGTGGACGAGCGCAGCATCGTCAACGCGATGGTCGCGCTGCTCGCCACAGGCGGCTCCACGAACCACCTGATCCACTGGGTCGCGGTGGCGCGTGCCGCAGGCCTGACGGTGGACTGGGACGATTTCGACGCGCTGTCGGCGGTGGTGCCACTGCTGGCACGTGTCTACCCGAACGGCAGCGCCGACGTCAACGCCTTCCAGGCCGCGGGCGGTCCCGGCTTCGTGCTGCGAGAACTGATGGGCGCCGGTCTGATGCATGCCGACGCGGGGGCGCTCTCGCCGCGCGGGATGGCGGGGCAGGGGATGCGACCGGTGCGTCGGGTCGGTCCGGCCGTCGTGCATGCCGCGCCCGAGGCGACCGCGCCGGCGCCAGCCGAACCGACGGTGTCCGACCTGCACTGGGAGGACCTGCCGGCCTGCAGCGCCGATGCCGATGTGTTGCGCACGGCCAGCGTACCGTTCTCGCCCACGGGCGGCCTGCGCGTGCTGCAGGGCCGGCTGGGCCGGGCCGTGATCAAGGTCTCGGCCGTGCCCGGGGACCGCCATGTCGTGCAGGCACCGGCGCGGGTCTTCGACTCCCAGGAGGCGCTGCACGCTGCCTTCGGGGCCGGCGAACTCGATCGCGATGTCGTGGTCGTCGTGCGCTTCCAGGGCCCGCGCGCCAACGGCATGCCCGAGCTCCACAAGCTGACGCCGCCGCTGGCGGTGCTGCAGCGGCGCGGTCACCGGGTCGCGCTCGTCACCGACGGGCGCATGAGCGGAGCCTCGGGCACCGTGCCGGCGGCCATCCACGTCTGCCCCGAGGCCCTCGATGGCGGGCCGCTGGCACGGGTGCGTGACGGCGATGTGATCCGGCTCGATGCGGTCGCGGGCCGCCTGGAGGTGCTGGTCGAGGAGGCCGACTGGTCGGCCCGCACGCCGGCCCCCAGATCCAGCTTGCAGGCCGAGGACGCCGCGCGTGGCATGGGGCGGGACCTCTTCGCAGGCATGCGCCGCCATGTCCGCAGCGCCGAGGAAGGCGCGGTGACCTGGCTGTGATCTGGATGCCAGACGCGCCGACGTGCCCCGCGCATTCCCTTGGGGCATGATCGCCCCCCTTGCATGGAGACACCGCCGATGAAGGCTATGCAACCGATCGAACTTGCCGCGCACGGCCCGGTCATCCCGGTCATCGTGCTCCACCGCTTGCAGGATGCCGTCCCGCTGGCGCAGGCCCTCGTTGAGGGGGGCGTACGCGTGCTCGAGGTCACGCTGCGCACGCCGGTGGCCCTGGGCTGCATCGAGGCGATCGCCTCGCAGGTGCCACAGGCCTTCGTGGGTGCCGGCACGGTCCGCTCGCCCGCCGACGCGCGCCAGGCGCAGGCGGCGGGCGCTTGTTTTGCCGTCAGCCCGGGCTATACCACCGCGGTGGCGGACGCCTGCCGTGGCCTGGGCCTGCCGCTGCTGCCTGGCGTGGCCACGGCGAGCGAGGTGATGCAGGCGCAGGCCGAAGGCCACGACTTCCTGAAGTTCTTCCCTGCCACAGCCGCCGGCGGCGTGCCCATGCTGAAAGCCCTGGGCGGGCCCTTCCCCGAGGTGCGCTTCTGCCCGACCGGCGGGATCACGGCGCGCAGCGCGCCGGAGTTCCTTGCGCTGGGCAACGTACCGGTGTGCGGTGGCTCCTGGCTGACCCCGTCTGACGCCGTCGAGGCGGGCGACTGGTCACGCATCACCCAACTGGCGCGGGAGGCTTGTGCCCTGCGCGGCGGCTGAACGCGTCCGCCGCCACTGTGGCCAGCGCCTTTGCGTTCAGCCGGCCATGGCAGGCCGTTCGATCAACTCGATCTTGTAGCCGTCCGGGTCGGTCACGAAGGCGATCATGGTGTTGCCGCC
>JBMTXX010000416.1:0-2482 GCA_049453935.1 Rubrivivax sp.
TCCACGCCGTTGGCCGCGTCGATCACCATCAGCGCGGCGTCCACGGCGGTCAGCACGCGGTAGGTGTCTTCCGAGAAGTCCTGGTGGCCGGGCGTGTCGAGCAGGTTGATGACGCAGTCGCCGTACTCCATCTGCATCACCGACGACGCCACCGAGATCCCGCGCTGCTTCTCGATCTCCATCCAGTCGCTGGTGGCGTGGCGGCTGGCCTTGCGGGCCTTGACCGAGCCGGCGATCTGGATCGCGCCCGAGAACAGCAGCAGCTTCTCGGTCAGCGTGGTCTTGCCGGCGTCGGGGTGCGAGATGATGGCGAAGGTGCGGCGGCGGCGCACCTGCGCGGCGATGGTGTCTGCAAGCGGGCTGGACATCGTGGGGGCCGCAGGCGGGTGCGGCAGGCAAGGGCGCCAGCGCAGGGCTGGCAGGCCCGTGGCGCACCGAAGCGGCGCGCCGGGACGGCGTAACCCGGATTATCGAGGGGGCGCTCGCCGGCGGCGCGCCTGGGCAGGCGCAGCAGCCTCAATAGGTCGCGCGCCCGCCCGACAGGTCGAAGACGGCGCCGGTGCTGAAGGTGCACGAGCCCGAGCACAGCCACATCACCAACTCGGCCACCTCCTCGACCTCTCCCAGGCGCTGCATCGGGCTCTTGGCGATCATGGTCTGGACGTGCGACGGCGACATCTGCTCGAGGATGGGCGTGCGCACCGCCGCCGGGGCGATGGCGTTGACGAGGACGCCGCTGGTGGCGAGCTCCTTGCCCAGGGATTTCGTCAGCGCGATGACGCCCGCCTTGGCGGCGCTGTACGCGGCCGCATTGGGCGTGCCCTCCTTGCCGGCCAGGGACGCGATGTTGACGATGCGCCCCGCCCCGCGCTCCCTGAGGTAGGGGATGGACGCGCGGCACACGTTGAACGTGCCCGTCAGGTTGACGTCGATGATGCGCCGCCAGGCCGCCGGGTCCTGTTCGGCCACGGGCACCGTGGCGCCCGCAAAGCCTGCGCTGTTCACGACGATGTCCATCCCGCCCAGGCGCTGCTTCACTTCGGCGGCGGCCTTCTCGACGGTGGCCAGATCGCTGACGTCGACCTGCCAGCCCAGTTCGCTGCCGACCTCGGCACAGTCCCAGACGGCGACGATGGCGCCACTGCGCCGCAGGTGCGCCGCGATCTCGGCACCGATGCCGCTGGCCCCGCCGGTCACCACCGCGATGGCGCCCTGGAGGTCGTAGGTGGCTGGGCGCAGGGGGGTGTTCATGGGATCGAAGGGTGGGCGTCGGCGATACCGGGGGGTGCCGGCACGAGGTCTGGAGGGCGCCTGCGGCCTGGACGCCTGCACGCACAGCGCGTTCATCCTACCGGAGCTGGTCTTGAAACAATGGATCCACTACATTGGCCAGACCAGACCAGAGTCAAGCCGGAAACCCGTTCGTGCCTTGCCGTTTCATTCCATGGGCTTTCGTGCCGCCCGCTCGGTGCGAGTCCCGCTCGTCGGCGTGTGCAGGCGCACGGGGAACAGGAATGGCCACCGCCCGAGGATGCGCACCATGATGCCGCCCGTCAACATGCTCGAAGCCAAGTCCACCTTGTCGCGCCTGGTGCAGGCCGTCGAGGAGGGCCGTGAGGCCGAGGTCGTCATTGCTCGCAACGGCCGGCCGGTGGCGCGGCTGGTGCCGATCGAGAAGGCTCCAGCGGCGCGTCGCCTGGGCGTGGCGCGGGGTCGGTTCGAGGTGCCGGCCTCCATCGACGTCCACCAGGCCGAGGTGGCCGCCCTGTTTCTCGGTGCGTCCGGTGGTTCCGGCCCGACAGGTGATTCACCGCCTGTGGCCGACGCCGAGCTCCTCGAGCCCGGACCGCCCGTTCTCGCTGCTCGGTCCCCGAACGGGTGAAGGTCGGTGAACCTCCTGCTCGACACCCACATCGCCCTCTGGGCCATCACCGATGCCCCTGCACTGCCCGCCCGTGCCCTGATCTCCGAGCCGGCCAACGAGGTCTGGGTCAGCGCCGTCAGTGTGTGTGAGATCGCCATCAAGCACGGGCTTGGTCGTGGCGACACGCCTATTTCAGGGGCCGAGGCGCTGGGCTACTTCGACGAGGCTGGCTACCGCATGCTGCCGATCACACCGGCCCATGCGGCGGCCGTGGCGTCGCTGCCGCCACATCACCAGGACCCGTTCGATCGTCTCCTGGTCGCGCAGGCACGCGCCGAGCCCTTGCGGCTTCTGACGCATGACGCCACCATGTCGCTTTACGGAGAACCCGTCCTGCGGGTGTAGCGCTCTTCGGCGCAGAGGAGGCGCCGAGAGACGCCGCTGGCGTGCATCGAGCAACGCGCCGCCACGCTCGGCTCGCAAGGGATCGATCACCTGATCGCCGCATCCGTTGCGCGAAATGCTCGCCCGTCCCATATCAAGTTGGAACTCCGCCGGAATGCGCACACCCGTGGCGGCGGTCACCCTCACCCGAACCGGAACGCCGACAGCGTCGTC
>JBMTXX010000417.1:0-2465 GCA_049453935.1 Rubrivivax sp.
CTTGCGCTGGGCCTTGGTCGTCGCGACCTTGACCATGCGCCAGTTCTTCAGGATGTACTCGTGGATCTCGGCCTTGATCCAGTGCAGTGCGTAGCTGACCAGCCGCACGCCCTGTTCCGGGTCGAAGCGCTTGACGGCCTTCATCAGTCCGACGTTGCCTTCCTGGATCAGGTCGCCTTGCGGCAAGCCGTAACCCAGGTACTGGCGCGACACGGAGACGACCAGCCGCAGGTGCGACAGCACGAGCCGGCCGGCCGCTTCCAGATCCCCGTGGTCGCGCAGGCGGCGGCCGAGCGAGGTCTCCTCCTGCAAGGAAAGCATGGGCAGCCGGTTGACGGCGCTGATGTAGGCGTCCAGGTTGCCCAGCGAGGGGACGAGCGACCACGGGTCGCGGACGGCGAGAGCGGTGCTGGTGTTCATGTTCATGGTTTCCTGAGAGTAAACCCTGAGGACCAGGTTCCATGAAATATTAGCACTCATCGAATTCGAGTGCTAACGGTGTGGGCCTTGAACAGTGCGGTTTGCCCCGCCTTGTTTGCGCCAACGCAAGCGCAGACGCTGCCATTGGCGCTTGGCGGTGGCTGGCGATCCGTGTGGCGGTGCGATCGCCTGCCGTCAGCGGTCCGCCGGGGGTGCCTGCAGCGCCAGCCGCAGCTTCACCGCCTCCGGGTCCGGGAAGGTCGGGTCGGGCTCGAATCCGAGGTCGCGCGCCAGGTCGAGCATCCGCGGGTTGTCCTTCAGCACGTGTGCCACCAGCCAGCGCGTGCCTTTGTCTTGAAGGTGGGCGATCAGCGCGCGCATCAGGACGTCCCCGAGACCGCCGCCCTTGAGGTCTGAGCGCACGAGGATGCCCAACTCGGCCTCTTCGTTGTCCGGGTCGCACACCGCGCGCGCGACGCCCAGCGTGTGTTCGGTGCCATCGTCGTCGCGCTCGGTGGCGATCAGCGCCATCTCGCGGTCGTAGTCGATCTGTGTCAACCGCGCCAACTCGCTGCGTTCCAGGGTGCGACGGCTGTGGAAGAAACGCATGCGCAGATCGAGCGGGTCGATGGCCTCGAGAAAGGCCTGGTGTCCGGCCTCGTCCTCCGGCCGGATCGGGCGCAGGGTCAGGGATCGACCTTGCCAGTCGAGTCGCTGCTGCAGGTGCTCCGGGTAGGGCAGGATGGCAAAGCGTGCCGCCCCACCCGGTGCGGCGGCGCTGACGCGCACCCGCGCGTCCAGGGCGATCACGCCCTCGGCGTCGGCCAGCAACGGGTTGATGTCGAGTTCGACGATGCGTGCGTGTGCTGCCAGCAGTTCCGACACAGCGGTCAGCACCGCGATCACGGCGGCTTCGTCGACGGGCGGCACGTCGCGGAAGCCGCGCATCAGACGGGCGACCCGTGTGCGTTCGATCAGCGCACGCGCCAGCGGCTCGTTCAGCGGGGGCAGGGCGATGGCGCGATCGGCCAGCACTTCGACGGCCGTCCCCCCCTGACCGAAGAGCAGCACCGGCCCGAACTGAGGGTCCAGGCTGCTGCCGACGATGAGTTCGAGCGCACGCGGCCGTCGCACCATGGCTTGGACCGTGAAGCCATCGACGCGGGCATCGGGACGGCGCTGCGCCACGCGGGCGAGGATCTCGCCCGCTGCGCGGTGCACCGCCTCCTGCGTCTCGAGGTTCAGCACCACGCCGCCGACGTCGCTCTTGTGCGAGATCTCTGGCGACAGCACCTTCAGCGCCACCGGGAAGCCGATGGACGCCGCCACCTGTGCGGCGGCTTGCGCGGTCGGGGCGCACACCTGCGTCCGCACGACCGGGATGCCGCAGGCCGCGAGCAGGGCCTTGGCTTCGGGCTCGCTCAGCCACTCGCGGCCGCTGGCCAGCACCTGGTCGATCAGCGCGCCGATCTCGGCCCGCGCGTCGGCGTCCGCCGATCCGGCGGCCCGCGCCAGCCTGGCCGGCGGCGCCTGGATCAACTGCAACTGGTTGCGCCGGTATTCCACCAGCATCGAGAAGGCGCGCACCGCTGCCTCGGGCGTGTCGTGGCAGGCGATGCCCGAGGCTTCGAACAGGGCGCGCGCCTCCGCCAGCGCCGGTCCGCCGAGCCAGCTGGCCAGCAGTCGGCCGGGCGCGGCCTGCGCCAGCGGCACCAGCGCCTGCGCGATCTCGGCGCTGGGCACGATCGCGGTGGGGGCGTGCATGAACAGCAGCGTGCCGCTGGCCGGGTCGGCCAGCAGCGTGCGCAGCGTGTGCACGTAGCGCGCCACCGGTGCGTCGCCGATGATGTCCACCGGGTTGCCGCGCGACCAGTTGCCCGGCAGTCCGGCGTCCAGGGCGGCCACCATGTCGGCGGGAAGGGCGGCCAGTTCCACGCCTGCGCGCGCCGCGGCATCGGCGGCCATCACCCCGGCGCCGCCGCCGTTGGTCACCAGCGTCAGGCGCTGGCGCGCGGCGTCGAAGTGCGCGACCTCTGCCGCGATCG
>JBMTXX010000418.1:0-2442 GCA_049453935.1 Rubrivivax sp.
CTGCTCGAGCCCGACTACCTGGCCTACATGCTGAAGTACGACAGCGTGCACGGGCGCTTCCGTGGCGAGATCGCGGTGGACGGCTCGACTTTGGTGGTCAACGGCCGTCGTATCCGCCTGACGGCGCTGAAGGACCCGGCCGCGCTGGCCTGGGGTGAGGTCGGCGCCGACGTGGTGGTGGAGTCCACCGGCCTGTTCCTCACCAAGGAGACGGCGCAGAAGCACCTCGACGCCGGGGCGAAGAAGGTCATCATGAGCGCGCCGAGCAAGGACGACACGCCGATGTTCGTCTACGGCGTCAACCACGCCAGCTACGCCGGCCAGGCCATCGTCTCCAACGCGAGCTGCACGACCAACTGCCTGGCGCCTGTGGCCAAGGTGCTGAACGACACCTTCGGCATCAAGCGCGGCCTGATGACGACCGTGCACGCGGCCACCGCCACGCAGAAGACCGTGGACGGCCCGAGCAACAAGGACTGGCGCGGCGGCCGCGGCATCCTCGAGAACATCATCCCCTCCAGCACCGGCGCGGCCAAGGCGGTGGGTGTGGTGATCCCCGAGCTCAACAAGAAGCTCACCGGCATGGCCTTCCGCGTGCCCACGTCCGACGTCTCGGTCGTCGACCTGACGGTGGAGTTGCAGCGCGAGGCCAGCTACGCGCAGATCTGCGAGGCGATGAAGGCGGCGGCGGCCGGCCCGATGAAGGGCGTGCTCGCCTACACCGAGGACAAGGTCGTGGCCACCGACTTCCGCGGCGAGCCCTGCACCAGCGTCTTCGACGCCGAGGCCGGCATCGCGCTGGACAGCACCTTCGTCAAGGTGGTGGCCTGGTACGACAACGAGTGGGGCTACTCCAACAAGGTGCTGGAGATGGCGCGCGTCATCGGGCGCTGAGCATCGGTGTCGCGACGTCCTGACCTGGGAGCCGGGCACCCGGGTCAGGACCGGATCTTGTAGCCCGTGGCCAACAGGCGCAGCGCGATCGCGGCCAGCACCGCGAAGCTCGTGCCCACCACGGCCAGGCTGACCCAGGGCGAGACGTCGCTCGCGCCGAAGAAGCCCCGCCTGAAGCCGTCGATCATGTAGAAGAAGGGGTTGAGGTGGCTCACCGCCTGCCAGAAGCCGGGCAGGGAGTGCACCGAATAGAACACCCCGGACAGAAACGTCAGCGGCATGATCAGGAAGTTCTGGAAGGCCGCGACCTGGTCGAACTTCTCGGCCCACAGCCCGGCGATCAGGCCCAGCGTGCCCAGCATCGCCGCGCCCAGCAGCGCGAACACCAGCGCCCACGCCGGCTCGGCCAGGCCGGGCGGCGCGAACCACGCAGTGACGAACAGCACGCCGCAGCCCACGGCCAGGCCACGCACCATCGACGCGCCCACGTAGGCCAGGTACCAGGACAGCGGCGACAGCGGCGTGACGAGCAGGAACACCAGGTTGCCTGTGATCTTGCTCTGGATCAGCGAGGAACTGCTGTTGGCAAACGCGTTCTGCAGCACGCTCATCATCACCAGGCCCGGGATCAGGAAGCTGGTGTAGCGCACGCCGGGGAAGACCTCGACGTGCTCTTCCAGCACATGGCCGAAGATCAGCAGGTACAGCAGCGCCGTCAGCACCGGCGCGCCCACGGTCTGCACCGCCACCTTCCAGAACCGCAGCACTTCCTTGCGCAGCAGCGGCAGGGTACCGGACAGGCTCACGATGTGCCCCCGCGCGCGCCGCTCATGATCTCCACGAACACGTCCTCCAGATCGGCGCGGCCGATCTCGATGTCTTCCACGCGCACGTCGGCCTGGCGCAGTGCCGCCAGATGGGCCTCGACCTCGGCCGCATCATGCGCCTTCAGTTGCACGATGCGCCCGGTCACTCGCGCCTGCGCGGTCAGCGCCGGCGGCAGGGTGTCGTCGGTCTTGAAGCGCAGCATCGTGCTGGCGGTGCCGGCCAGCAGTGCCGAGGTGCGGTCCAGGGCGACGATGCGGCCCTGCTTGAGCATCGCGATGCGGCCGCACAGCGCCTCGGCCTCTTCCAGGTAGTGCGTGGTCAACAGAACGGTGTGGCCCTCGCGGTTCAGGCGCGCGATGAACTTCCACAGCATCTGCCGCAGTTCGACGTCGACCCCAGCGGTCGGCTCGTCCAGCACGATCACCGGCGGGCGGTGCACCAGCGCCTGTGCCACCAGCACGCGCCGCTTCATGCCGCCCGACAGCTGCCGCATGTTGGCGCCGGCCTTGTCGGCCAGGCCCAGCTCGGACAGCACCTCGTCGATCCAGGCCTCGTTGCCCTTGACGCCGAAGTAGCCGCTCTGGATGCGCAGCGTCTCGCGCACTGTGAAGAAGGGGTCGAACACCAGCTCCTGCGGCACGATGCCCAGCGACTTGCGCGCCGCCGCGTAGTCGGCCACGACGTCGTGGCCCATGACCGTCACCGTGCCCTGGCTGGCGC
>JBMTXX010000419.1:0-2440 GCA_049453935.1 Rubrivivax sp.
CCGTCGGCCGGCGCCGCCACATAGACTGCAAGCGGTCCGGAATGCCTTCCCGGACGGGAGCCCTCGAGATGTCGACAAGAACGCCCTGGCAACTCAGCGAGCCCGACGCCGCCACGATCCTGCGGCAGCATCCCGACGCGCTGGCCGCGCTGGCGAGGGCCGAGGTGCCCGCGCTGGTGTTCCGCAAGGCCTACGCGCCAGAAGCCTGTCAGGCGCTGATGCGCCGTCTGGTGCGCGAGGAACTGCTCTACGACCCGGGGCAGCCCACGCCGGAAGCCTTTCGTGAGCGGGCGATCCCCGAGGGCTACTACCGCGAAGGGCGCAGCGCCGAGAACCGCTACGCCTGGGAATCGGCCGCCTCCACCGGCAAGGCCCGCATCGACATCGGCACCAGCCTGGGCTACCGCGGCTCCGACCTGGACGGTTTCCTCGCCCACAGCCAGGAGACGCACGCGCTGTTCGAGCGGCTGTTCTCGCAGGGCGACGACCCCGTCAAGACGCTGTACGGCGCGCTGCAGTCGGTGGCCGGCGCCAAGCGGGTGATGACGGCGCGCGAGCCCGACGGCCGCGAATACGGCCCGGCCATCATCCGCGCCCACTACGGCGGTTACACCTACGCGCCGCACTTCGACTCGGTGCGCCTGCGCGAGAAGCGGGCGGACTACGCGGTGCACGGCTTCGAGCACCAGTTCGCCGGCGTGCTGGTGCTGCAGAACGCGCAGCGCGACGGCCTGTCGGCGCAGTGCACGCTGCACCGCTGCCTGTGGCAGCCCGAGATCGACCCCTACCTGCGCACGCGCACCTTCCACGACTACGCCCGCTCGAACGACATCGAGCAGGTCACCGTCGATCTGGAGCCGGGTGACCTCTACTTCTTCAACACCCGCTGCATCCACGAGGTGCCCGGGGTCGACGGCGATCTGCCGCGCGTGGTGGTCGCCACCTTCATCGGCTGGGACGAAGGCCGCGACGAGATCTACGTCTGGTCCTGAGCGCCCGAGGGCGCCGCCGGGCCTGCAGGGGCATAGGCGACGGCAACGTCGATCGCCGCCAGCCCCTCGGCCACCGGCCCCGCCTCACGCGGGCGCACCACGCGGGCGACCTCGCGGCCGTCCGACAGGCACACCAGTGTGGGCCAGAGCTTGACCCTGAAAACCCGACCCAGGCGACGCCCCGGGCCGTCCTCGATCTGCCGCACCGCCACCCCCGGATGGGCGCGCAGCGCCGCCTCGATCGCCGGCTGCGCCGCGCGGCAGTGCCCGCAAGCATCGATGCCGAAGATCAGCAGCAGCGGCCCGCGCGTGGCCTGCACCGCCTCGGCCGACAAGTCACTCGGGCGGTAGCCTTCGAGGAGGGTCATGGTGCAAGCTTCAGATGACGGGTGCGCGTCGCAGGCCGCTGGCGGCAGGCCTCAGAGACCGGCCGCCGCGCGCAGCGCCGGCGCCTTGTCGGTGCGCTCCCAGGAGAACTCGGGCTCGTCGCGGCCGAAGTGGCCGTAGGCGGCGGTCTTCTGGTAGATCGGGCGCAGCAGGTCCAGCATCTGGATGATGCCCTTGGGGCGCAGGTCGAAGTGCTCGTTGACGAGCGCGGCGATCTGCTCGTCGGGGATGACGCCGGTGCCTTCGGTGTAGACCGTCACGTTCATCGGCCGCGCCACGCCGATGGCGTAGGCCACCTGGATCTGGCACTGCCGGGCCAGGCCGGCGGCGACGATGTTCTTGGCCACGTAGCGCGCGGCATAGGCGGCCGAGCGGTCGACCTTGGACGGATCCTTGCCCGAGAAGGCGCCGCCGCCGTGCGGGCAGGCGCCGCCGTAGGTGTCGACGATGATCTTGCGCCCGGTCAGGCCGCAGTCGCCCTGCGGGCCGCCGACGACGAAGCGGCCGGTCGGGTTGACGAGGTAGCGCGTGTCCTTCAGCCACTGCGCCGGCAGCACCGGCTTGATGATCTCCTCGACCACGGCCTCGACGAACTCGGGCTTCATCTTCGTGCCCAGGCTCCACTCGGGCGCATGCTGGCTCGACAGCACCACGGTGTCGATCGAGTGCGGCTTGCCGTCCACATAACGCATCGTCACCTGGCTCTTGGCGTCCGGGCGCAGGTAGGGCATGCGGCCGTCCTTGCGCAGCTGCGCCTGGCGCTCGACCAGCCGGTGCGCGTAGTAGATCGGCGCGGGCATCAGCTCGGGCGTCTCGTCGCAGGCGTAGCCGAACATCAGGCCCTGGTCGCCGGCACCGGTGTTCAGGTGGTCGTCGCTGGCGTGGTCCACGCCCTGGGCGATGTCGTTGGACTGCTTGTCGTAGCAGACCATCACCGCGCAGCCCTTGTAGTCGATGCCGTACTCGGTGTTGTCGTAGCCGATGCGCTTGATCGTGTCGCGCGCGACCTGGATGTAGTCCACGTGCGCGTTGGTCGTGATCTCGCCGGCCAGCACCACCAG
>JBMTXX010000420.1:0-2436 GCA_049453935.1 Rubrivivax sp.
GCCGCCGCAGCCCACCCTTGCCCACCCTCAAGCGCCGCACCCGCCCGGGGCCCGACGATCACCGCATCGCCATCGTCACGGCCCGCACCCGCTTGATCGTCGTCCTCTACCCCCAGTTCGATTCGGTCCAGGGCATCGCCCGCTACCTGGACAGCTTCCTCGGCCATCTGCCGCCCGGTGCGCCGCCGGTCGTGCTGATCACCGGACGGCTGCTGCCCGGGCTGGGGCCCTGGCCCGGGGTGGAGGTGCTGTCGATCCCGGTGGCTGACAACCGGCTCGGGCTGCTGCGCTGGGGGTGGGCCGCGCGGCGGCGGCTGCAGCAGTTGCTGCGCGAGCGTGGGCCGGCGCAGGCCGTGCTGCTGCACATGCCGCCGCTGATCCCGGGCCTGCTGCTGCCGCCCGGGCTGCCGCTGGTGCTGACACCGCACAGCACCTATCTCGGCATCTCCGGGCGCTTCGACCCGCAGGATCTGGTGCGCAGCCGCTGGAACCCGCTGTCGGTGGCGCTGAAGCGGATGATCGAGCACCACCTGCTCGCCCAGGCGCGCACCGTCATCACGCTGACCGAGCGCGGCCGGCAGGAGCTCGCCCGCTACGGGCGGCACGACGGCATCGCGGTCATCCCCAACGGGGTCGACCTCTCGCGCTTCCACCCGGCGGCCGACGACGCGGCGCGCGACATCGACGTGCTGTTCTGCGGCCGGCTCGAGCGCGAGAAAGGCAGCGTGCCGATGGCCGAGCTGTGCCGCGCGCTGGTGGCGCAGCGGCCGCAGGTGCGCATCGCCATCGTCGGTGACGGCAGCGACGGCCCGCGATTGCGCGCCACGCTGCGCGATCTGGCCGCGCACATCACCTGGGCCGGGCGCGTGCCCTTCGGCGACATCGCACCGTGGTACCGCCGCAGCCGCGTCTACGCCTCGACCTCCTACTACGAAGGCCTGCCCGGCACCTGCCTCGAGGCCATGGCCTGCGGCCTGCCGGCAGCGGTGTGGGAGCGGCCCTTCTACCGCGGCCTGGTGGTGCCCGGGCACACGGGGCTGACGGCGCCGGTGGACGACGTGGCGGCGCTGGCCGCGCAGATCGGGGCGCTGCTGGACGACCCGCCGCGGGCCGCAGCCCTCGGGCGCCACGGCGCCGAGCTGGTGCGCGAGCGTCACGACTGGCGCCGCCTGGCGGTGGAGGTGCTGCAGGCCTGCACGGCGCTGCCGCGACGCCCCCAGGGCACCCCGGTGGCCGCGACATGACCCGTCGCGTGGACCCTCACGACCTGATGCAGCCAGCGGGCGATCACGACACGATGCGCCGTGCGGAACGCGCCATGGAGGGCCACGCGCACCGCGGTGTGGACCGCCCCGAGGCCGCCGCCACGCGCGCGCTGCACATCGCCTGGGCCGGCCTGCGCGGCCTGCCGGGCGTGCAGGGCGGGGTCGAGACGCACGCCGAGCAGCTGTGCCCCCGGCTGGCGGCGCTGGGCTGTCGTGTCACGGTGCTGACGCGCGCGCCTTATCAACCTGCAGACGTCGGGGCGTCGTGGCGGGGTGTGGCGCTGCGCCGGCTGTGGGCCCCGCGCCACAAGCACCTGGAGGCCGTGCTGCACACCCTGGCGGCGGTGCTGCATGCCGGGCTGGTGCTGCGCCCGGACGTGCTGCACATCCAGGCCATCGGCCCGGCACTGTGGACGCCGCTGGCGCGGCTGCTGGGGCTGCGCGTGGTCGTCACCCACCACGGGCCCGACTACCAGCGCCAGAAATGGGGCACGCTGGCCCGCACCGCGCTGCGCCTGGGCGAGCGCGCGGCCGCGCGTTGGGCGCACGAGCTGATCGTGATCTCGCGCACGATCGAGCAGGACGTCGCCCGCGCGCACGGCCGACGCGGCATCCGGATCGCCAACGGGCTGACCGCCCCGGACGGCGAGCCTGCAGACCCGCAGGCCCTGGGCGCCTTCGACCTGACGCCACGACGCTACGTGCTGCTGGTCAGCCGCCTGGTGCCGGAAAAGCGCCACCTCGACCTGATCCAGGCCTTCGCGCGCGCCCGACCGCACCTGCCGGGCTGGCGTCTGGCCTTGGTGGGTGCGGCCGACCACGCCGACCCCTACGCCGCGCAGGTGCGTGCGGCCGCGGCCGCGCAGCCCGATGTCGTGTGCACCGGCTTCCAGTCCGGTGCGACGCTGCAGGCCCTGTACGCCCACGCCGGGCTGTTCGTGCTGCCCTCGTCGCACGAAGGGCTGCCGATCGCGCTGCTGGAAGCCTTGGGCCACGGCCTGCCGGTGCTCGCCAGCGACATCTCGCCCCACCTGGAGATGGGCCTGCCCGAGGGCGCCTGCTTCCCGCTGGGCGACGTCGAGGCACTGGCCGCACGGCTGGTGGCGCTGGCCACCGGCACGCAGCACGAGACCGCCGACGCCCGCGCCGCGCGGGCCGCGCAGGCCCTGCA
>JBMTXX010000421.1:0-2434 GCA_049453935.1 Rubrivivax sp.
ATCTTCCCCGGGTTCATGATGTTGCGCGGGTCGAGCGCGCGCTTGATCTGCCGCATCATGTCCACCGCGCCGGCACCGGCCTCGTCGAGCAGGAAGCCCATCTTGTGCAGGCCGATGCCGTGTTCGCCGGTGCAGGTGCCCTCGAGCGCGATCGCGCGCTGCACCATCTGCATGCTCAGCCGCTCGGCGGTGGCGCGCTGCGTGTCGTCGCCTTCCTTGACCAGGTAGGCGAGGTGGAAGTTGCCGTCGCCGACGTGGCCGACGATGTAGTGCGGCAGCCCCGAGGCCGCGGCCTCCTGCACCGAGATGTCGATGATCTCGGCCAGGCGCGAGATCGGCACGCAGGTGTCGGTGGTCACGGTGCGGCAGCCCGGGTTGGTGGACATGCCGGCGAAGTAGGCCTTGTGGCGCGCGGTCCACAGCCGCGTGCGCTCCTCGGGGCTGCTGGCCCACTCGAAGCCCTCGCCGCCGTTTTCGCCCGCGATCATCTCCACGGTCTGCGCCTGCTCCTTGACGCCGGCGTCGCTGCCGTGGAATTCCATCAGCAGCATCGGCGCCTCGCGCAGGCTCAGCTTGCTCTGCGCGTTCACCGCGCGCACGGCGTTCGCGTCGAGCAGCTCGCAGCGCGCGATCGGCACGCCCATCTGGATGACCTGGATCGTCGTCTGCACGGCGGCCTGCACACTGGGGAAGTGGCAGATCGCGGCGCTGACGGCCTCGGGCAGCGGGTAGAGCTTGAGCGTCACCTCGGTGATCACGCCCAGCGTGCCCTCGCTGCCGACGAACAGGCGCGTCAGGTCGTAGCCGGCGCTGCTCTTCCTGGCCCGCGTGCCGGTGCGCAGCACCTCGCCGCTGGCGGTGACCACGGTCAGGCCGAGCACGTTCTCGCGCATCGTGCCGTAGCGCACGGCGTTGGTGCCGCTGGCGCGCGTGGCGGCCATGCCGCCCAGGCTGGCATTGGCGCCGGGGTCGATCGGGAAGAACAGCCCGGTGTCGCGGATCTCGCGGTTGAGCTGCTCGCGCGTGACGCCGGCCTGCACCGTGACCGTCAGGTCCTCAGCGTTCAGGCGCACGATCTGCGTCATCCGGCTGACGTCGACGCTGACGCCGCCCTGCACCGCCAGCAGGTGGCCCTCGAGCGAGGAGCCGGTGCCGTAGGGGATGACCGGCACGGCATGCTCGTGCGCCAGCGCGACAACCGCGGCGACATCGTCGTTGCTCTCGCAGAACACCACCACCTCGGGCGGCGTGATCGGGAAGGGCGACTCGTCGCGCCCGTGCTGCTCGCGCACCGCCTGCGCGGTGGAGCAGCGCTCGCCGAAGCGCGCCCGCAAGGCCTGCAGCATCGCCGCCGGCACGGGGCGCGGGTCGACGCGGGGGGAGAAGTCGTGAGGGGCATTCATCGGAGGAACCTCGTCGATCGTCGAAAACGTGGGGTCTGGCGTCAAGCGTCTCGGGCTTCAGATGGTACTTCCGCACTCCGACAGGCGGCCGCGCGTGTCCTCTGTCGGTGCCTGGCCGATGGGCCCGTCCACCATGCGCAGCCGACGCAATCGGACGATAACCCACCTGCGCCGCGCTCCGTCCTTGAAGGCCCATGGCACCGAAGTGGCGACCCTGCGCTGATAGCATGACCCCCGTTGGGTGGTAACGGGCCGGGGTCTTCAGAGGGGGCTCGGGCGGCCATGTTGGCCTGACGCGGGCGCTTCACGACTTGCCTGCGCGCCGCCCGAACATCATCTGCAGGAGCCCGACCTTGAGCCATCGACTGTCCCAGATCGCCACGCGCACCGGAGATGACGGCTCGACCGGTCTTGGCGACGGGTCGCGCGTGCCCAAGGATCATCTGCGCGTCGAGGCCATGGGCGACGTCGACGAGTTGAATTCGACCCTCGGGGTGCTGCTGGCCGAGCCGCTGCCCGCCGACGTGCGGGAACTGCTGGTGCGCATCCAGCATGAGCTTTTCAACCTCGGTGGCGAGCTGTCCATCCCGGGCTACACGCTGGTCGGCGTCGAAGCGGTGGCAGGGCTCGACAGCGCGCTCGCGCATTACAACGCGGCGCTGCCACGCCTGAAGGAGTTCATCCTGCCCGCGGGCACGCGCAGTGCGGCGGTGGCACACGTGGCGCGCACTGTCGCGCGTCGGGCCGAGCGCGCCTTGGTCCGCCTGGGTGCGCATGAGGCTGTGAACGACGCCCCTCGTCACTACCTGAACCGGCTGTCGGACCTGCTGTTCGTGCTGGCGCGCGTCCTCAACCGCGCCAACCTGGATGGCCTGGGCGGGGACGACGTGTACTGGCGCAGCCAGCGGCTCGCCCGTGACGCGGCCGATACGCCGAAGGACATGGCATGACCGTCGTGATCGACTATTTCTTCGCGCCGCAGAGCCCGTGGGCGTATCTGGGGCACGCGCGGTTTGCGCGCATCGCGGCGG
>JBMTXX010000422.1:0-2430 GCA_049453935.1 Rubrivivax sp.
CCAGACGGCGAACCTGGAGACCGCGGGCGGTGATCACGGCGCTGGCGAGCGCCGGCCTGCTGAGCGGCACCCCGGCCGGCGCCCGGCCCGCCGGCTGGGGCGGTGGACCCGATGGCGCCCAGGCCGCGTTCGTCGCCCAGTCCGGGCGCCTCAGCCTGGAGCAGGCGGTGGCCCGCGTGCAACGCGCCACCGGAGGCCGCGTGCTCGACGCCCGGGATGAAGGCGAGCAGCATCGCGTGAAGGTGCTGACGCGCCAGGGCGAGGTCCGGGTGGTGATCGTCGACGCGCGCAGCGGCGCGATGCGCTGAACCGGCGCGTCCAGCGGCACCAAGACGCCCAGCGATGCGCATCCTGATCGTCGAGGACGAACCGGGCCTGCAGCGCCAGCTGCGCGCCGACCTGGAGGCCCTGGGCTACGCGGTGGACGTTTGCGGTGACGGCCGTGAAGCGCTGTACCGTGCCACCGAATACCCTTTCGATGCCGCCGTGGTCGACCTCGGCTTGCCCGGCTTGTCCGGGCTGGAGGTGGTGCGGCGGCTGCGGCGCGACGGCAGCCGACTGCCGGTGATGGTGCTGACGGCGCGCAGCCGCTGGCAGGACAAGGTCGAAGGCCTCGAAGCCGGCGCCGATGACTACCTGACCAAGCCCTTCCAGCCCGAGGAACTGCAGGCACGCCTGAAGGCACTGCTGCGACGCGCGGCGGGCAGCGCGCGCGACGACATCGTCTGCGGGCCACTGACCGTCGAGCCGTCGGCGCAGCGCGTCACGCTGGACGGCGCGCCGGTGGACCTGACGTCGTTCGAATACCGCCTGCTCGAGCACCTGGTGCGCCAGCGCCACCGCGTCGTGCCCAAGGAAGAACTGGCGGCGCATCTGTACCCCCACGACGAAGAGCGCGACAGCAATGTCATCGAGGTGCTCGTCGGCCGCCTGCGCCGCAAGATCGACCCGGACGGCAGGCGCCAGCCCTTGCAGACGCTGCGTGGGCGAGGCTATCGCTTCGTGCTGGGCACGCCGGACGGATGACGGGCCCCACGGGAGCCGGCACGGCCGACGCGAACGGCCCTGCCACAGCGCCGCGGCGGCCGACGCGATCGCTGGCCACGCGCCTGGCCGCCAGCGCCGCCGCCGTGCTGGCCGCCTTCATGGTGCTGACCGCCTTCGTGCTCGACCGCGCCTTCGCCGACAGCGCGCGCGCGGCGCGCCAGGACCGGCTGCTCGCCCAGGTCTACCTGCTGATGGCCGCGGCCGAGGTCGATCCGCAAGGCCGGTTGCAGTGGCCCGCGTCCCTGCCGGAGCCCCGGATGGAGCAACCCGGTTCAGGTCTCTACGCCGCGGTGCTGGACGGCCAGGGCGGCGTTGCCTGGCGCTCCCCGTCCACGCTGTCCGCGGCGCTGCCCCTGCTGGAGGCGCTGCCAGCCGGTCAGCAACGATTCGAGCGCATCCGCAACGGCGAAGCGCAGGCCTTCTTTGTCCAGCGATTCGGCATCCGTTGGGCCGCAGGTGCCACGAGCCACCCCTTCACCTTCGCCGTCGCCGAAGACCTCGGCCCCTACGAGGCGCAGTTGCAGGCCTGGCGCCACAGCCTGTGGGGCTGGCTGGGCGGGGCGGCGGCAGCGCTGCTGCTGGCGCAGGCCACCGTGCTGCACTGGGGCCTGCGTCCGCTGCGGCGCATGGCCGCCGAGTTGCGCCGGCTCCAGGCCGGAGAAGTCCTGCGTCTGGGCGGCCCCCACCCGCGCGAACTGCAGTCGCTGGCCGACAACCTCAACCGCGTCCTCGACCACGAGCACCGGCAGCAAGGTCGCTACCGCGACGCGCTCGGTGATCTGGCGCACAGCCTGAAGACACCGCTGGCGCTGATGCGGGCCGAACTGCGAGGGGCGGCTGTCGAGGCCGCGCTCCAGACGCGGCTGGACGAGCAGATCGACCGCATGGACCGCGCGGTGGCCTACCACCTGCAGCGGGCCTCCAGCGGCAGCACCCCAGCCCTGGCCCCGCCGCTGGCGCTGGCCGAGCCGGTGCGGCGCCTGACCGCTGCATTGCACAAGGTGCATGCCGACAAGGCGGTGCGTGTCCGCTGCGACATCGCGCCAGACCTGCGCGTTCGCCTGGACGAGGGCGACGCGACCGAGGCCCTGGGCAACCTGCTGGACAACGCCTTCAAGTGGTGCGGCGCCGAGGTCGCGATCGCCGCCCGCGTGCGGCCCGACGGCACCCTGGAAGTCGATGTCGACGACGACGGGCCCGGCTTCGATCCGAGCATCGGCGAGCGCGTCCTGGAGCGCGGCGTGCGCGCCGACGAGCAGGTGCCCGGCCACGGCATCGGCCTGGCCGTGGTGCGTGAGATCGTCCAGGCGCAAGGCGGCCGGATCGAACTCACCCGCAGCCCTCAGGGCGGCGCGCGCGTGCGACTGGAAGTGCCGGGGCTGG
>JBMTXX010000423.1:0-2419 GCA_049453935.1 Rubrivivax sp.
CCGCGACGGCGCCTGAGTCGCCGAAGCCGCCGGTCCAGCCGACCGAATTGAATGCGCTGGCCCTGATGTGGACCGTTTTCAAGGGCTGGCTGGCAGGCCTGTTCGGGCGGCGCTGAGGCGGCCCGTCAAGTGCGGATCGGGTCCCATGGTCCCGATCGCTGTGGATCCGATGCCGGCGCCGGGCTCATGGCGGCGACCAGGCAGCGAATAGAAGGAGACCTTGCAGATGAGCGTGGTACCGATCCGAGGCGCCGATCTCGACGCCGCCGAAGTGGCGTGGTTCGCCCCCTTGTGCTCCGATGACTATCGGCACCTGGGCGTGCCCGACGGCAGCCTGCGCAGCAGCTGGGAGAACACCAGCCGTATCGTGCGCCGCGCCGACGAACTGGGCTTTCGCAACATCCTGTGCCCCTCGTCCTATCAGGTGGGCCAGGACACGATGACCTTCGCGGCGGCCGTGGCGCCGCTGACCGAGCGCATCAACCTGCTGGCGGCCATCCGTTGCGGCGAACTGCATCCCATCATGCTGGCGCGCACGGTGGCCACGCTGGACCACATCCTGCGCGGGCGGCTGACGCTGAACGTGATCTCGTCGGACTTCCCCGGGGAGAAGGCCGACACCGAGTACCGCTACCGGCGTTCCTGGGAGGTGGTCGAGATCCTGAAGCAGGCGTGGACGCGCGACACCATCGACTACCAGGGGCAGGTCTACCAGTTCAGCGGCCTGAGCACCGACCCTGCGCGTCCCTATCAGGCCAACGGGGGGCCGCTGCTGTACTTCGGGGGTTACACCCCGCCGGCGCTGGACCTGTGCGGCGCCCACTGCGACACCTACCTGATGTGGCCCGAAGCCAAGCCGGCGCTGGCCGATCGGATGCGCGCCGCACACGCAGCCGCCGAGCGGCACGGGCGTGTGCTGGATTACGGCCTGCGCATCCACATGATCGTGCGCGACACCCAGGCCGAGGCGCGCGAGTACGCAGCCGAGCTCGTCTCGCGTCTGGACGATGACAAGGGGCGCGAGATCCGCAACCGCGCGCTGGACGCCACCAGCATGGGCGTGGCGATCCAGGCCGGCAACCGCGCGCTGGCCGACGACGACGGCTACATCGAGCCACACCTGTGGACGGGCATCGGTCGCGCGCGCAGCGGCTGTGGCGCGGCCATCGTCGGCGATGTGGACCAGGTGATCAGCGAGATCCACGATTACATGAAGATGGGCATCCGCGCCTTCATCTTCTCGGGCTATCCTCACCTGAACGAGTGCGAGATCTTCGGCACCAAGGTGCTCCCGCATCTGAAGACCTGCTCGCTCGCCCACACCTATGGCCGTGTGCCGGCACAGACCCCACCGACCCCGCTGGGCAACGGCCCGCGTCGCTGATCTCCCAGCGCGCCGCGTGCACTGCGGCTCGCCGTCCGCCCGGCCGGGTTTCCTGAACCTGTGCTGGATGCCTGGCAGATACGCCACCGCGTCCTGACATCCTCCGCCCTCTTTGCTTCACGCCATGTCCCAGACCATAGTTCCCAGCATCGACCTTGCCCCCGGACTTGCCCTCAGCCGCATCGTCTGGGGTGCTTGGCGCCTGGCAGAGGCGACCGACCACTCGCCTGCCAGCGTGGCGGCCCGAATCCAGGCCTGCCTGGATCAGGGCATCACGACCTTCGACCATGCCGACATCTACGGCGACTACCGCTGCGAGACGCTGTTCGGCGACGCGCTGCGGGCACAGCCGGGGTTGAAGGCGCAGATGCAGATCGTCACCAAGACCGACATCATGCTGCTGTCCAAGTCCTGGCCCGACACCCGCGTCAAGCACTACGACACGACGCCGCAACACGTGAGCGCCAGCGTCGACCGCTCGCTGCAGCGCCTGTGCGTGGAGGCGATCGATGTGCTGCTGATCCACCGCCCCGACCCGCTGATGGACGCGCAGGCGCTGGGCGCTTGCCTGGACGGGCTGATCGACGCCGGCAAGATCCGCGCGGCTGGCGTGTCCAACTTCATGCCCTGGGATGTGGACCTGCTGCAGTCGGCCATGCGTCACCGCCTGGTGACCAACCAGGTCGAGCTGCACCCGCTGCACCTGGCGCCGTTCACCAACGGCCAGCTCGCGCACGCGCAGCAGCACCGCATGCCGGTGATGGCCTGGTCGCCGCTGGCTGGCGGCCGCCTGTTCGCCGACGAGCCGGGTGCGGCGCGCGTGCGTGCGGTGCTGGAGCGCATCGCCCGGGCCGCCGGCACCGACCTCAGCGCCGCCGCCTTGGCCTGGCTGCTGCACCACCCGGCGCGCGTGCTGCCCGTCGTCGGCACCACCGACCCGGGCCGCATCGGCACGATCAGCCAGGCCCTGGCCGTGCCCATGGACCGCCAGACCTGGTTCGAGGTCTACGAGGCAGGGCTGGGCCGCGAAGTGCC
>JBMTXX010000424.1:0-2418 GCA_049453935.1 Rubrivivax sp.
CACGGCCATCAGCAAGCCGAGCCTGTGTCCCGCTTGCTGCGGGCCGCGGGTGGCCGGGACGCGTCGACACGCCGGGACCTGGCCGGCCACGCGCGGTGCACCGGCGCAAGCTGGGGTTGAGGTCCGATGCAGGACCGGATGCAAGCCCTACGGGCACCGGACCTCGGGCGATCCCTTATGCTGACGACCATGCGGCGGTGGATCCACCCTGCCCTCACAACGTGACGGCTCGCCTCTCAGGAAGCGGCTGCACGACACACACTTTCATCCAGCGTACGAGGAGGCTCCTCCATGAGTGACATCCATCAGCAGATCGACGACATCGTCAAGGGCCACCGCGTGGTGCTCTTCATGAAGGGCACGGCCCAGTTCCCGATGTGCGGCTTCTCCGGCCGCGCCGTGCAGGTGCTCAAGGCCTGTCAGGTCGGTGACCTGGCCACGGTCAACGTGCTCGACAGCGAGGCCATCCGCCAGGGCATCAAGGAATACTCGAACTGGCCGACGATCCCGCAGCTCTACGTCAACGGTGAATTCGTGGGCGGCTCCGACATCATGATGGAGATGTACGAGAGCGGTGAGCTGCAGCAGGTGCTGTCCCAGGCCGCGGCCTGAGGCCGGGACATCGCCCGACAGCCACCGATGCCCACCCGTCTCGTCGTCGGCATCTCGGGCGCGTCCGGTGCCGTCTACGGCGTGCGACTGCTCGACCGCGCACGCGCGCTGGGTGTCGAGACACACCTGGTGGCCAGTCCGGCCGGCGTGCTCAACGTCCATCACGAACTCGGGCTGGACCGCAAGTCCCTCGAGGCCCGTGCAGATCACGCGCATGCGCCGGGTGACGTCGGGGCATGTGTCGCCAGTGGCAGTTTCGACACGGCCGCCATGGTGGTCGCCCCCTGCTCGATGCGCACGCTCGCGGCCGTGGCCCATGGACTGTCGGACAACCTGCTCACCCGCGCGGCCGATGTCACGCTGAAGGAGCGTCGGCGCCTGTTGCTGATGGTGCGTGAAACGCCCTTCAACCTGGCGCACCTGCGCAACATGACCGCAGTCACCGAGATGGGGGGCATCATCTTCCCGCCCCTGCCGGCGTTCTACCATCGGCCGGCGTCGATCGACGAGATGGTCGACGAGACGGTCGAGCGGGTGCTGGCGCTGCTCGGCCTGGCCGGCTCGGCGCCGCGGCAGTGGCAAGGGTTGTAGGCCGGGCTCTCCTCTGGGCGCCGCGCACGCCCGTGCTTCCTTGACATGACGACGATGGGCCGCGCTGGTCAGCCCACCGTGCGTCAGGACAACGATGCCCAACCGGCGCGCGCCGCCAGCACCGCCTGCGGATAGGCCATGCGACCGCGGCTGCCGTTGTAGCGCCCCAGCGCCATGGCCAGATCGCCACGCTCCATGTCGAGGTAATGCCGCAGGATCACGCAGCCGAAACGCAGATTGGTCTGCAGGTGGAAGAGGCGCCGAACGTCGCCGTCGCCGATGAGCCTCGCCCAGAAGGGCATGACCTGCATGTAGCCGCGCGCGCCTGCCGGACTGATCGCGTACTTGCGGAAACCACTCTCGACCTGGATCACCCCGAGCACCAGCGCGGCTTCGAGACCGGCACGGGCGCTTTCGTACCAGACCGTGTCCAGCAGATCGGCGCGCGCCTGCGCCTCGGGCTTGTGGCGCGACAGGCGGACGTCGGCTCGCTCACGCCAGATCAGGAACGACGCGCGTTCGGCCGCCTGGGCAAAGACCGGACGAGGGGGCGCCTGCGATGCCACGGCCGTCGCCAGGACGAGCCGGACCGCATCGGCCAGCGGTTCCTCGACCTGCGCACCGGCCAGCGCCGAGACCGGCAGACAGGCGCCCCCGAAGACACCCACGCCGGCGCCGAGCGAAGCCAGACAGTCGCGACGGTTCATGGGGCGACACGGCACGCGCGGCACGCGCGGACGTGACACGTCAGGCCAGACCGAGACGCTCCCGCACCAGACGCGCGGCCTCGTCGACCCGCGCCTTGACCGGCTCCGCGTCGCGTCGCCCCTGGACTTCGACCAGCGACTCCTTCAGGCCCCGGTCGGACACGACGATGCGCTGCGGCACACCGATCAGCTCCCAGTCGGCGAACATGGCGCCAGGGCGCTCACCTCGGTCGTCCAGCAGGACGTCGACACCCAGCGCCTGCAGCTCCGCATACAGACGCTCGGCGGCGGTGCGCACGGCCTCGCTGCGGTCCATGCCGATCGGGCACACCACGGCCTGGAATGGGGCGATCGACGCTGGCCAGACGATGCCACGCTCGTCATGGTTCTGCTCGATGGCCGCCCCGAGGATGCGGGTGACCCCGATGCCGTAGCAGCCCATCTCCATCCACTGGGGCTTGCCGGTCTCGTCGAGAAACGTCGCGCCCATGGCCTGGCTGTACTTGGT
>JBMTXX010000425.1:0-2415 GCA_049453935.1 Rubrivivax sp.
GCGCTGTAGTAGCCCTGGCGGTTGAGGTAGGCACCGGCCCAGCCGTCGAGGAACCAGTTGATGAACTCGTAGGCCGCGTCAAGCTTGCGCCCTGAAAGCGTGCGCGGCACGCCGAAACCAGCGGCCCAGGCACGGTAGCCTTCCTTCAGCGGCTGATAGGTGCAGGCGATGCCCTTCGTGCGCACGGCGGTGACCGCGGGCGACCACATCGACTGGATCACGACCTCTCCCGACGCCATCAGGTTGACGGACTCGTTGAAGTCCTTCCACAGGCTGCGGAACTGACCCGCCTTCTTGGCTTCGATCAGGGTCTTGATCGTGAGGTCAATCTCCTTCTTCGTCATGTTCCCCTTGTCAGGGTACTTGTACAGGCCCATGGCTTCGATCACCATGGCCGCGTCCATGATGCCGATCGACGGGATGTTCAGGATCGAGGCCTTGCCCTTGAACTCGGGATTGAGCAGTTCCTTCCAGCTGTCGATCGGACGCTTGATCAGGTCCGGCCGGATGCCCAGCGTGTCGGCGTTGTAGACGGTGGGGATCAGCGTCATGTACTGGGTAGGCGCAGCGGAGAACCCTTTCGAGCTTTCCTTCTCGAGATACATCACCTTCTTCGGGGCTGTGCCCTGATCGCCGACCTTGCGGCCCGCAACTTCGCCACGCGTGAACAGCGACGTGATCTTGTCGGCGTTCTTGATGCGCTTGGTGTCCATCCCCTTGAGGTTGCCGGTGGGGATGATCTTCTTGAGGGAGAAGTACTCCGTGTCGATCAGGTCGAAGGAGTTGGGCGACGTGACGGCGCGCTTGGTGACGTCGTCGGTGGTCACGGCGATGTACTGGATCTTGATGCCGGTGTCGGCCTCGAACTTCTCGGCGATGGTCTTGTCCTGGTTGACAGCGGTGCCGAGATAGCGAAGCGTCACCTTCTCCTGGGCGTGCACCCAAGGGGCACCGGCGATGCCGGTGGACGCGACCGCAGCGGCGCCGGCGGTCTTCAGGATCTGGCGGCGCGTCGTCGCGCTGCGGTATGGGGTGTCGTGGCTCATGACGGTTGCTCCTGGAGTGGGTCTGGAAGAAGACGGAAGGGATGACGCTTCGGCAGCGGGCTCACCGCATGAGAGGGTGCGCGTCGTTGTCTGACCAGCGCATCCCCAAACGCTGGCCGGGTTCGATGGGACGTTCGAAGAAAGCTGCATCCGTCAGCACGGCGACCCACGCGCCGCGGTCGGCGTCGTCATCGGCAGCACCGCGCGCGGCGCCATCAGGCACCAGATGGACCTGCACCAACGCGCCCTGGTACTCGATGGCCGCGACGCTGACAGGCAACCCCTGGTCAGGATCGTCCAGCGCGACACGATCGCTGCGCACGGCCACCTTGCCGGAGGCGGTCTCGATGACGTTGTGTGCGCCGATGAAGCGCGCGACGAACTCCGTGCGCGGCCGATCGAAGACCTCACGTGCCGTTCCGGCCTGCTCGACGCGGCCGTGGTTCATCACCACGACCAGATCGGCCAGCGCCATGGCTTCCTCCTGCGAGTGCGTCACGTGGACGAAGCTCATGCCGAGTTCCCGGTGCCAGCGCTTGAGTTCTGCGCGCATCCTCAGTCGCAGGAAGGGATCGAGCGCGGACAACGGCTCGTCAAGCAGCAGCACCTGGGGCTGCATCATCAGCGCCCGCGCCAAGGCCACGCGCTGCTGCTGCCCACCCGACAGCGCGGCTGGCAGCCGATGCGCGTAGGGCTCCATCGCCACCAGCGCCAGCAATTCCCGCGCACGCGACTCGCGCTGGGCGCGGTCCTGACCCTTCATCCTGGCCGAGAACGCCACGTTGTCGAGCACGCTGAGATGCGGGAAGAGGGCGTAGCTCTGAAACATCATCGCCGTGCCACGCTGCGCCGGCGACAAGGTGGTGATGTCGCGTCCCCCGAGCAATACCGAACCCTCGCTAGGTGTCTCGTGGCCGGCCACCATGCGCAAGGTCGACGTCTTCCCACACCCCGACGGCCCGAGCAGACAGCAGTAACTGCCTCCAGGGATCAGGAGATCGATACCGGCCACGGCCACGGCATCGCCGAAGCGCTTGGCCAAGCCAGACAACTGGAGATTCGCACTCGAATTCATCGAGGTCTTCGTACGCAATCACCGTGCCACCACCTAACCCCTTTGTCAGTATGGAAATTGCATCGCCTTCTGCAACAGCACTGAAGAACCCGACCCGAGGTGCACTGTTCTGGTGCAATCGTGCACCGGTATGGAAATCTTTGTATGCAAAATCACATCACCCTCCACCGATCACCATGCAACTGCTCCTAATCAATCCCAACACTTCCTCGGCCATGACCGAGGGCATCGCCCACGCTGCGCGCGACGTCGCGTCCACCGACACCGTCGTGCGGGCCGTGCAGCCCAGTTTTG
>JBMTXX010000426.1:0-2412 GCA_049453935.1 Rubrivivax sp.
GGCCGAAGCTGTCCTGCAGGTCGCGCATCAGGTTCAGCACCTGGGCCTGGACGGACACGTCCAGCGCGCTGACCGGCTCGTCGGCGACGATCAGACGCGGGCGGGTGATCAGCGCACGCGCGATCGCGATGCGCTGGCGCTGGCCACCGGAGAACTCGTGCGGGTACCGGGCGAGGTCGGCGGCGCGCAGGCCCACGGCTTCCAGGGCCTCGACGGCGCGTTGCAGCCGCTCGTCGCGCGGCACGCGCTGCAGCACGGCCAGCGGCTCGGAGACGGTCTGGCCGATGGTGCGGCGCGGGTCGAGCGATCCGTAAGGGTCCTGGAACACCATCTGCAGTTGGGCGCGCGCGCGCCGCAGGGCCGCCGCGTCCAGCGCATGCAGGTCCTCGCCGTCGAGCCGCACCGACCCGGCGGTCGGCGTCTCGAGCGCCATCACCAGGCGCGCCAGCGTGCTCTTGCCCGAGCCCGATTCGCCGACGATGCCCAGGCTGCGGCCGGCCTGCAGGCGAAAGCTCACGTCATCGAGCGCCCGCAGCGTGTCCGCCGGCTTCAGCAGATGCGCCCGCGGCAGCGGGTAATGCTTGGACAGATGCCGCACCTCCAGCAAGGCCGGGGCGGCGGGTGCGTCCGGCAGGTCCTTCGGGGCGTGCGACATCAGGTCGGTCCGTGGGGGTGCAGGCAGCGCACGTGGTGTTCGGCTGCGATGGCGATCTCTTCGGGCATGGCCATGCGGCAATCGGCTTGCGCGTGCGTGCACCGGTCGGCAAAGGCGCAACCGGGCGGCAAGCTCGCCGGATCAGGCACCCGGCCGGGAATGGTCGCCAGTCGCGTGCCCCGCGGCAGCCCCAGGCGCGGGCGCGCGGCGAACAGCCCGCGCGTGTACGGGTGGGCGAGGCGGCGGAACACCTCGGCCGTCGGCCCGCTTTCGACCACACGGCCCGCGTACATCACGATCAGTTGCCGGACCGATCGGGCCATCACGCCGAGGTCGTGGCTGATCAGCAGCAGACCCATGCCGTCCTGCGCGACGAGTTCGCCGATCAGGTCCAGCACCTCGCGCTGCACGGTGACGTCCAACGCCGTCGTCGGCTCGTCGGCGATCAGCAGGTCCGGTCCGCAGGCCAGCGCGATGGCGATCACCACGCGCTGGCGCTGGCCGCCCGACAACTGGTGCGGGTAGGCGTCCAGCCGTTGCGCAGCCTGCGGCAACTGCACGCGTTCGAGCAGCCGCAAGGCTTCGGCGCGCGCAGCCGGGGCCGACAGCCGCCGGTGCAGCCGCAGCGGCTCGGCGATCTGGCGTCCGATCGTGTGCAGCGGGTTCAGCGCTGTCATCGGCTCCTGGAAGACCATGCCCATGCGCGCGCCGCGCAGTCGGCACATGGCGGGTTCGTCGAGGGTGGTCAGCTCCTGGCCGTTCAGGCGGATCGCGCCCGACACCTGTGCGCCTTCCGGCAGCAGCCCCATGAGTGCCAGCGCCGTCAGCGACTTGCCGCAGCCCGACTCGCCGATGACGCCCAGCGTCTGCCCGCGCGCCATCTTGAAGGAAACACCCCCCAGCACCTGCACCGGCCCGCGCGCGGTGGGCAGCGCGACTCGCAGGTCGCGCACCTCGAGCAGCGGCGGGGCTGCCTCTGACGGCATCGCAGCGGCCTGGGACGCAGGCCTCAGGCCGCCCGCGGCTGCGCCTGTGCCGTTGCCGGCGCGAAGGCGGCCTCGAGCTCGCGCCGCAGCGCGTAGGCGCGGGTGCCGGTGTCCACGGCCACGTCGTCCCAGCACAGGCTCTGCCCGCGGGCCACCGGGCGCACGACACGGATGCCGTGCGCCAGCCCCAGCGGCAGCCCGCCCTGGGCCATCGAGGTGGCCGCCGGCAGCAGCTTGCCCCAGACGGTGTAGCCGCCCTCGCCGTCGAGCAGCTCGCCCGGGCGCAGGTCGCGCTTGGCGGTGGCCACGACGTCGGCGTTCCAGCCGGTGGCCACGCCGGTGGGCTCGCGCCGCAGCGCCACGCTGGCCACGCTCAGCCCCACCTCCAGGCCGATCAGGTGCCAGCGCTTGTAGAGCGTGAAGTAGCGCCCGCTCGGGTCGGTGTGGGCGTTGTACTCCTCGAAGCAGTGGCGCACGTAGTCGGTCTCGCCCTCCACCGTGACCCACACGCCCATGCGGATGTCGTAGGGGATCCTGCGGCCGTCGGGCTCGAGGCTGGAGATCACCTCGACCATGCCCTTGCGCTCGAGCACGCCGCCCTCGCTGCGGGGGCGTGTCACAAAGGGGATGTCCTCGACGCTGGCCGGCGGGTACAGCAGGCCGTTGGAGGGCACCGCCAGCCCGGTGGCGTTGCTGACGGCGGTGCTCTCGATCGCGGGCTTGGAGCCGTCCAGGAAGCTGTTGAACATCTTCGGGTTCAGACCGCCGCGC
>JBMTXX010000427.1:0-2412 GCA_049453935.1 Rubrivivax sp.
GCAGCACGAGGTCGCCCGCGCGCCGCCAGGCGGCGTAGCGGGCCAGGGGTTGGGCAGTGGCGTTCACGGCGCGGTCAGTCCGCCTGCTTGCGCAGGAAGGCCGGGATGTCGATCTCGTCCATGCCGTTGCTGGCCATGGCGTCCACTCGCGAGCGTGCGTTGCGCCAGACGCTGGGCGTGCCCAGGCCGGCGTATTCGCCCGTGCCTGTGCCGAGCGGCGAGCGGCCGACGGCCTGCGTCAGCACGGGTGCGTTGTCGGTGCCCGTGCGCAGGACTTGCGCCGGCTGAGACAACACCGTCGGACGCCCACCGATCACCCGTAAGCCCTGCTGCGGCGGCGCCTGCGTGGCCTGGGCCGACACACCGGTCAGGCCCGTGGCGATGACCGTCACACGCATCTGGTCGCCCAGCGTCTCGTCGTAGGCAGCGCCGAAGATCACGTGCGCGTCCTCGTGCGCATACACGCGGATGGTGTTCATCACCGTCTTGGACTCGCTGAGCCGGAAGGACTGGCGCGACGCCGCGATCAGCACCAGCACCCCCTTGGCGCCCGACAGGTCGATGCCTTCCAGCAGCGGGCAGGCCACGGCCGACTCCGCCGCCTTGCGCGCGCGCTCCGGGCCACCGGCGGTGGCCGTGCCCATCATGGCCTTGCCCGGCTCGCTCATCACCGTCTTGACGTCCTCGAAGTCGACGTTGACCAGCGCGTCCATGTGGATGATGTCGCTGATGCCGCCCACCGCGTTCCTGAGCACGTCGTTGGCGTGGGCAAAGGCCTGCTCCTGCGACACGTCGTCACCCAGCACCTCGATCAGCTTCTCGTTGAGCACGACGATCATCGAGTCGACATGGCCCGACAGTTCGTTCACGCCGTTGTCGGCCTGACGGTTGCGGCGCGGCCCCTCGAACTCGAAGGGCTTGGTGACCACACCCACGGTCAGGATGCCCATCTCGCGCGCCACGCGGGCGATGACCGGCGCCGCGCCCGTGCCGGTGCCGCCGCCCATGCCTGCGGTGATGAACAGCATGTGCGCACCCTCGATGGAGGCGCGGATGGCGTCGATCGCCTTCTCGGCCGCGTCACGGCCGGCGTCGGGCTTGGCACCCGCGCCCAGGCCGGTGGTGCCCAGCTGCAGCAGCGTGCGCGCGCCGCTGCGGTTGAGCGCCTGCGCGTCGGTGTTGGCGACGATGAAGTCCACCCCCTGCACGCCGCTGTCGATCATGTGCTGAACGGCGTTGCCGCCGCCGCCGCCCACGCCGATCACCTTGATCTGCGTGCCCTGGTCGAATTCCTCGATCATCTCGATGGCCATCTTTGCTGCTCCTTGCGTTGCGGCCTGCCTTGCCGCGTGACTGCCCACACACACCTGACGCCCCGTCGCCTGCGCTGCCACCGCCGGGACGTCACCCCGAAAACCTCAGAAATTGCCCACGAACCAGTCCTTGACCCGGCCGAGCGCCGACTGCACCGACCCCGTCTGGCGCGCCACCCGCTGCCCGCGCGAGCGCGCCAGGCGCCCCTCCTCGAGCAGCCCCATGACGGTGGCCGAGCGGGTGTTGGCGACCATGTCGTACAACGGCCCGGAATAGGTCGGCGTGCCCTTGCGCACCGGCTTGAGGAAGATGTCCTCGGCCAGCTCCACCATGCCGGGCATCGACGCCGTACCGCCTGCCAGCACGATGCCGCTGGACAACAGCTCCTCGTAGCCGCTGTCTCGCAGCACCTGGTGCACGAGCGAGAAGATCTCCTCGACACGCGGCTCGATCACCCCGGCCAGCGCCTGTCGGCTGAGCAGACGCGGCGCCCGGTCACCCAGCCCCGGCACCTCGATCTGCTCGGCCGGGTCGGCCAGCAGTTGCTTGGCCACGCCGTACTCGACCTTGATCTCCTCGGCGTCCTTGGTCGGCGTGCGCAACGCCATCGCGATGTCGCTGGTGATCAGGTCGCCGGCAATCGGGATCACCGCGGTGTGCCGCACCGAGCCGTCGGTGTAGATCTGCACGTCGGTGGTGCCCGCGCCGATGTCGATCAGCGCCACGCCGAGTTCCCGCTCGTCGGCCGTCAAGGCTGCGGCAGCACTGGCGCTGGGGTTGAGCACCAGTTGCTCGACCTCCAGCCCGCAGCGGCGCACGCACTTGACGATGTTCTCGGCCGCGCTCTGCGCGCCGGTGACGATGTGCACGCGCACCTCGAGCCGGCTGCCGCTCATGCCGATCGGCTCCTTGACCTCGTGGCCGTCGATCACGAACTCCTGCGGCTCCACCAGCAGCAGGCGCTGGTCGTTGGGGATGTTGATCGCCTTGGCGGTCTCGACCACGCGCGCCACGTCGGTGGGGGTGACTTCGCGGTTGTCGCGCACGATCACCATGCCGGTGGAGTTCTGCCCGCGGATGTGGCTGCCGGTGATGCCG
>JBMTXX010000428.1:0-2397 GCA_049453935.1 Rubrivivax sp.
CGTCAACGACCCGCCGCGCGTCACCGGCCACGTCGTCTACCGCGCCGTGGTCGACCGGCAGGACTTCCCCGACGATCTGAAGTGGAACGCCGCCAGCCTGTGGGCCGGCCCGAAATGCCACCTCGTGCACTACCCGCTGCGCGGCGGCGAGCAGTACAACGTCGTCGTGACCTTCCATTCGCGCCAGACCGAGGAATGGGGTGTCACCGACGGCAGCAAGGAGGAGGTGCAGAGCTACTTCCAGGGCATCGCGGCCAAGCCGCGCCAGCTGATCGACCTGCCGCGCAGCTGGAAGCGCTGGGCCACCGCCGACAAGGACCCGATCGACCACTGGGTCTACGGCCGCGCGACCATCCTGGGCGACGCCGCACACCCGACCACGCAGTACATGGCCCAAGGCGCCTGCATGGCCATGGAGGACGCGGTGACGCTGGGCGAGGCGCTGCGCGTGCACGCCAACGACTGGGCCCGCGCGCTCGATCTCTACCAGCGCAGCCGCGTGGCGCGCACCGCGCGCATCGTGCTGTCGGGCCGCGAGATGGGCCGCCTCTATCATGCGGCGGGCGTCGAGCGTCTGGTGCGCAACGCGCTGTGGCAAGGCCGCAGCCAGGAGCGCTTCTACGACGCGATGGAATGGCTGTACGGCTGGAAGGTCGACCACTGCCTCGCCACCGCCTGACGACGGATGCCTGACGCCTGACGACTGAAGCCCCCCTGAGAACCCATCTGAAGGAAGCCGAGCCATGGAAGCCCTGGGCCGACTCGAAGACCTGCCGCAGTCCTACCGCGACGAACTCACCGCGCAGAACCTGGTGCCGCTGTGGCCCAGCCTGCGTGCGCTGCTGCCCCCCACCGTGCCGGCCCGCCGCACGCGCGCCACAGCCTGGCGCTACGCCGCCATCCGCCCGCTGCTGATGCGCGCCGGCGAACTCACCCCGATCGAGAAGGCCGAGCGCCGCGTGCTGGTGCTGGCCAACCCCGGCCACGGCCTGGACAAGATGCAGGCCAGCGCCGCGATGTACCTCGGGATGCAGTTGCTGCTGCCCGGGGAGTGGGCGCCATCGCACCGCCACACCCCGAACGCCGTGCGCATGGTGGTCGAGGGCGAAGGCGCGTGGACGACGGTCGACGGCGAGAAGTGCCCGATGAGCCGCGGCGACCTGATCCTCACCCCCACCGGCCTGTGGCACGAGCACGGCCACGACGGATCCGACCCGGTGGTGTGGCTGGACGTGCTGGACCTGCCCATCGTCTACTACACCGAGACCTCCTACGTCGTCGGCGGGCAGCGCCAGGACGTGCGCCCCGGCCACGGCGACCGCGCCTATGCGCGCGGCGGTGTGGCGCCGAGCCCCGTGTTCCGCCGCGAAGACCGCGCCTACCCGATGCTGCGCTACCCCTGGGCCGATGCACGGGCCGCGCTGGTGGCCATGGCCGACGACCGGCCCGACCTGGAAGCGGTGCAGGTCGAGTACGTCAACCCCGAGACCGGCGCGCCGGCGGAGAACATCCTGGGCTTCTACGCGCTGATGCTGCGCCCGGGGCAGTCGCTGCGCCTGCCGGCGCGGTCGCCGGCCATGGTGTTCCATGCCATCGAAGGCGCGGCCGGCCTGCGCACCGACGACGGCGATGCCTTCGATCTCGGCGCCGCCGACACCGCCTGCGTGCCCGGCTACACCGGCGTGACGCTGCGCAACGCGTCGTCCACCGAGCCGGCCTTCTTCTTCGTCGCCGACGAATCCCCGCTGCACCGCAAGCTCGGGGTGTACGAGGTGCGCGGCTGAAGCCCATCGTCCGATCGAGAAAAGCGCCTCCCGCCATGAGCACCTACCTCTGGGCCCCGGCCCCCATCCCCAGCGTCCCCGTCCGGGGCCGCGCCGAGCGCCTGCCCGTGCACCGGCTGTTCTTCGTCGGGCGCAACTACCACGCGCACGCCATCGAGATGGGCAAGCCGGTGGACAAGGCCAGCGAGCGGCCGTTCTACTTCACGAAGTCGACCACGACGCTGGTGCCCTCCGGCGCGACGGTGCCCTACCCCGCCGGCACTGCCAACTACCACTTCGAGATGGAACTGGTCGTCGCGCTCGGCCAGCCCGGTTTCGAGGTGCCGGCGGCGCAGGCGCACGAACTCGTCTACGGCTACGCCTGCGGCCTGGACATGACGCGCCGCGATCTGCAACTCGCCGCCCGTGACAAGGGCCGCCCCTGGGACCTGGGCAAGGACATCGAGGACGGCTCGGTCATCTCCGAGATCGTCCCCATGCCCGGCGTGGTGCTGACGCAGGGCGAGCTCACGCTCGAGGTCAACGGGCAGGTGAAACAACGCTCGGACCTGAGCCGGCTGATCTGGGACGTGCGCGAGATCATCGAGGACCTCTCCCGCTACTACCACCTGCA
>JBMTXX010000429.1:0-2394 GCA_049453935.1 Rubrivivax sp.
CCATCGCCCTGACAGGCGCCCTGTGCCTGGGCGTGCTGGTGGGCATCGGCCGTTTCGCCTTCACGCCGGTGCTGCCGGCGATGCTGGCCGAGGGTGGGATCGATCTTTCGGCGGCCGGCACGCTGGCCAGCCTGAACTACCTGGGCTACCTGCTGGGCGCGCTGGCCTGCAGCCTGCCGCTGCGCCTGCGGCGAGGCGGCGGCGGTCGCCAGGTCGGCAGCACGGGCTCGGAGCTTGTCGTCATGACCGGTCTGCTGGCCACGGCCGCGTTGACGGCAGCGATGGCATTGCCGTGGCCGGCGCTGTGGCCTTTTCTGCGGCTGGCCGCCGGGGTGGCGAGCGCCTTCGCCTTCGTGCACGCCACGGGCTGGTGCCTGAACCAGCTGGCGCTGCGCGGTCGCACGGCCATCGGCGGGTTGATGTACACCGGGCCGGGCGTGGGGATCGCCGGCAGCGGCCTGCTGGCCGGGGCCCTGCTGGGTGCCGGCGCCTCGGCCGCCGCGGCATGGACGGTGTTCGGCGTGCTCGCGCTGGCGCTGGCGCTGTTGGCACGTCCGACGCTGCGCGCCACGCACCTGCCGCGGCCGACGCAGCCCGAGCCGGGCACACCCACCCCGCCGTCCACGGGCGCGCCCGCGGTGGCGGCCGGTCCGGCGGCGCCCTGCGTACCGGTGCATCCCGCGCAGGACAGGCTGCAGGTTTGGGGCCTGACGCTGGCCTACGGGCTGGCAGGATTCGGCTACATCATCCCGGCCACCTTCCTGCCGGTGATCGGCCAGGCCTGGCTGGGACAGGCGCCGGTGGTGGACCTGTTCTGGCCGCTGTTCGGGCTGGGCGTGGTGCTCGGGGCGCTGGTGGCCACCCGCGTGCGCGATGGCGCCGACCTGGCAGTGGCGCTGTGCGTGTGCCACGCCGTGCAGGCCGCCGGCATCGCCCTGGCCCTGTGGAGCCCGACAGCCCTGGGCTTCGGCGGGGGCAGCCTGATGCTGGGACTGCCGTTTTCCACGATCACCTTCTTCGTCATGCGCGAGGTCCGCCGCCTGCGCCCGCAGACCGCCACCCGCTGGATCGGGCTGACCACCGCGGTCTACGGCGTCGGGCAGATCGCCGGCCCACCGCTGGCGGCGTGGCGCGTCGCGCTGGCAGGAGATCCGCGCACGGGCTTCGAGCTGTCGATGCAATGGGCCCTGGCAGCGCTGCTGGTCGGTGGGGCGATCCATTTAGCGCTGCGTCGGCGCAAGCCGGCCTTGTCAACAGTCGCCCGCTGAGCCCGACGTGGCCACGTGGCGACGTGGCGACATAGCGAAGTACCGGTTTACCAGTAAGCGGCCAAACGGGCACGCCAGCCCTGACGGCTGTCACGCGCGTGTCACGCGACCGCCCGATGCTCCGGCAGTCTGTGTGGCCGGGCTGTCGCCGGTACACCAGGCCCGACAGGCTGCCAGCCCTGCGATCCGGAGCCCCCCGCATGTCACTGCCCCACGACCCGACGGCTGCGGCCGCGCGCATCGAAGAAGACCTGATCGACGGCTACGACGAGGCCCTCGAGCTCGAGTTCGAGGACAGCCTGGTCGACGCGCTGGGCAGCCCGTCCGGCGAACGCGACGCAGCGGCCGACGAAGCGCGCCGGCAGGCGCGCCGCACCTACTTCCGCGAGCTCTTCCGCCTGCAGGGCGAACTGGTCAAGCTGCAGGACTGGGTGGCGCACACCGGCGAGAAGGTGGTCATCGTCTTCGAGGGCCGCGACGCCGCCGGCAAGGGTGGGGTGATCAAGCGCATCACGCAGCGCCTGAACCCGCGGATCGCGCGCGTCGTGGCGCTGCCCGCACCCAACGACCGCGAGCGCACGCAGTGGTACTTCCAGCGCTACGTCTCGCACCTGCCCGCCGCGGGCGAGATGGTGCTGTTCGACCGCAGCTGGTACAACCGCGCCGGCGTGGAACGCGTGATGGGCTTCTGCTCCGAGGCCGACGTCGAGGAGTTCTTCCGCTCGGTGCCCGAGTTCGAGCGCATGCTGGTGCGCAGCGGCATCCGGCTGATCAAGTACTGGTTCTCGATCACCGACGAGGAACAGCACCTGCGCTTCCTCGGCCGCATCCACGACCCGCTGAAGCAGTGGAAGCTCAGCCCGATGGACTTGGAGAGCCGGCGGCGCTGGGAGGACTACACCCGCGCCAAGGAGGCGATGCTCGAGCGCACCCACATCCCCGAGGCCCCGTGGTGGGTGGTCCAGGCCGTGGACAAGAAGCGCGCCCGACTGAACTGCATCGCGCACCTGCTGTCGCTGCTGCCGTATCACGAGATCGTCAAGCCCACCGTCGAGCTGCCCGCGCGGGTGCGTCACCCCGACTACATCCGCCACCCGGTGCCGGCGCAGATGTTCGTGCCGGAGAA
>JBMTXX010000430.1:0-2386 GCA_049453935.1 Rubrivivax sp.
CAGCACGCCGTGGTACCGGATCAGGTGCAACCTCGGCCGCGGCACCAGTGCGGCCAGCCGCTGCATGAACTCCAGCGGGCTCATGACCAGGTGCGTGGTCCCGTCGCGCCACGGCGTCTTGAGCTTGAGCTCCACCTGCCCTGCCGCGTTGAGCTGTACCCGCTCGTCGGACAGGGCCGGACGGGTGATGTAGCGGCACAACTGCTCCAGCCGCTTGCGATCGTGTGCCTCGACCCGCACCGCGGCGTGCAGGCTGAAGCCGTCGATGTCGGCGCACAGGCGTTGGCGCGCCGTGGCCTCCCGCGGCATCGCGCCACGCAGCGTCAGCACCTTCTGCCCGGCACGGGGCCCGAAAGCGATGCGGTAGGTGACCGCCGCCGCCTGCAGCGGCCGCAACGTGCGCGACTCCTCGCCGTCGACATCCGGCTCGGCCAGCCAGGCCTGCTCCATCTCCTCGACCAGCACGCCCCGGCGCATGAGCATCTTCATCAGCCGGGCGATGACGGTGTGCAGCAGCGCGTGCAGTTCCTCGTCGGTGGGCGCACCCGCCTCGATGAAACCGGGCACGCCATCGGCACCGCAGCGGTACACGCCGTCCAGCACCAGGCAGTGCAGGTGGATGTTGAGATTGGCGGCCGAGCCGAAGCGCTGGATCAGTGTGACCGCGCCGCCCTGGCCTTCGTCGCTCTTGAGCCCCGTGTGGTCCAGCAGATGCCGCTCGACCACGCGCTGCACCACCTGCAGCACCGGCGTGACGAGCTCGGGCTGCGCGGCCAGCAACACGCGCAGCGGAATCGGCAGCGACAGGACCCACTGCCGCACCGGCACGTGGGGGATGACGTGGTCCACCAGGTGTGCTGCCGTCTGCGACATCCTCCGCGCGCCGCACGAGGGGCAGAAGCCCCGGCGCTTGCAGCTGAATGCGACCAGCTTGTCGTGGCCGCAGTCGCCACAGCGCAGCCTCAGGAACCCGTGAGCAAGGATGCCGCAATCGAGGAAGGCGTCGAACTCGTCCTTGACGAACCGCGGCAGCGCAGCCCCGGTGCTGGCCTCGGTGTGGGCGATGAAGCTCGCCACGTGCTGCTGCACCAGGCGGTACAGCGTGGTCTGCTCGGGGCGGTGACGCTCGTGGTGCAGCGCTCGGGCTGGGGCGGGATGGGCGGCGCAAGGCGCCTCTTGCGCAGGCCGCCGGCGGGCCATCGACATGGTGGGAGTGCTGCGCAGTCCGGGACCGCACAGCGTTGCCCACGCTGGCGAGCTTGCCTACACCCGCATGGGCTACGCCGATGGGGGACCGTGCAGGGGCGACGCCGGCAAATCCCCGGGGCCATGCGATCGGGCCCTCAGACCCTCACACCACCGTCGCCCTGATCGGCGAGGAGAACGCGGGCTTTCGCATGATCATGGCCAACTTCAACGGCGAGCGCCTGCCGCCGGCGCCTGCGCCTTCGGCGCACCATCTGCGGCGTCACCTTGGCCGGGTAGGCCGAAACCCCGTGCCGCGCCAGGCCGTGATCGGCCGCAAAGACGACGAGCTGCGGCGCCTGAAGCCGCGGCGCGCCGCTGCGCAACGCGGTGGCCAGCTGAACGGCGAGCCCCTCCACCCGCCCCAGCGCCCCCAGCGGCTTGGTCTTGCCGTCCAGGCGCTGCTGCACCCGCGCGGCGCGGGCCGGGTCGTCGCGCGGGGGCAGGCGGTGCAGGGGGTCGGGCAGGCCGGGGGGCGTGGTCATCGTTCGGGCATTGTCATCGGGGCGGGGTGGGTGCGGGAGCGGGACGGCGCGGGCAGCCCGTCCAGCGGTCATCGTCCGCGAACCCTCGTCCTTGCCACGCCGGTGCCGATGCGCGATCTTTCGGTCTGCGCAACACGAGGAGCTGACGGATGGACTCGCAATCGATCGACATCAGCGTGCCGCGGGGCACGCCGGCTGATGAGGCCTGGCCGCAGCGAGTGGACTGGCGAGCCGGCAAGGTCGTCTACTCTCGTGACGCTGAGTACTGGCGCGCTCACGAGCGACGTCGGATCGATCAAGGCTTGACAGACAGCTTGTTCTCGATGCCCGACCACCACACCGGCGCCGACGAGGCGTAGCTGAACGGCGACACGCGCTCGGCACGACCGCAGGCCTTGACGAGCCGGCGGTCAACGGGCTGGCCCACCTCGATCCAGTGGACCAGCTGGCCTGCTGGCACGGCATCTGGAACCGCCCGGGCTTGAGCCGACGCGACCGCAGCCTGCTGAACCTGGCCATGCTGACGGTGCTGAACCGTCCGCACGAGCTGAAGCTGCACCTCAAGGGCGCGCTGAACAACGGCGTCACCCGCGACGAGATCCGCGAGGTGCTGCTGCAAGCCGCCATCTACGGCGGCATGCCCGCCGGTGTCGACG
>JBMTXX010000431.1:0-2386 GCA_049453935.1 Rubrivivax sp.
CCACTCCCCCGACCGCATCGCGGTGATGTACCTCGGGCGCATCGTCGAGATCGGCCCCGCGGCGCGGTTGATCGAGGCGCCCCGACACCCCTATACCCAATCCCTGCTGTCGGCGGTGCCCCGGCTGACACCCGGCGCGCCGCGGCAGCGCGTGGTGCTGCAGGGCGACCTGCCCTCACCCCTGGCACCGCCGTCGGGCTGTGCCTTCCACACGCGCTGCCCAGTCGCCCTGCCGCACTGCGCGCATGCCGTGCCCGCGCTGCGGCCGCTGCCAGGCACGTCCGACCATCTGGCCGCGTGCGTGCGGCTGGAAGACACCACGTCTTCACCGACCCCACCGCACCGAGGCCCCCTGCCATGAACGCCTTGCCGACCGCGCCGGAAGTCGTGCGACTCGAAGGCTGTGCCCGTGACCGAGGGCAACAGCAGGCGCAGCGCCGGCCGGCGCTGCGCGCTGCCGTGCAGGCGGCGGTGACGCAGCGCCTGGCCGACGTCGAGGCCCTGCGGGCCACGCCCGCGATGCGCGCCTACCTGTCGCACCAGCAGGCGTTCCTTCAGGCGCACGACCCCGTCGGGCACGGCGAGTTGCACGGTCTGGCCGAGGGCTGGGGCCTGACCGCCGACGACCTGATGGCCTATCTGCACGCCAACGTGCTGACCGGGATGGCGGCGTCAGAGCCAGCCACGACGGGTGCCGAATCCGATGACGCACCGGACGGTTGCACCGCCTGGGCCGTGGTCGATGAAAACCGCGCGGCGCGCGTGGTGAAGAACCGTGACTACCGCGGCGAGCACGGCGCGCTGCAGCAAGTCTTTCTGCACGACCTCGGCGACGGTGGCGCAGGCCTGACCGACGGGTTGACGGGGCCCGTCCGTCGCGTGCTGTGCGTGGGCAGCCTGGGCAGCCCGGGCGCCTTCTCCAGCGGGATGAACGACCACGGGCTGGCCATCGTCGATACCCAGATCGGCTCGCGCGACCACGGCGTGGGCTGGCTGCGCTACTTCCTGATCACTGCCCTGCTGTGGCGCTGCACCGACGTGCCCGACGCGCTGGCCCTGATGCAATCCGTGCCACACGCAGGCGGCGGCACGCTGGTGCTGGGCGATGCGCACGGAGGCCTTGCGGCGGTGGAGTTGTCGCACACCCACGGCGCGGTGGCCGAGACCTCGACCGCATGGGTGGCGCGCACCAATCACCATCTGCACGACGCGCTCGCGCGACACCAGATCCTGGCGCGCGGAGATCCGGACGATTCCAGCACCGGCCGGCTCGACCAGGTCCGCTCACAACTGCAAGCCGCCGCAGCGCCGCTGGACTTTCGGTCGGCGAAGGCGCTGATGTCGTCGCACGGCACACCACCGCTTTGCCGCCATGCACGCGGGGCCGAGGGTTCGCGCACCTTGTCATGCGTCGTCTACGACACCCGTGCGCGCAGGCTGCGCATGTCCCATGGCAACCCCTGCGATGCGCACTGGATGTCTTACCGTCTGACAGACGGTGGTGTCCTGCAGGACGCCGACGTCGAGATCGGGGCGTGAGACAGCTCGTGCGGGCGTGGGGGGCCACCCGATGCTGATCGGCGAACACCCCTCGATCGTCGAGTTGCGCCACCTGATCGCCCGCGTGGCGCCCAGCCGCGCGGGCACCGTGCTGATCTACGGCGAGACGGGCACCGGCAAGGGCCTGGTCGCACGCATGCTGCACCAGCAGTCGCTGCGCACCAGCCAGCCTTTCATCGACATCAACTGCGCGGCCATCCCGGCGGAACTGCTGGAATCCGAGCTTTTCGGCCACGAACGCGGCGCCTTCACCGGGGCGGTCGGCAAGAAGGAAGGGCTGATCGAGGCCGCCAACGGCGGCACCGTCTTCCTGGACGAGGTGCGCGAGCTCGATCCGGTGATGCAGGCCAAGATCCTGACACTGCTCGACACCAAACGCTTCCGGCGCGTCGGGGCCGTGCGCCCGATCGAGGTGAACGTGCGCTTCATCGCCGCCACCAACCGCATCCTGCTGCAGGAGGTGCACGCAGGCAAGTTCCGGGACGACCTGTACTACCGGCTGCAGGTGATCTCCCTGAACATCCCGCCGCTGCGCGAGCGGGGCGACGACGTCTTCCTGCTGACCGATCGCTTCCTGGCGAAGTACCAGGAGATGTACGGCGGCCCGCGCAAGCGCCTGCACCCGCAGGTGCGCGAGATCTTCCGCGCCTACCGGTGGCCGGGCAACGTGCGCGAACTCGAAAACCTGATCGAGCGCATCTGCCTGCTGGAAGATGGCGAGGCCATCCTGACATCGCACCTGCCTGCGCGCATCCTGCGTGAGGTGCAGGCACCTGCGGCGGCCGTGTCGCCCCCTGCGACATCCCCCGGCCCGCAGCGCCCCGCA
>JBMTXX010000432.1:0-2381 GCA_049453935.1 Rubrivivax sp.
GCTGGCCGAGCGTGTGCGCGGCGACATCGCCAAGTGGCGGGATCTGGCGCGCCGCGCGGACATCCGGGCGGAATGAGCCGCCGGGCGCCGGCCCGCTGCTGGCCCCGGCCGACGCACCTGACTCGAGCCGGATGGCGCGCATCGAAGGGCGCAATCGGCCCACCTCCTCGCCAGACCGCTACGGGCCCAGCCCGTCGTGCTCGAAGACCCGTGCCCAGTCCTCGGGCTGCGCATCGGGTTGTCGTGCGCAGTGATGAAGGAACACCCTGCGCCATTGCGCTCGCACATGGGCTCTCGTGCGTTCGACGATTCGCCACCCATCGGCCTCCTGCAGCCCGGCAATCTGCTTGCCGGCGGCCAGCAGGTTGGCCTTCGTGGCGGCGCGCGATGGCCTCTTCACCGTGATGTCCATGCGAAAGGCCGGCACCCCCGCCCGCTCGACGAAGGGCAGCACGTCATACAGCGGTGCCAACTCCCAGTCGCCCAGCCCCAACTGGCGAAGGCTGGTATTCCAGGGATGGTCGTCGGTGTTGCCGACCACCGCGTTCAGCACGATGCGTGAGTAAAGCTCCAGCGGGTCCGCAGGACGCTTGAGTTTGGAGCGCAGCCTCACGTAGCTGCGCCTGGGGTCGTCGACGTCCGACACGGGCGACAGGTCGAGCGCGGTGGCCGCACTGACGCAGTGGTGCACGGGCCCCCGCAGGCCTTGCCCTCTGTCGAACCGCGCGATGCTCAGGGCTGGCACATCGTTGAACCACAACACCTCGTGAGCGGGTACGCGCATGCCCAGCTCCGACGCCAGGGTCAAGGCAGTGGCTTCGGCAACCACGGTGTCGGCCCGCTCCGAGGGCATGGCGAACTTCAGCAGCACCGGACGCGACAGCGCCCCTGTGTCGTCTTCGAGGTACAGCGCGACCTTGGGGCGCTCGCCCCCCATGGCGCCGGACGACGAGTCCCGAGACGCCTGGGTCAGCGACGCTTTCGTGACGGACTTCAGCGCGTCGTGTAGCGCGTCGAAGGCATTGGGCTTGTCGCCCGGCGCGCCGACGAACAGCGCACCGAAGCCGTCGGCCGGCGCGTACAGCAACCGCTCCCACCAACCCCAGGGTTCGTCGTCCCTGGCGGTTGCGGTGCCCAGAACGGTGGCCGAACGCTTCTGCACCGCATCCAGCGACCAGCCCGACAGCGCGATGTCGCAGAACACCGGGAACGGGACCGGGCCCACGCGCGTGAACGCAGCGCGTTGCTTGTGGCGGATGAGTGTCGGGTCGAGCTCCCACGCGGCGTGGCCCAACGCCAGATAGTCGGGGTCGTAGAGGAACTCCCAGCGGGTCTCCTCCTGGGTCAGCTCGCCCACACGGATCGGCACACGAGCAGCGGACTGCGCATCGACGGTCCAACGGTAGACAGGGGCGCGGCGGGTCATGTCGGCCCCTTCCTGCGTCGGGACAGCGCGTGCGGCAGGCGGCTGCGGGCGGCCTCCTGGTAGGCGGCGTCCTGTGCAGCCGTGGCGAGCGCGCTCTGGAGACTGAAGTCGTCCAGGGCCCAGAGCAGGCGCGCCACGTCCGCGAACCGGGATGACAGCTCGCCGGCTTCGATCGACATCAGCGTCAAGCGGCTGATGTCCGCGCGTTCGGCCAACTCGGCTTGCGTCAGCCCACGCGCCACGCGCATGAGGCGCACACGCGAGCCCACCTCGGTCACGAACTGGGTGACCTCAAAGGGTTCGGTCGATGGGTCTCGGCGTCTCATGAATGTATGAAATCATAGACTTTATTAGAATAAAAGTCTCTATCGACTAACATGAGATTTCGCCTCGACCAGCGTGCGCAGGACCCGCACTCACCCCCAGCGCCTGCGCAACGCCTCCCACCCCGCCGGGCCCAGGCGTTCCAGCGTGGCCATGTTTTCCTCGTAGATCGCCTCGGCCTGCGGGAAGGCCGCCACGGCGCGGTCGATGCTGGCTTCGCGCAGCAGGTGCAGCGTCGGGTGGGGCGAGCGGTTGGTGGCGTTGGTGATGTCGTCGGGCTCGGTGCCCTCGAAGCGGTAGTCGGGGTGGAAGCTCGCGACCTGGATCTCGCCCTCCAGACCCAGGTCGTCCACCGCCTCGTCGACGATGCCGAGGAAGTCGTTGAACTCGTCGAAGTCGGTGAGCACGCGCGGGTGCACCAGCAGCGTCGTCTCGAGCTGGCCCGGCGGCGTGCGCGCCAGGCGCTGCAGCTCGGCCACCAGGTCGCCCAGCAACGCGGCCGGGTCCTCGGCCGCGCTCTCGACGTAGCGCACCACGCCCTTGACCTGCGGCGCCTTCGCAAAGGGGCACAGGTTCAGGCCGATGACGGCGTGTTCGACCCAGGCGCGGGTGCGGGCGAGGGCGGGGGTGT
>JBMTXX010000433.1:0-2380 GCA_049453935.1 Rubrivivax sp.
CCTAGAACTTGTCGCCATTGGATGACAGTGCAATGGGCGAGGGAGCGCTCAAGCGGCCTGTCTGGCGCGCCGTTGCGCAGTGGGCGCGTACAGTTCGTTGCGGGCCGCCTCGGTGATCGCCGTCACGCACGGTGGGTGATGCGGCGCTCGACCGAGATCGCAAAAACTCCTCCACAACCTCCTGCGTCGCGCCGAGCCCGCGAACGCCATACTGGTTGTCGATATCCCGCTCAAGCACGGTGGGCGCAACGAAGAAGCCCAGCCCGCGCCGTCCGAATTCCTTGGCCAGTGTGCTGTCATCGCACTTGCAGACGACGCGCGGATGCAGCGATCGCGCCCGCAGCCAGGCCCGCAGGCGCTGGCCGACCGCCGATTCCTCGGCCGGGAGCACTATTGGCGCGCGGGCGAGGCAAGCGGATAGGAAAAGCCTGAGCCCTCCAAACGAGTCGGGCCCGCGGTCTGCTGCTCGGCATCAGTAGTCCTTTGCCCCTCCATGGAACAACCCTGTCGCAGTCCTGACCAGCGTGGACGACTCCGCTGAGGAGGATGGATCCGCCTCGCTGCACGACGGCAAGCGATCAGGCAACGCTTGAAGAGCCTCGATCGCGGGTGGACCTGGCCGGGCCCTTCCCCGCCATCCTGCGAGACGAGATCGTCGGCGCCGAGGCGTTGCGCGCGTTCAGCGACGGCAAGCGCCCGCTGCAGCGCCTGGTCGAGGGCCGCTGGCTGCAAGCCCACGGCGTGGTGGCGCTGCTGCCGGCCAACACCGTGGACGACGCCACGATCGAGGCCTTCGCCGAGCGGCTGCACCATCGCGTTCGCACCGAATTCTGGGGCTACGCTCCGGACGAGCCGCAGAGCAACGAGGACCTGATCGCCGAGCGGCACCGCGGCATCCGCGCCGCCCCCGGCTACCCTGCCTGCCCGGACCACCGCGTCAAGCGCACGATGTTCGAGGTGCTCAAGGCCACTGAGATCGGCATGGGCCTGACCGAGGGCCTGGCCATGACGCCCGCGGCCAGCGTCAGCGGGTTCTACCTCGCGCACCCGCAGGCCGGACCCTTCAACGTCGGTTGCATCGGCGACGACCAGGTCGCCGATTGGGCCGAGCGACCCGGGATGGATGACAGCGAGGCAAGAAGGGCGCTGACGACGGGCGCAATGTCGTAACATACAGACATTCAATCGAGAACGGGCGCTGGTGGGGGTACAAGATGGCTGTACACACATTGCCAAGCCGGGACTTTGCGCGGGACGTGAGCAACGCCAAGCGCCTGGCCAGCGAAGGGCCGGTCTTCATCACGGACCGTGGCAAACCTGCCTTTGCACTCCTCAAGATTGAGGATTACTACCGCCTGAGCAGGGCCAAGCCGCGAAGCCTGCTGGAGGTCATGGATGGCATTCCGGGGGGTCACTTCGACTTCGAGGCACCCCGTATGGACGGTGATTTCAAGCCCGCATCGCTCGACTGAGCCCGATGTTCCTCCTGGATACCAACGTCGTGTCGGAGCTTCGGCAGGGCAAACCGTCGCGTAATGGTCATGTGCTCGCCTGGGCGAGTGGGCAGGACGTGGCTATGCTGTACCTCTCATCGGTCACCGTGTTGGAGTTGGAGATCGGAGTGCGAACCATGGAGCGCAAGGACGCTGTGCAGGGCCAGCGCTTGCGTGCCTGGTGGTCCCAGGTGTTCGAGGAGTTCGAGCAGCGCATCCTGCCCTTCGCGGAGGCCACCGCGCTGGTGTGTGCGCCGTTGCATGTGCCGGACAAGCGGCCATACCGAGACTCGATGATTGCCGCGACTGCGCTGGAGCATGGATTCACCCTGGTCACCCGCAACATCACGGACTTCCAGATCCCCGGGCTCAAGGTCGTGAACCCATGGGACCCCATCCAGATTGAACGATGAGATGCGCTCGAACAGAGCCTTGATGTCGTGCATCGAGTGCGCCGTATGCAGGGGGTGGAGACACCCCACCACAGTTCGCCATCGGAGTGACCCCTGCAGGTGCAGGCAGGCTCGACAGTGCGGGCATCGCTCTGCGGTCGGGCGGTGCCGAGACGGGCCCTGAGCTTCGCAGAGGAACTGCACCGACGGGACCAACCGGCATGATTGATGCGTACGAAAGTACGGCGCGCTTCATTCGTGCATGAACGCACCAGAAGCGCGCAACGTCGCACCACGTCAGCACGTCGTACAGCGACATGGTGCGCATTCATCCCTTGCCTGACTGGAGTACTCATGCGTCGTCGCCTCTTCCCGCTTGCCCTGTGCGCCGCCACGCTGGCATGGCCCCTGGCATCCCATGCGCAGGACGCGCTCGATGCCGTGCTCGCCCGCAAGTCGATCAACATCGCCATCCCGACCGACTTCCCGCCCTAC
>JBMTXX010000434.1:0-2358 GCA_049453935.1 Rubrivivax sp.
CCCCCCGCCCCGCCCCGCGCACCGTGGCGGACTACCTGCAGCGCATCCTCACGGCCCGTGTCTACGACGTGGCGGTGGAGTCGCCGCTGGACGCGGCGCGTTCGCTGTCGCGGCGGCTGGGCAACACCGTGCTGCTCAAGCGCGAGGACACGCAGCCCGTCTTCAGCTTCAAGCTGCGCGGGGCCTACAACAAGATGGCGCATCTGACCGAGACCGAGCGCGCGCGCGGGGTGATCTGCGCCTCGGCCGGCAACCACGCGCAGGGCGTGGCGCTGGCGGCCAAGCGCATGGGCTGCCGCGCGGTGGTGGTGATGCCGGTGACCACGCCCAAGGTCAAGATCGATGCCGTGCAGGCGCTGGGCGGGCACGTCGAGCTGCACGGCGAGAGCTACTCCGATGCCTACGCGCACGCGCTTTCGCTGCAGCAGGCGCAGGGCCTGACCTTCGTCCATCCCTTCGACGACCCGGACGTGATCGCGGGGCAGGGCACGGTGGCCATGGAGATCCTGCGCCAGCACCAGGGCCCCATCGACGCGGTCTTCGTGGCCATCGGCGGCGGCGGGCTGATCTCGGGCGTGGCGGCCTACCTCAAGGCGGTGCGGCCGGAGATCCGCGTCATCGGCGTGCAGATGGTGGACTCCGACGCGATGCTGCGCTCGGTGCGCGCCGGGCAGCGCGTGACGCTGAACGACGTCGGGCTGTTCTCCGACGGCACGGCGGTCAAGCTGGTGGGTGAGGAGACCTTCCGCCTGACGCGTGAGCTGGTGGACGACTACGTGGTGGTCGACACCGACGAGGTCTGCGCCGCGATCAAGGACGTCTTCCAGGACACGCGCAGCATCGTCGAGCCCGCCGGCGCGCTGGGCGTGGCGGCGATCAAGCAGTACGTGGCGACGCACAAGTGCAAGGGACGCACCTTCGTGTCGATCACCTGCGGCGCCAACATGAACTTCGACCGCCTGCGTTTCGTTGCCGAGCGCGCCGAGTTCGGTGAGCGGCGTGAGGCGCTGTTCGCGGTGACCATCCCCGAGGAACGCGGCTCCTTCCGCCGCTTCATCGAGCTGATCGGCACATCCGGCACCCGCCAGGTCACCGAGTTCAACTACCGCATCTCCGACGAGCGCACGGCGCAGGTCTTCGTCGGCCTGACGATCGCGCGGCGCGACGAGGCCGGCAAGATCGCGCGGCTGTTCGAGCGCCAGGGCTTTGCCACGGTGGACCTGACCGACGACGAACTCGCCAAGGAGCACGTGCGCCACATGGTGGGCGGGCGCAGCGAGCTGGCGCGCGACGAGCGGCTGTTCCGCTTCATCTTCCCCGAGCGGCCGGGCGCGCTGCTGCGCTTCCTGTCGTCGATGAACCCGGGCTGGAACATCAGCCTGTTCCACTACCGCAACCAGGGCGCCGACTACGGCCGCATCCTGGTGGGCATCCAGGTGCCGCCCGAAGACGGTGCCGCCTTCGACGCCTTCCTGGAGACGCTGGCCTATCCGTGCGTGGAGGAGACGGACAACCCGGTGTACCGGTTGTTCCTGCGGTAGCGGGCTGGATGGCGCGGTTGGCGCAGCAACGCTTCGGCGATGCAGCGCGTCAACGCGTCAACGGCCCCATGCGCTTCAGCGCGTCCGTTTCCGGCAGCGTCATGCGCCCGGGCGTGGGGGCCGCGCCAGCACTGGGGGCACCGGCGCTGGATGCGCCCGGTGTCTCGGCGGGTGCGGTGTCTTCGGATTGGCCGTCTGGGGGCAAGGCGCCAGACCCGCCGGCGGGCGCGGCCTCGCCGACCGTCTGCGCCTGCTGCACGGGCCCGGGCTCTGGCGCGGGCAGCGCCAGCGGCGACGGCGGCGCTGCGGCGCTGCGCGCGTTGGCCGACTTTTCCGGCAGCATCAGTGCGAAGGCCGGCGGCCCGCCGGCCGGGCCGACGAGGGCGGCGCGGGCCTGCACCTCCAGCAGCACCCAGTTCCCCTGCAGCCGGTCGCCCACGCGGAAGGGGCGGGCCGGCTGGCCGGCCACCGAGATCAGGGCGATGCCGCCGCGCGCGCCGCGCGACACCCCGGCAGCCGGCGTGGCCGTCGACGGCGCCGCGATCACGCCGGACAGCACCAGCCCGCCAGGGGCGTTGCCGCCCGGGCTGGCCAGCAGATCGGTGCCGTCGGCCGGCCCGGCGGCGGCGGGTGCGGCCCCCAGCAGGCGTTGCAGGTCAGCCGTCGGCGCAGCGCTGGGCGCAGCCGCCGCCACGCCGGCGGGCACCGCCGCAGGCACCGCCAGCAGCCGCAGGCCCCAGAACACGCCGCTGGCCGCCACTGCCGCCCAGGTGAGAAATGCCACGATCCGTGTCCACATTCGGGAATTATGATGGTC
>JBMTXX010000435.1:0-2335 GCA_049453935.1 Rubrivivax sp.
AGCCTCGGTGAACCCTTCCGCACCGGGCGGAGCCTGACCCGACGTCGCCATGAACACACCGCGCCACGATCACGATCACGATCACGATCACAGCCACCTCGACCCGATGGATGCCCGTGTGCGTGCGCTGGAGACGCTGCTGGTGTCCAAAGGCTATGTCGACCCGGCCGCCATCGACCGGCTGATCGAGACCTACGAAACCCGGGTCGGGCCGCACCACGGCGCAGCCGTGGTGGCGCGCGCCTGGACCGACCCGGCGTTCGCGCGGGCGCTGGCGGACGACGCCACGGCGGCCATCGCCTCCATGGGCTTCAGCGGCCGGCAGGGCGAGCACATGGTGGCGGTCTTCGCCACCCCCGAGGAACACCACCTGGTCGTCTGCACGCTGTGCTCCTGCTACCCCTGGCCGGTGCTCGGGCTGCCGCCGACCTGGTACAAGTCAGCGCCCTACCGGTCCCGAGCCGTGCGCGAGCCACGCGCCGTGCTGGCCGACTTCGGCGTGCACCTGCCCGAGCACACCCGCATCCGCGTCTGGGACTCCACCGCCGAGATCCGCTACCTGGTGATCCCGATGCGTCCGCCAGGCACCGACGGCTGGGCCCCGGAGGCGCTGGCGGGTCTGGTCACTCGCGACTCGATGATCGGCACCGGCCTGGCCCGTCACCCGGAATCCGTGGCCCGCGGAGGATGAAGCGGTGAACGGCGTGCATGACATGGGCGGGATGCACGGCTTCGGGCCGGTGCAGCCCGAGACCGGGACGGCGAAGTTCCACGCGCCCTGGGAGCGTCGCGCACTCGGGCTCACGCTGGCGATGGGCGCCACCGGCGCCTGGAACCTCGATCAGGCGCGTCGCGCGCGGGAGAGCCTGCCAGCCGCGCGCTACCTCGCGGCGTCGTACTACGAGATCTGGATTCTCGGCATGCAGTCGCTGCTGCTCGAACGCGGGCTGGTCAGCGCCGAGGAACTGGCCAGCGGCCGCGCTGCCGGAGCGACGCCATCAACGCCGCCCGTGCCGCGTGTGCTGCGCGCAGGCGCTGTCGACGCCGCGCTGGCCCGCGGCGCCCCCACCGAACGGCCGGCGACCGCGCCCGCGCGTTTTGCCGTCGGTGACCAGGTGCGCACCGTCAACCGCCACCCGGCCGGCCATCACCGCGTGCCGCGCTACGCACGCGGCCGACGCGGCGTGGTCGAGCATGTCCACGGCTGCCATGTCTTCGCCGATGCCCACGCCGCCTCGCCACCGGGCGCGCCCTTCGACGAGGCCCCGCAATGGCTGTACACCGTGCGCTTCGAGGGTGCGGAGCTGTGGGGTGACGACGCCGAGCCCGGGCTGAGCCTGAGCATCGACGCCTGGGAATCGACCCTCGAAGCCTGCGGTTGACGCGGCCTGCCAACCGTCGTCGGCACCGAGGCCCCACACCGCCCACCTCGCACTCAGCGTCCGGCCACTCCACCACGGCAGCGCATGCGCATGAACGAACCCTTCGAGTCCCCACGCGGCACCGTGTCGCCCTCGCCGGTCTGCGCGGGTGGGCCCCCTCCAGCAGCGGCCGACGCGCCGATGGACGCCCTGCCCTTTTCGGCGCTCTCCACCGCCCCCTCACCTCCGCCCTTTTCCGCGCCCTGGCAGGCCCACGCCTTCGCACTCACGCTCGCGCTGCACGAGCGCGGCGTCTTCACCTGGCCGCAGTGGGCCGAAGCGCTGTCGCAAGCCATCGCCCGCGCGCAGGCGCAGGGCGACCCGGACCACGGTGACACCTACTACCACCACTGGGTCGATGCGCTGCGCAGCCTGTTGACCTCACGCGGTCTGGCCGACGCTGCCGCGCTGGACGGGTTGGAGGCCGCATGGATGGCCGCCGCCGACCGCACGCCGCACGGACAACCCATCGAGCTGGACGCACGTGCCATGGGGCACGCGCCCCATGCAGCACCCGATGGCCGCAGCGGACTTCATTCAACCGCACACACGACGGACACCCGATGAGCCTGCGCCTGTCCATCCTCGACCAGTCGGTATCCTGCGCCGGTCGCGGCGAAGACGACGCCATCCGCGACACGCTGGACCTGGCCGTGCACGCCGAAGCGCTCGGCTACGACCGCTTCTGGGTCAGCGAGCACCACGGCCTGCCCACCATCGTCGGCAGTGCGCCGGAGGTGCTGATGGCCGCGATCGCCGCGCGCACCCGGCGCATCCGCATCGGCAGCGCCGGCGTGATGCTGCCGCACTACTCGGCGCTGAAGGTGGCCGAGCAGTTCCGTGTGCTCGACGCGCTGGCACCCGGACGCATCGACCTGGGCGTGGGCCGCGGGCCGGGGCGCGCCCCGCGCACC
>JBMTXX010000436.1:0-2306 GCA_049453935.1 Rubrivivax sp.
GGGCTCAGGGGTGGGGGCGCCGAGTTGAGGGGCGGTATCGGGCGCCTGTGCGGAATTGAAGAGGTCCAGCATTGGCGCGGGTTTACCGGCGATCGGCGCGGGTTGCACCTTTCGGGATCTATCGAAGACTATCGGGTCTTGTGAGGGCTCGAACGGACGTGTCGTCTCGTCCAGGTGAGCTATCCGCTCTGCGGTGGCGCCTACCGTCAAGATAAACCTAAATCATTGTCGCATAACGATTTTCAGGCCGCGTTTTTACCGTCAACGTGCTCGCACACCCTCCCCGCGCGACCACGGTCCTCCTGACTTCCACTGGCCATGCAGCGGTGAGTTGCTGCCCGCGGCCTCGACGACCGGCAACAGAAAACGCCCCAGTGCCGCGATGACGTCGCTCAGCGCGAGTCCTTCCAGCCGATTTCTCTTCAGGAACGCCTGCCACTGAGCGTTCTTCTGCGCGTCCTGCGCGAAGGTGTCGGTGAGCCCCAGAGGGGCCGAACCAGTCAGACCCGTCGCTCGCCGATCAAACGTTGCACGCACCGCGCAGCGGAGGATGTCCGCGTCGAAGTCGGCGTAACGCGCGAGCACCCAGAGATCGAAGTAGTCCTTCATCCGGCTGTTTGCCAGACCGAGGGACGTGAGCGCCTCGAGCTTTTCGGCCACGACCGTGTAGCGCGGGTAGGCACGAAGCTTCGGCGCAGCGAACTCGGGCAGCATCACCGGGTACTCGACTTCGTCCGGCTCTGGCGTCACGGCATCGCCGAAGCCGATGTCGATCTGAAGCTGGCAGCGGGCGCCATCGATCGAGCCCAGCAGCCCGACGCGTAGCCCTGCATAGTTCGCGTCCTTGCGGATCTCGGTTGCGCGCACCGTGTCGGGATCGAACGTCACACCGTCGTCCTCGGCGATCGCGCTGATCTCCTTGAACGTGCTCTCCATGAGCGACAGCTCGGCCGATCCGAACCCGAGGAGGTCTACATCTCTCGTTGGCCGATGCGGCACGTCGAACCAGAGATCGAAGAGCAATGCGCCTTTCAGCAGGAAATGGTCGGCGTGGCGGGAGACGCCGATCCGATACAGCAGGCGCTCGATCGCGTAGCGCGTCAGCACCAGGCTGAAGTCCTGGCGAGTCTCTCGCGCCCTGGCAAGAAGGCGCGCCCGTACCGATGCGCCGACATTTCGCCCGGTCACGACAGGCTCTCCATGTAGGGGCGCATCACGTTGGCCACCCGGCACTGGACCGCGTAGCGCCAGAGTTCGTCCATGGTCACACGTCGTGCTGCCCAGGCCTCGCGCAGGGCTTCCAGGGCCACATCAAGGCCGATCTTGTTGCGAAACTTGAAGCAGTCGGCGACCGTTCGAGCGACGCTGGTCACGCGAACTGCCACGCCATCGATCCGGTGCTCTTCGACCCCGTCGGTCAACCCGACACCGGAGAAACGCACGATCCGCAGCGGCGGGTAGTCGATCCTCGGTATACGCGACTTGTTGGGGATGGCCAGCCAGAGTTCGAACGGCGACTGAGTCGTCAGGCCGTGCACGCGCAGCGCCGAGAGCAGGCAGACGACAGCGTGTGGGTGCCTGCGTGCGACCTCCGCCATCGAGCCGTGTTCGGACGCAAGCCGGCCGGGTGATGCGTACAGGCCCCGCCCCACGCGTTCGAGACGCCCTTGCCGGACCAGTCTCGTCAGGGCGACGCGCGGCAGCGCCAATGCGTCCAGGTCGCGAGGCCGAATCAGCCCCTGGGTGGCTACGAGGTCGAGTATTCGCTGATGGTTGGTATCCACAGAAACATGATGTTCCTTAATGTCGGTATTTGTCAATACTAACCTGCGAATCGGAACATCGAGACGATCGGTGTTTGCGCCTGAGGTGCCCACCAGGCCAAGTACATCTACAACCTCGTGGTCAGCCGCGTGGACGTCGCGGAACTCGAGCGCCGCAGGTTCGCCTGCGGGGATGCCTATGTCTTCCAGGGCAGCGAGCGCGACATCATGTTCCTGAGCATGGTCGCAGACCACTCGAAGCACCACGCGCTGTCGGGCCAGGTCTTCGAGCAGCGGTTCAACGTGGCCGCCAGCCGGGCCCGCGACCGCATGTATCTGGTGCGCTCGGTCAAGCTGGCCGAGCTGTCGATGACGGACGTGCGCCGCACCCTGGTGGAGCACTTCAGCGGCCCGCTCCAGGGCGCCGAAGGCGAAAAGACGCTGATCGAGCTGTGCGAATCCGGCTTCGAGCGCGACGGCGACAAATTCCACGGGCCCGGGCTGGCAGACAAGAATGGCCAAGCGTCTGGCCAAGGCGCCGCT
>JBMTXX010000437.1:0-2303 GCA_049453935.1 Rubrivivax sp.
CGAGCCGCTGCTCCACGCCTGGCGCTTGAAGGTGAAGTCGGCGGCTCGGTCCGCCTGATGCACGAGCCGCTGCTCCACGCCTGGCGCCTGAAGGTGAAGTCGGCGGCTCGGTCCGCCTGATGCACGAGCCGGCGTCGATCGCGAGGTTCAGGACCCCGCGCGGCGTCGGGCGTCCTGCGCCGGTGCGACGCGCTGCTCGATGAAGTCGCTGACCAGGGCGAACAGCCGCTGCTGATCCCAGGTCTTGCCGTCCACCGCGTCCACTGGGAAGTCCAGCACCGGGATGCCGGCTTCCTCCAGGGCGCCGTTGATGTGGCGGATGCCCCACCACCCCGCGATGGACAGGCCGCCGTCGACGCGGTGCATGCGGGCCTCGTGCAGGGCCCATTCGCTGCCCAGGCCCGGGATGTGCATCTGCTCGGACATCGTCACATAGCGGCTGGCGAGCGCCCGGATGGGGTCGCGCGTGCCGTAGCGGAGGTAGCCGTCACTGGCGATCGAGAGGTAGTTCGACCGCACGAAGACCGCGCCGTGCTTCTGCTCGAACTCGGTGAAGAAGTCGAGGTTCTGCCACAGGCCCTGGCCGACGTACATCAGCCGGTACTTCTCGTTGGGGCAGACCCACATCTCCTGCGCGACGCGCTGGCGGATCTCGTCACGGAAGGCCCGTGCCTGGTCGTGCGCCCAGGCGGTGCCGCGGTGCCACTGGATGCCCATCACCTGACCCATGACCTCGCCCAGCCGCGCGGGCAGCTTGGGCGCGGTGGCGATCAGCGTCCTGACCTCGTCGAAGTACTCTTCCTGGGCGTTGACGCGGTCCAGGATGTCGCGCAGACGGTCCAGGTCCAGACGTTTGCCGGCCACGCGCTCGGCGGCCTCGATCAGGTCGCGATACTGGGCCACCAGCGCATCGATGCGGTAGTCGCCGTCGAGGTCTTCCCACTGCCAGCGCGATTGCCGCCACCAGTGGGGCTGCGGGCGGTCGAGCACGGGCTGTTCGATCGGGACGAAGGGCGCGTCGCTGAGATCGGCGAGCACCTGCGCGCTGCGCTCGTGGATGGACGTGCACACCAGCGAAGGCTTGGGCAGACCGCCCCACGGCTTGTCGGGATGCGCCGGGTCGAGCAGCACGGCCAGGGTCAGCGCGGCATAGCGGCTGAGGTGACGGTGGTAGCCGCAGCGGTCCAGCACGTCGGAGTAGTGCCCCGACTGTCGCCGCGCGGCCACCAGCCCCGAGTACCAGACGTCGGTGATGAAGGGCAGATCCAGCGCTTGCAGGATCTCGTGCGGCACCAGCGCCCCGACGATGGCATAGGGGCGCCCGCTGTCGAAGACCGAGCTGCGCAGGTTTGCGAACCACTCGCGCTGGTGGGCCCGCAGCGAGCGGGTCACTTCCAGCTGCGTCAGGGCTTCGTGCTTGCGCCGTGCCTCTTCGACGTCCGCGGCCGTGGCGGCGCCTGTGGCGTGGCTGCTCATGGCTTCGTCTCCTGCACCGCGCCGGAATTCACCGCCTCGAAGAACGCCGAGGCCTCGCGCACCAGCGCGGCCTGGCCTGCAGCGGTTTGCACGTCGTGGAACAGCGCGGTCGCCGGTGTGCCCCGGTCGCGCAGCGCGCGCAGCAGATCCGGCAGGTCCCAGCCCAGCAGCCGGTCGCTGGGTGGAACGTGCAGGACGACCGCGTCGACGTCGGTCCGCGCCGCTTGTGTCAGCAGCCAGGCATGGCGGGCCGCGGGCGGCCAGACGCCGGTCGACGGTGTGTCATGCCAGAGCTTGTCGAACACGGCGTCGAAAGGATCCGGGTTGTCGTCGATGTCCATGCCTGCGGCGCGAGCGCCCCAGGTGTCGTCTTCCGCCACCACCAGACCGCCTGCGTGCTCGAGCGCGCTGTGCAGCGCCAGATGCTGCATCGGCTCGGCGGACGCGGCGATGACGCGTGGGCGCCGGCCCTTGTGCGCGGCGGCGCCGGTCTCGATCGCTTCGAGGCAGGCGTGCAGGTCGGCTGCATGCTCGGCAGGGTGGCTGAACAGGCCCGCGCCGATGATCTGCAGGGCCTCGACCCCCGACAGCCGCCCCGCGTGACGCAGCGCCTGCAGACGGCGCCACAGGGCGCGCACGGCGTTGGTCTGCGCGATGGCCTGGCGCAGGCCGGCGGCGTCCACCGGGCGCACCGCATGCCGTGACACGCGATCGAGCAGCGCGCGCAGGCGGCCGCGGTTGTATTCGCGCACGGCCTCGCGCTGGCTGTGCATGAGGTCGTGGATCATGAAGGGCGGCATCTGCGGCGCGCGTCCGCTGCGATGGAG
>JBMTXX010000438.1:0-2299 GCA_049453935.1 Rubrivivax sp.
AGGTGCGGGTGCGACCGTCGTCGCTCAGGCTGCGGTCCACCCGCAGCACACGGCCCACCTTGTGGGCGAAGAAGATCCCCGACAGCAACACGCCGACGAACACGCCCTTGGCCAGGTCGTGCGTGGACACGGTCACGGCCACAGTGGCGATCATCACGATCGACGAACTCGGCGGGTGCTGCCGCAGCTTGCGCACCGAGTCCCAGTTGAAGGTGCCGATGCTGACCATGATCATCACGGCCACCAGTGCCGCCATCGGAATCTTGGCCACCCAGTCACCAAGGAAGACCACCAGGATCTGCAGGAAGAGGCCGGCCACCAAAGTGGATAGCCGGCCACGGCCACCCGACTTCACGTTGATCACGCTCTGGCCGATCATCGCGCAGCCCGCCATGCCGCCAATGAAACCGGTGGCGATGTTGGCCACGCCCTGGCCCATGCACTCGCGGTTCTTGTCGCTGTTGGTGTCGGTCAGTTCATCGACGATGGACGCGGTCATCATCGATTCCAGCAGGCCTACGACGGCCAGCGTGGCCGAGTACGGCGCAATGATCTTCAGCGTCTCCCAGTTCAGCGGCACGTCGGGCAGCAGGAACATCGGCAGGCTGTCTGGCAATTGGCCCATATCGCCTACGGTGCGGATGTCCAGGCCCAGGGCCAGGCTCACGCCGGTCAGTACGACGATGGTGACCAGCGGCGAAGGCACGGCCTTCGTAATGTGCGGGAAGCCGTAGATGATGGCCAGCCCTGCTGCTGTCATCGCGTAGACCACCCAGCTCACGTTGGTCAGCTCAGGCAGCTGGGCCATGAAGATCAGGATGGCCAGGGCGTTGACGAAGCCCGTGATCACCGAACGTGAGACGAAGCGCATGAGTGAGCCGAGCTTCATCACACCAGCCACGATCTGCAGCACGCCCGTCAGCACGGTGGCCGCCAGCAGGTACTGCAGGCCGTGCTCCTTCACCAGTAGGACCATCACCAGCGCCATAGCACCTGTGGCTGCCGAGATCATGCCGGGACGGCCGCCGGTGAAGGCGATGATCACGGCGATGCTGAACGACGCGTAGAGCCCGACCTTGGGGTCAACGCCGGCGATGATGGAAAAGGCGATGGCCTCGGGGATGAGCGCCAGCGCGACGACCAGGCCGGCGAGGAGATCGCCGCGGACATTGGACAGCCAGTCCCGGCGGAATGTGGATGACGACATGGGCAGCGTGCAGTCACTGGAGCAGGCAGGCGACCGCAATTCAAGAGTTCGGGAAAGGAGCGCCCAGGTCTGAGCGCGATTCGGGAGGCTGGAGAAGCCTCGACCGCGTGTGCCTATGGCGGCGTCACGGTGCAGAAGTAAGCACGCGCGAGTTCCTTGCCTAAACTCAGCGTCGTCAACCAGAGGCGGATGTACGTTTGTTGCACCGCGACAGTCTAGCCGGCGGGTTCTCCAGCCAGCTGCTCGGCGCCTCGCCACACCGCAGTCGGCGCGTTGTCTGGCAGCTTTTGGGGCGCGACCTGAAGAGCCGCTTGTGGCCGGGAGCTGCCGACCACCGCGGGCGCCCGTGCGACCGCTGTCCAACGCACACCGGGCATTCGATACCAAGTGGCCGTGGGCTCCGCACGGGTCCGGAATGAACGGTCGCCAAGGCTGGCTGGTGCCCACGGCCGCAACGGGTGGATCGACGCTCGGAGAGGCCACCGTTGATGCTGTAGTTCCAACAGATCAACAAGCGGCAAGTTGTCCCGTCCCCTGCCCTTCCATTGCCGCGCGCAGCGGATCACGAAGCGCGGCCCGCCGGTGCGACGTATCGCCTGCGAGCGCAAGAATGTACCGTCAGCGCGACTCAACCTGGCGATCGCGCGATAACCCGCATGGATGCTGGGCTTTGCGCCCGGAACTTACCGTCGACCTGGGAATCCGCCTGACGGTAAATTTCTCGCGGGAATTCAACGCGACTTCTTGCCTTCGGATTTACCGTCAGATTGAGGGGCACCCCAGCGACAGATCTCGACGGACGCCGCGGTGGACATTTGCCCAACGGATCCACGCGCTGGGGCCGTTTTCGATCGCTCTCGATAGACCCCGATAGATCCCGAAACCTACTCCCGCAAATTCAACATCACACGTGCAATTTGCGGGGTCAATGACCTGGGAGCCCAACGATTCAAGGACAGGCGGCCACCACCTGGGCCACGGCCGCCGTCAGCCGCTTGGCGTAGGGCACGTGCAGGAATTCGTTGGGCCCGTGGGCGTTGCTCTTGGGCCCCAGCACGCCGCACACCATCATCTGGGCCTGCGGAAAGCCCT
>JBMTXX010000439.1:0-2289 GCA_049453935.1 Rubrivivax sp.
CCGACGGCCATCAGCACGGCGGCCACATAGAACAGCCAGACCGAGTCGACCTGGCTCATCAGCATCAGACCGGCACCGAAGATGACCAAACCCCAGCGGACGACGATCTGGGCTCCCGCACGGTCCAGGAGCCAGCCCAGCACGGGGCCGATCAGCGCGGACTCGACCGATTGCAGCGCGGCGGCGCCGGACAACGTAGCCTTGCTCCAGCCCATCTCCTGACCGATGGCCGCCACGTACAGGCCGAAAGACTGCGTCAGCAACGCGCCCAGCATCAGCTGGATGGCACCTGCCGCTGCCAACAGGCGCCAGCCGTAAAAGTTGCGCGGAGGCAGCGAGGTCAAGAAGCCGATTCCCGCGGTTCAGCCCGGCACTCGCACCGCAGCCACCACAACGCTCATGCGTTCAGGATCTCGGCCCCACCCAGGTAGGGGCGCAAGGCCGGCGGCACCGCGATGCTGCCGTCGGCCTGCTGGTGGTTCTCGAGCACGGCCACCATGGCGCGGCCCACCGCCACGCCCGAACCGTTGAGCGTGTGCACGAGTTCGGGCTTGCCCTGGGCATTGCGGAAGCGCGCCTGCATGCGCCGGGCCTGGAAGGCCTCGCAGTTGCTGCAGGAGCTGATTTCGCGGTAGGCGCCCTGCCCCGGCAGCCAGACCTCGAGGTCGTAGGTCTTGGCGGCGCCGAAGCCCATGTCGCCGGTGCACAAGGCCATCACACGGTAAGGCAGCTCGAGCGCCTGCAGCACGGCCTCCGCGTGGCCCACCATCTCCTCGAGTGCCGCGTAGCTGTGCTCGGGGTGGGTGATCTGCACCATCTCGACCTTGTCGAACTGGTGCTGGCGGATCATGCCGCGCGTGTCGCGCCCGGCGCTGCCGGCCTCGGAGCGGAAGCAGGGGCTGTGCGCGGTCAGCTTGACCGGCAACTGGGCCGCGTCCAGGATGCGCTCGCGCACGCTGTTGGTCAGGCTGATCTCGCTGGTGGAGATCAGGTATTGCTCCTGGGGCGGCCCGGCCTCGCCGTCGGCGTGGCCATCGGCGGCCGAGCTGCCACGGTAGACCCAGAACATGTCGTCCTTGAACTTGGGCAACTGCCCGGTGCCCACGAGCACCTCTCGGTTGACGATGTAGGGGGTGTAGCACTCGGTGTAGCCGTGCTGCTGGGTGTGCAGGTCCAGCATGAACTGCGCGAGCGCCCGGTGCAGGCGCGCCACCGGCCCGCGCATGAAGGTGAAGCGCGAGCCCGACAGCAGCGCCCCGGTGTCGAAGTCCAGCCCGAGGGCGGCGCCCAGATCGACGTGATCGCGCACCTCGAAGTCGAAGGCGCGCGGGTGGCCCCAGCGCCGGACCTCGACGTTGCCCTTGTCGTCCGCGCCCACCGGCACGCTGTCGTGCGGCAGGTTGGGCAGGCCCAGCATCATGTCGGCCAGCTCGGCCTGCACCGCCTCCAGCCGCTCGGCGGACGCTTTCAGCTCGTCGCCCAGGCCGGCCACGCGGGACATCAGCTCCGCCGTGTCCTGGCCCTTGGCCTTGAACTGGCCGATCTGGCGGCTGAGGGTGTTGCGCTGCGCCTGCAACTCCTCGGTCCGGGTCTGGATGGCCTTGCGTTCGGCCTCGAGCGCGGTGTAGCGCTCCACGTCGAGGAAGGGTTGGGGGTTCTTGCGCGCGAGCAGTCGCGCGGTGACGCCCGCGAGATCGCGGCGCAGGAGCTGGATGTCGAGCATGGCTGGAAAAGGTGTGATCGGTGTCGGAGGTCGGGACCGGCCGGTGCAGGGGGCCGGTCAGGATCTGCGGGCCCGGAGCTGCCGCGACGCAGGGCCGCGCCAGCGGGGACGGCGAAGCGGCGTCACGATCGCGCGGCGGCCTCGGCCATGCTGCGATCGCCCAGGCCCAGGGGCAGCGGGAAGTGCACGGTCTCCTGGACGCCTTCCACCTTGCGCACGCTGACCACGCCGAGCGCGCGCAAGCGCGAGATGACCTCCTGGACCAGGATGTCGGGCGCCGAGGCCCCAGCCGTCAGGCCGACGCGCCGACGGCCGGTAAACCACTCGGCGCGCAGGTCCTGGGCGCCATCGACCATATAGGCCGGGGTGCCCAGGCGCTCGGCGAGCTCGCGCAGGCGGTTGCTGTTGCTGCTGGTGCGGCTGCCGACGACCACGACGACGTCCACCGCCGGCGCCAGCACCTTCACGGCGTCCTGGCGGTTCTGCGTGGCGTAGCAGATGTCCTGCTGCTTGGGCTCGCGCACGTGCGGGAACACCCGCTTGACCTCGGCCAGGATCTCGGCGGC
>JBMTXX010000440.1:0-2286 GCA_049453935.1 Rubrivivax sp.
AGGTGGTCGAGCAGGTGCTGGAAGGCGCGGACGACGAGTTCGGTGTCGTCGTTGGTGATCGATTCCAGCGGGTTGTGGCTGATGCCGGCGTTCAGGCCGCGCATGAAGAGCATGGCCTGCGGCATGATCTCGTGCAGCTTCATCGCGTCGTGGCCGGCGCCGCTGGGCATGCGGAAGACGGGCAGGCCCAGGGCCTGCACCGCGGCTTCCCAGCGGGCCTGCCAGGCCGGGTGGCTGGGCGCGGCGGCGGCGCGCAGCGTCTCCTCGAGCGTGTGGCTGACGCCGCGACGCGCGCAGATCGCGGCCAGCTCGGCGCGCACGTCGGCCACGCAGGCGTCGCGCGCGGCGTCGGTGGTGGCGCGGATGTCCAGGCTGAAGCGGCAGCGCCCGGGCACCACGTTGATCGAGCCGTCGGGCACCTGCAGCTGGCCCATCGTGCCCACCACGTCCGGCACCTGCGCGGCGCGGCGCTCCAGGTAAAGGCACAGCTCGGCCACCGCGGCGGCGGCGTCGCGACGCTGGCCCATCGGCGTGGTGCCGGCGTGGCTGGCCATGCCCTGCACCTCACCGAGCAAGCGCACGCTGCCGTTGATCGACGTGACCACGCCCAGCGGCAGGTCGCGCGCGTTCAGCACCGGGCCCTGCTCGATGTGCACCTCGACGAAGCCGAGGTAGCGCGCCGCGTCGCGCTTGAGCGCGGCGATGGCCTCCATCGTGCCCGGCAGCCCGGCGGCGCGCATCGCCTCGCGCATCGTGATGCCGTCGGCGTCGCGCTGCTCGAGCCAGGCGGGGTTGAAATCCCCCGTCAGCGCGCCCGAGCCCAGGAAGGTGGCCTTGTAGCGCTGGCCCTCCTCCTCGGCGAAGCCCACCACCTCGATACCGAAGGGCAGGCGCCGGCCGGCGCGGTGCAGCTCGCGCACGCAGGCCATCGGCACCAGGATGCCCAGCCGCCCGTCGTACTTGCCGCCGTTGCGCACGGTGTCGTAGTGGCTGCCGGTGAGCAGGCGCCGCGCGGCCGGGTTGGCCGCAGCAGGGCTGCCGCCGGGTTGCGCGCCGGAGGTGACCGCAGCCCCGTGATACACGCCCACCACGTTGCCCACCGCGTCCAGGCCCACTTCGTCGAACCCGCAATCCCGCATCCACTGCTGCAGCTGCGCAGCGGCTGCGCGGTGGGCGTCGGTGAGGTAGGTCACGGTGAGCTGGCCGCGCTCCTTGAAGCCGGGGTCGCTGTGGGTGGCAAGCTGCTCGGCCCAGTCCCACACCAGGTTGCCGAGCGCGGGCGTGACGCCGAACTTGTCGTTCAGCCGGATCTCGGCGATGCGGTGGATGTTGCGCAGGCTCTCGGCCCGCTCGAAGTCGGGGTGGTGGGCCAGCCGCCGCGCGAAGGTGTCGATGATCTGGTGCCGGCTCAGCCCCTCGCCGCGCGGGCCGCGCACCGCCAGGATGAAGGGGAAGCCGAACTTCGCGTTGTAGTCGGCGTTCAGCTGCTGGATGCGCGCGAACTCTTCGGGGGTGCAGTCGGTCAGGCCGGCCTTGCCCTGCTCGTTCGTCGACTCGGCCGTCAGCGTGCGGCTGACCATGGCCTTGCCAGCCAGCTCGGGGTGGGCGCGGATCAGGCCCAGCTGCTCGGCCTCGGAGGCTTCGCGCACGGTGTCGGCCAGCGCCTGCTTCAGCGCGGTCAGCGTGGCGAAGGGCCGGTGCGCCCAGGCACGCTGCGCAATCCACGGCGAGTGTTCGTAGGTGCCGTCCAGCAGCGCGACGAAGGCGTCGCAGTCGGCGGCGTTCAGGGCTTCGAGGGTCAGCGGCATGGCAGGCGGGGTCGAGGTGGTGCTCGAAAGCGGGTGTCGGATTCAGTGCGGGTCGGGCCCGATCGGCACCCGACCGTGGCTGGCGTCAGGTGTTCCGAAGGCGGCTGGCCTCTCACTCCCACACGAAGGCGGTGGCGGCGTCGAAGGGGTGGGTGGCTTTCCAGTGGCGCGCGATGTCCACGCGCCGCGTGACCCAGACGCGGTCGTACTTTTCGATATGGTCGAGGAAGCGCTGCAGCGCGCGCATGCGCCCGGGCCGCCCGAGCAGGCGGCAGTGCATGCCGATGCTCATCATGGCCGGGCGCTCGTCGCCTTCGGCCCAGTGCACGTCGAAGGCGTCGCGCAGGTACTCGAAGAACTCGTCGCCGTGGCTGTAGCCCTGCGGCAGCGCGAAGCGCATGTCGTTGCAGTCCAGCGTGTAGGGCACCACCAGGTGCGGGGCCAGCGTGCCGTCGGTCTTGCGCACCTGCAGCCAGAA
>JBMTXX010000441.1:0-2241 GCA_049453935.1 Rubrivivax sp.
TTCCCCGAGTGGCCGCTGGCGCACCCCTACCGCATGGTGGCGCACAACGGCGAGATCAACACCGTCAAGGGCAACTTCAACTGGATGCGCGCCCGCGAGGGGGTGATGAAGTCGCCGGTGCTGGGCGACGACCTGGCCAAGTTGTACCCGATCAGCTTCGAAGGGCAGAGCGACACCGCCACCTTCGACAACGCGCTGGAATTGCTGACCATGGCCGGCTACCCGCTGGCACAGGCCGCGATGATGATGATTCCCGAGGCCTGGGAGCAGCACGAGGGCATGGACGAGCGCCGCCGCGCCTTTTATGAGTACCACGCCGCCATGATCGAGCCCTGGGACGGCCCGGCCGCCATGGTGTTCACCGACGGCAAGCAGATCGGCGCCACGCTGGACCGCAACGGCCTGCGACCGGCTCGCTACTGCGTCACCGACGACGACCTGGTCGTGATGGGCTCCGAATCCGGCGTGCTGCCGATTCCCGAGAACCGTATCGTCAAGAAATGGCGCCTGCAGCCGGGCAAGATGTTCCTGATCGACTTCGAGCAGGGCCGCATCGTCGACGACGAGGAACTGAAGAACCAGTTCGCCAGCGCCCGGCCCTACCGGCAGTGGATCGAGAACGTGCGCGTCAAGCTCGACGACGTCACCCTGCCGGCCGGCCACGTGCCCGGCCCGGTGGGTTTCGACGAGACGCTGCTGGACCGCCAGCAGGCTTTCGGCTTCACCCAGGAGGACCTGAAGTTCCTGATGAGCCCGATGGCGGCGCAGGGCGAGGAAGCCACCGGCTCGATGGGCAACGACTCGCCGCTGGCCGTCCTGTCCGACAAGAACAAGCCGCTCTACACCTACTTCAAGCAGCTGTTCGCCCAGGTCACGAACCCGCCGATCGATCCGATCCGCGAGGCCATCGTGATGTCGCTCAACAGCTTCATCGGGCCCAAGCCCAACCTGCTGGACATCAACGCCGTCAACCCGCCGATCCGGCTCGAAGTGCCCCAGCCCATCCTGGACTTCGACGATATGGCGCGCCTGCGCGCCATCGAATCGGCCACCGATGCCAAGTTCCGCACCCACGAGCTGGACATCACCTACCCGCTGGACTGGGGCCGTGAGGGCATCGAGGCGCAGCTGGCCTCGCTGTGCGCGGAGACGGTGGAGGCGATCCGTGCCGGGCATAACGTCCTGATCATCTCGGACCGGCGCATGAGCCGCACCCGGGTGGCGATCCCGGCGCTGCTGGCGTTGTCGGCCATTCACCACCACCTGGTGCGCGAGGGCCTGCGCACCACCGCCGGCCTGGTGGTGGAGACCGGCTCGGCGCGCGAGGTGCACCACTTCGCGGTGCTGGCCGGCTACGGCGCCGAGGCCGTACACCCCTATCTTGCGATGGAGACGCTGGCCCAGATCCACAAGGACCTGCCGGGTGACCTGTCGGCCAAGAAGGCGATTGCCAACTACGTCAAGGCCATCGGCAAGGGCCTGTCGAAGATCATGTCCAAGATGGGCGTGAGCACCTACATGTCCTACTGCGGCGCGCAATTGTTCGAGGCCATCGGCCTGGAGCGCGGCTTCGTCGACCAGTACTTCCGCGGCACCGCCAGCCAGATCGAGGGCATCGGCGTGTTCGAGGTCGCCGAGGAGGCCATCCGTCTGCACCGTGCCGCCTTCGGTGACGACCCGGTGCTGGAGCGCATGCTGGACGCCGGTGGCGAATACGCCTGGCGCACCCGCGGCGAGGAGCACATGTGGACGCCGGACGCCATCGCCAAGCTGCAGCACAGCACGCGCGCCGGCAAGTTCGACACCTACAAGGAATACGCCCAGCTCATCAACGACCAGAGCCAGCGCCACATGACGCTGCGCGGCCTGTTCGAGTTCAAGGTCGACCCGTCGCGCGCCATCCCGCTGGAGGAGGTGGAGTCGGCATCCGAGATCGTCAAGCGTTTCGCCACCGGGGCGATGTCGCTGGGCTCCATCTCCACCGAGGCCCACGCCACACTGGCGATTGCGATGAACCGCATCGGCGGCAAGAGCAACACCGGCGAAGGCGGCGAGGACCCGGCGCGCTACCGCAACGAGATGAAGGGCATCCCGATCGCCGACGGCACCAAGGTCAGCGAGGTCATCGGCGCCAAGGTGGTCGAGGTCGACTACACGCTGAAGGCCGGCGACAGCCTGCGCAGCAGGATCAAGCAGGTGGCCTCGGGCCGCTTCGGTGTCACCACCGAGTACCTGGTCAGC
>JBMTXX010000442.1:0-2235 GCA_049453935.1 Rubrivivax sp.
TGGCCGGGTCGGTGATCTCCACGCCGTGGTGCACCTCGTACTTCTCCTGCAGGCCGCGCAGGATGGCGATCGTCGCCTCGACGCTGGGCTCGTCGACCAGCACCTTCTGGAAGCGGCGCTCGAGCGCGGCGTCCTTCTCGACGTACTTGCGGTACTCGTTGAGCGTGGTCGCCCCGATGCAGTGCAACTCGCCACGCGCCAGCGCGGGCTTGAGCATGTTGCCCGCGTCGATCGCGCCCTCGGCCTTGCCGGCACCCACCATGGTGTGCAGTTCGTCGATGAACAGGATGATGCGGCCCTCGTCGGCGGCCACCTCCTTCAGCACGGCCTTCAGCCGCTCCTCGAACTCGCCACGGTACTTGGCGCCGGCCAGCAGGCCGGCCATGTCGAGCACGAGCACGCGCTTGTCGCGCAGCGTGTCGGGCACCTCGCCGTTGACGATGCGCTGCGCCAGGCCCTCGACGATCGCGGTCTTGCCCACACCGGGCTCGCCGATCAGCACCGGGTTGTTCTTGCTGCGCCGCTGCAGCACCTGGATGGCCCGGCGGATCTCGTCGTCGCGGCCGATCACCGGGTCGAGCTTGCCGCTGCGGGCGCGCTCGGTCAGGTCCAGCGTGTACTTCTTCAGCGCCTCGCGCTGGCCCTCGGCCTCGGCGGAATCGACCTTCTGGCCCCCGCGCACGGCCTCGACCGCCGCCTCCAGCGCCTTGCGCGTGAGCCCGTGGCCGCGCACCACGCCGCCCAGGTCGGTCTTGCTGTCGGCCAGCGCCAGCAGGAACATCTCGCTGGCGATGAAGTTGTCGCCGCGCTTGCCGGCCTCCTTTTCGGCCGCCTGCAGCAGCGCGACCAGGTCACGCCCGGGCTGCACCTGCCCGCCGCCCTGCACGCTGGGCAGCGCGCCGATGGCGGTGTCCATGGCGGTCTTCAGCGCCGCGGTGTTGGCGCCGGCGCGGTCGAGCAGCGCCTTCGGGCCGTCGGGCTGCTGCAGCATCGCCGCCAGCACGTGGGCCGGCTCGATGTAGGGGTTGTCGCGCGCCAGCGCCAGGCTCTGCGATTCGGCCAGGGCCTGCTGGAAGGCGGTGGTCAGCTTGTCGATGCGCATGGGTGAACTCCTGAAGACTGCAATGAAAGTGGGGAGATCGCCCGGCATTTCAAGCAAGCGCCAGTGCCGAGTTGAGCGCCGGCAGGAAGCCCCGCACCTTCCTAGAATCGGCCCATGGACATCCACCAGATCCAGGTCAAGTACGAGCCCGTGGCCGACCGGCTGCTGATGCAGGTGCGCACCCGCGACGAGCAGCTGTTCGCGCTGTGGCTGACGCGGCGGATGGTCATGCGGCTGTGGCCGCACTTCCGTCAGCTCGTCACCGATCTGGCCGTGGCACGCACCGCGCCGGCGGCGATGCCCGTGCCCGAAGCCCGCGAGATGCTGGCCCAGGCCGCGCGCGAGAAAGCGCTGCAGAGCACCGACTTCAAGACCAAGTTCACCCCGGCACCCGCCGCCAAGCTGCCCCTGGGGCCCGAGCCCATGCTGCCGGCAGCCATCGACCTGGGCAAGGCCCCGGGGGGTGCCGTCATCCTGGCCGTGCGCGACACGCAGGGGCGCAGCCTGGAACTGCGCCTGGGCGAAGACCTGGCCAACGGCTGGATGAAGCTGGTGGAAAACGCGCTGGCCGTCTCCGAGTGGGGCCTGGTCGCGCCACCGGCGCCGCAGGAGCCTGCAGCCGCCAAGCCTGCGCGGGTGCTGAACTGAGGCTGAGCTGACGCTCAGGCGCCGGTTGGCGTCACGGCATTGGCCGCCTGGATGCCCCAACGCTTCAACGCCTCGTCGTCGCTGACCCGGGCGTCGACCCAGCAGGCGCCTTCCGGGCGCGTTTCCTTCTTCCAGAAGGGTGCCTGCGTCTTCAGGTAGTCCATCAGGAACTCGCACGCCTGGAACGCCTGCCCGCGGTGGGCCGAGGCCACGGCCACGAGCACGATCTGCTCCAGCGGCAACAGCACCCCGACGCGGTGCACGACACGCGCCGCGCGGATGTCGAAGCGCCGGAAGGCATCGTCGATCATGGCCTCGATCGATGCTTCGGTCATGCCGGGGTAGTGCTCGAGCTCCAGCGCCGAGATGCCGGCGAGCGCGCCCTCGCGGTCGCGCACCGTGCCGATGAAGCTGACGACCGCGCCGGTGCCGCCGTCGCCGGCGCGCAGGGCTGCGACCTCGGCCGACAGGTCGAAGTCTTCGTG
>JBMTXX010000443.1:0-2217 GCA_049453935.1 Rubrivivax sp.
TTGCGGTGCGGCATGACGCACGAGGCGCATGAGGGATCCGCCCAGCACCAGCTGGATGTATTCGTTGGCACCGATGCGCAACCGGCCCTTCGCCTGGGCCGGGGTGAACGGCCCACGCGCAGCGAACACGTCCGAGGCGTGGTCGATGGCCGAGGCCACGATCGGCAACAGCTCCTCGGCTCTCGGTGTCAGGCGCATCCGATTGCCGTCGCGGACCAGCAACGGGTCGCTGAATTCGCGCCGCAACCTGTCAAGGCTCTTGCTCACGGCAGGCTGCGAGATGCCAAGCGCCTTGGCGGCCTTGCTGACGCCCTCCATCGACAGCACCGCGTAAAGGGTTGCCATCAGGTTCAGATCGCGCAGCCGGAGCTCTTCCAACTGAATTCTTGCGTTCACGCGGGGATGCTAACGCCCGGGGCGGATACCCGACTGTGGGGTGCTCGCCTGCAAAATGGGGCGAAGTTCTTGCGACCCCTTCCTCGGAGACAGCGACATGACCTTTCCAACAGCCAAGGCGGCGATGAGCGCCGAGGAATGGGCGATTCGGGTTGACCTGGCCGCGGCCTATCGCCTGGTGGCGCTTTACGGGATGAGCGACCTGATCTTCACCCACATCAGCGCGCGCCTCCCGGGCCCGGACCATCACTTCCTGATCAACCCCTACGGACTGCTGTTCGATGAGATCACGGCCAGCAACCTGATCAAGGTCGACCAGGCCTGCAACAAGCTCGACGAGTCGCCGTACCCCGTGAACCCGGCCGGGTTCACCATCCACAGCGCCATCCATCAAGTGCGCGACGACGCCGGTTGCGTGCTGCACACCCACACCCGTGCGGGCGTCGGCGTGAGTGCACAGCGTGACGGCGTGCTGCCCATCAGCCAGCAGTCGATCTTCGTGCTGGCTTCGTTGGCGTATCACGCCTACGAGGGCGTGGCCCTTCAGGACGATGAAAAGGCCCGGCTGCAGGCCGATCTGGCAGACAAGCAGCACCTGGTCCTTCGCAACCATGGACTGCTCACGGTCGGCCGGACGATCCCGGAAGCCTTCCTGTCGATGTACACCTTCGAGAACGCCTGCCGCATCCAGGTCGACGCGCTGGCGGGCGGTCAGGCCCTGACGCCGATCGACCCTCGGATCATCGCGGGAGCGCCCGCGGCGGCCAAGGCCGTGACGCTAGGCAGCGGTGCTCAACTGGCTTGGCCTGCGCTGCTTCGCAAGCTCGATCGCATCGACCCGAGCTACAAGAGCTGATACGAGAGCTGACCACCCATTGGCCGCCGGGCCGAGGTCCACACTCACGCCGTCCGTCCACGGCGAACGCGATCACCGCGGCGCCGCCGCGCCCAGCCATCCCTGCACCGCTTGCTGCAACCGCTGCCGCACCTGCTGTTGCCGGCCTGGATCTGCGGCACCGCAAGCCATGGCACAGATCCAGTCGCTGGGGGATTCGAAGTCGCAGTGGGAGGCTTGATCGATGACGGTGTCGGACTGCAGACGCCGCAGGGCACCGGCCCAGGGGGCGGCTGCGGACTGGGCGTTGCATCGGGACGGGGCGGCGCGCACGAGCACCGCAGGGGTATGCAGGGTCGGGGCGACCGTCATGCCGAGGGCCATCTGACCGTCGGGGCGGGTGCGGTCGAAAGGGTCCAGACCGACATAGCCGACCACGCCTGGCGTGTCGGCGGCCAGCAGGCTTGACAGGGCGCCTGCCGAGAACCCCACCAGCACCACCCGGTCCACCGGCTGCAGCGACCAGGCGCCGTCCGACCGGCGAGCCGCGTCATCGCCAAGCGCGAGCCCACCTGCACGGAGCGCCTTCACCAGCCCGGCAAGCGCCCGCGCGTTGCACGCGAAATCGAAGGTGCAGGGCATGTCCACCGTCAGCGCCAGGGCGCCGTCGGCCGCCAGCGCGGCGGCGTGACCGTTCAGCGTGGTGCGGCTGCGCGTGAAACCGTGCGCCAGGATGACGGCGCCAAGCGGGCGGCCTGTGGGCTTGAAGATGTCGGCGGCGAGTGGGTGGCCCGCGACGTCGATGCGCTGGCCGGTCAGGGAAGTGATCGGCGCCCGGACCGCAGCGGCCGGGCTGTGCGCATCGGCGGCCGAGAAAGGGCTCGATGGCCGGTCCGTCGTGGCCAGGCCGGATTGACCAGCCTTGGCGCAGCCCAGCAGGGTGAGGGCGACGACCACCATGAGCGCCGGGATCACCCGACGACGCT
>JBMTXX010000444.1:0-2211 GCA_049453935.1 Rubrivivax sp.
CGTCCCCGCGATGGAGCTGCCCTTCACGCTGGCGCTGGAGCGGGTGTTCGCGACCTTGAGGTGAAGGGTCGAACTGGCGCACCGGCAGGGCCGTGTTCCTTGCATGACACGGCGCCGGGATCCATAGGATCGGAGCAGATCCGAGACCTGGAGGGATCGACATGCACACGCCCGTCGCGCACCGAAGACAGAAGACCTCCGTCGCAGCGATGCCGTACATCGGCCGGAAGCCGCACATGACCCTCGCCGAGTTGCTGGAACAGGCGCTGCAATTGCAGACGAGCGGCCAGTTGGACGCCGCAGACCGCCTGTACGCCGAATGGATCGCTGGGGACTCGAGCCCGCTGCGCTGCGTGGCACTGTTCAACCGCGGCAGCGTGCTGGGGCAGTTGGGGCGTCAGACCGAAGCCGCCGAGTGCTACAGCCAGGCGCTGCGGATCCGGCCCGACTTCGCGCCTGCCTGGCTGAACATGGGCCACCATCGCGAGCGTGAAGGGCGCGCGGAAGATGCCCTGACCTGCTGGAAGGAGGTCTACGACGGCGTTGCGTCTGGCCCGTCGACGACGCTCGAGCACCGTCTGCATGGCCTGAACCAGGCCGCGCGCCTGCTCGAGCAGCTCAAACGGCTGTCGCAGGCCGAAGGGCTGCTGCGACGCAGCCTGGAACTCCAGCCCGCGCAGCTCGACGTCATCCAGCACTACGTCAGCGTGCGTCAGAAGCAATGCCAGTGGCCGGCGCAAACCCCACCAGGTGCGGTCAACCCGAACCAGATGCTGCTGGGCACGTCCGCGATGTCCACGATGGCGCTGCACGACGACCCAGCGCTGCAATTGCTGGCGGCCATGCGATTCGTCCACGAGCGCGTGCCCAAGGCTGCCGCCGTACCGATGCACAGCCTGATGCCACCACGCGCAGGCCGCATCAAGATCGGCTACCTGTCCGGCGACCTGCACCACCATGCCGTCGGCTTGCTGACGGCCGAGCTGTTCGAACTCCACGACCGCAGCCGCTTCGAGATTCATGGCTTCTGCTGGACACCGGAAAGCCCTTCGCCACAGCGCCAGCGCATCCTGAAGGCGTTGGATCAGCACACACGGCTGGCAGGGGTCGACGATCACACGGCGGCGCGCCTGATCGCACAGGCCGGCATCGACGTGCTGGTGGACCTGCAAGGCCTGACCAGTGGCGCCCGGCCCGCCATCCTCGGGTACCGCGCTGCCCCGGTGCAAGTGGCCTGGCTGGGCCTGCCCGGCACGTCGGCCGTCCCAGGCGTCGACTGGATGCTGGCCGACCGCTACGTGATGCCGCCTGAGTTGCTGCCGTACTGCACCGAGCAGCCTGTCTACCTGCCGCACTGTTACCAGATCAGCGACCGGCAGCGCGAAGTCGGGTCTACGCCAGAACGTGTGTCATGCGGCCTGCCGGAGGACGCCTTCGTCTACTGCTCCTTCAACAACAACCACAAGTTCACGCCGGAGGTGTTCGACACCTGGATGCGTGTGCTGTCCCGGGTGCCGCGCAGCGTGCTGTGGCTGCTGGCGGACAACGACACAGCGCGCGAGAACATGCTGCGTCGCGCCGACGCGCACGGTGTCGCGCGGGAGCGGCTGGTGTTCGCGGGCCGCGTCTCGCCGGCCGATTACCTGGCGCGCTTCCGGGTGGCCGACCTCGTGCTCGACACCTTCCCGTACAACGCCGGCACCACCGCCAACGACGTGCTGTGGGTGGGCACGCCGATCCTGACCCTGTCGGGCCGAACCTACATCTCGCGCATGGCGGGCAGCCTGCTGACCGCCGTCGGCCTGCCCGACCTGATCACGCACAGCCTGGCCGAGTACGAGCAGCGAGCCGTCGACCTTGGGCAGCACCCCCTGCGCATCGCGTCCTACAAGCGTTATCTGGCCGAGCACGGGCATCGGTCGCCACTGTTCGACATCCCGGGCAGGGTGCGCGACATCGAGAACGCGTTGGAGCCACTCGCCCTCGCCCATCGGGCCTCCACGACGTCCACGGTCTCCAGCACGCCTCAAACCCCGTGAAATTCACGAAAATGACCGTGAATAGAACATGACGCACCTATCGGCTGCACACCCGCGGCGCGCAGGCACACACCCGCAGATCCTCTGAACGCCCGATGACCCGCCCTCCTCCGCCCACCGTCGTGCGGCCCGCCAGCGCGGGCGCGCAGGCGCCCGCCCCCCCCCCCGGCGG
>JBMTXX010000445.1:0-2186 GCA_049453935.1 Rubrivivax sp.
CCGGTCTTGCGCTCCCAAAGACCGGGAAACCGCCGTCGGGTCACTCAGATTCGAACGCCCCAGCATCTGGGGTCATGATCGCCTTTTGACTGTCTTGCACTGTGGCAGCTGAGAAACGCGTCGTCTTTCGCAGCCGATGGCTGCCTTGGGCGCTGGTCGCACCCCAAATGATGGTGGTCCTGACCTTCTTCTTCTGGCCGGCAGGTCAGGCGCTCGTCGAGAGCGTGTTCGAGTCCGATGGCTTCGGCGCCAGCTCCGTCTTCGTCGGACTCGAGAATTTCCGACGACTTTTCAACGACGAGTCCTACCTCGAATCGTTCGAGATCACGGCGATCTTCTCGGTGACGGTGGCAGGTCTGGGGCTGTCCGTCTCGCTGCTGCTTGCGGTCATGGCCGATCGCATCGTGCGAGGCGCCTTGGCCTACCGCACGGCGCTGATCCTGCCCTATGCCGTCGCGCCGGCGGTGGTCGGGGTGCTCTGGATCTTCATGTTCACGCCGTCGATGGGGGTCGTCAGCCACATGCTGCAGCGCGCTGGCATCGACTGGAACCACCTGTTGAACAGCACCCATGCAACCGCGCTGATCGTCGGTGCGGCGGTTTGGAAGCAGATCTCCTACAACTTCCTGTTTTTCCTGGCCGGCCTCCAGTCGGTACCCCGCAGTCTTGTCGAAGCTGCTGCGATCGATGGCGCCGGACCCTGGCGGCGCTTCTGGACCATCCAGTTCCCGCTGCTGGCCCCCACCACTTTCTTCCTGCTGGTGATCAACATCGTCTACGCCTTCTTCGACACCTTCGCGATCGTGGATGCAACGACCAGCGGTGGCCCGGGTAAGGACACGTCGATCCTGGTCTACAAGGTCTATCAGGACGGCTTCAAGGCGATGGATCTGGGCGGCTCGGCAGCCCAGTCGGTGGTGCTGATGGCCATCGTCATCGTGCTGACGGTGGTTCAGTTCCGCTTCGTGGAGCGCAGGGTCCATTACTGAAGACGACGAGAACCACCCATGATCGAACGTCGACCCGTGGCCACGCTGCTGGCCCACCTCACCGTGATCCTCGGTGTGCTGGTCGTGGCCTTTCCGGTTCTCGTGGCCTGGGTCGGCTCCACCCAGACTGCCGAACAGATTGCCCAAGGCAATCCGATGTCCATGGTCCCTGGCGACCAGTTCTTCACCAGCGTGCGGCAGGCGCTCTTCGGCGGCAAGACCATCTTTGGCAACACCCTGCCACCGGTCGCCCCGATGCTGTGGGTCAGCCTGATCAGTGCACTTGTGATCTCCTTGGGCAAGATCGCGATCTCACTGCTGTCGGCCTTTGCCATCGTCTACTTTCGCTTTCCCTTTCGAGGACTCATCTTCTGGATGATCTTCATCACCCTGATGCTTCCGGTCGAGGTGCGTATCCTGCCGACCTACGAAGTGGTTTCCCAACTCGGGCTGATCGACACCTATGCCGGCTTGACTGTGCCGCTCATCGCCTCGGCCACCGCAACCTTCCTGTTTCGCCAGTTCTTCCTCACCGTACCGGATGAACTGGTCGAGGCGGCACGCATCGACGGTGCCGGGCCGCTGAAGTTCTTCAAAGACGTGCTGTTGCCACTGTCCGCCACGTCGATTGCGGCGCTGTTCGTCATCCAGTTCATCTACGGCTGGAACCAGTACCTCTGGCCGCTGCTGGTGACCACCCGCGAGGACATGTACCCGGTGGTCATGGGCATTCGTCGCCTGATCGCGGGCAGCGACGCCGCCACGGAATGGAATGTGGTGATGGCTACGGCGTTGCTGGCCATGGTGCCGCCGGCGCTTGTGGTCATCTTCATGCAGCGCTGGTTCGTCAAAGGTCTGGTGGACAGCGAGAAGTAGGAGCGACAGGACAACGATGGGATCGATCGCACTGCGCCGGGTCAGCAAGGTCTACGGCAGCGGCCCGAAGGCCGTGGCGGCCATTCACGGCGTCGACGCCGAGGTCCATGACGGGGAATTTGTCGTCATCGTCGGCCCTTCGGGCTGCGGCAAGAGCACGCTGCTGCGCATGGTCGCGGGCCTGGAGGAGATCACGGGGGGCGACATCGAGATCGGCGGCCGTATCGTCAACGGACTGGAGCCCGCCGAACGCGATATCGCCATGGTGTTCCAGAACTACGCGCTGTACCCGCACATGAGCGTGTACGACAACATGGCCTA
>JBMTXX010000446.1:0-2184 GCA_049453935.1 Rubrivivax sp.
GGGTGAGCTGTCAGACGGGAGCGTCCCACCGTTCGCTCTGAGCCTGTGGAAGGGCGCACCCACCGCCATTCGCCCTGAGCCTGTCGAAGGGCCGGGGCGAGTCTGATGCTGCGGGCATGCGCCATCCTGTGGCGATCAGGCTTCAGTAGGTCTCGAGATGCAGACGCCCGTCGCGCTTCAGCGAAGCACCGATGGTGTCCCAGTCGAGCCCGGCATTGACGGCGACATCGCGCAGCGCGAGCACCACGCCCTCCTCCATGGCCTTCAGGCCGCAGACGTAGAAGCAGCAGTTCGGGTCCTGCAGCAGCTCGGCCAGGTCAGCGGCGCGCTCGCGCATCGCGTCCTGCACGTAGCGTTTGGGCTGGCCCGGGGTGCGCGAGAAGGCGAGGTGGATGTCGATGAAGTCCTTGGGCAGGTTCTGCAGCGGGCCGAAGTAAGGCAGTTCCTCCTTCGTGCGCGCGCCGAAGAAGAGCATCAGCTTTCCGCCCTCGAATTTCCCCGATTGGCGCATCCGCCGCCGCCATTCGGTCATGGCGCGCATCGGCGCGCTGCCGGTGCCGGTGCAGATCATCACGATGCTCGAGCGCGGGTGGTTGGGCATCAGGAAGCTCGCGCCGAAGGGCCCGATCACTTGCACCTTGTCGCCGACCTGCAGGTCGCACATGTAGTTGCTGCCCACGCCGCGCACGGGGTTGCCCTGGTGGTCTTCGAGCACGCGCTTGATCGTCAGCGAGACGTTGTTGTAGCCCGGGCGCTCGCCGTTGCGCGGGCTGGCGATCGAGTACTGGCGGGCGTGGTGCGGGCGGCCGTTCGCGTCGGTGCCGGGCGGGATGATGCCGATGGACTGGCCCTCGAGCACCGGGAACGGCAGGCTGCCGAAGTCCAGGACGATGTGGTGCGTGTCGTAGTCGGTGCCGACCTCGGTGACGCGCACGTTGCCGGTGCAGGTGGCGCTAATGGTCTTCTCGGCGGCCTTGGGGCCGTAGAGGTTCGTGTAGGCGTGCGCGGCCGACCAGGGCGGCACGGTGGCGCCGTACTGCGCGCTGTTGAAGGCGGTCTGGCCGTCGGCGGCGGCGGGTAGCGCAGGCTGAACGGGCTCGACGGCCGGCGCGGCGTCTGCCGACACGCCTGACTCGGCGAGTTGCTCGGGACTGAGCTCCGCAGGCAATTCGTCCCAGGTGAGCTGATCGTCAACGCTGTAGGCACGCACCCGGGGCATGGTGCGCCAGTTGTCGATCGAGCCTGTCGGGCACGGCGGCACGCAGGCCATGCAGAAGTTGCACTTGTCGGCGTCGACGACGTAGTTGCGCGAGTCGTGCGTGATCGCACCCACCGGGCAGGTGGCCTCGCAGGTGTTGCAACGGATACAGATCTCGGGGTCGATCAGGTGCTGCCTGATGACGATGCTGTCGGTCATGTCCATGGCGTTGTCTCCTCTGGGGCGAAGATGGCGTCCAGGTCGTCGGCGCAGGCCCGCGGGCGGCGGCACGCACCGTCGAATTGTCGGTCCGGGCTTTGCCGGCGCCGGCGCGGACTGGAAAAAAGGGCCCTTGGTGGGCCCTGTTCTCCTCCTGTGAGGCTTTTCTCGGTATCAGGCGAAGCGGACGTACTCGAAGTCCACCGGCTGGCGGTTGATGCCCATGGCCGGCGGCGCAATCCAGTTGGCGAACTTGCCCGGCTCGACCACGCGGCCCATGAGGCTGGCGACGAAGGCGCGGTCAGCGCCGCTGGGCAGCCAGTGGTCGACGTTGGCGTTCCACTCGGCTTCGGAGATCACCTTGCCGTCCGGCGACACCTTCAGGCCGGCCAGCGCGCCGATGTTGCGGTGGAAGGCCTTGTGCGGCGCCTTCAGGCGGAAGGGGATGCCGGCCTTGTCGATGACCTTGTTCCAGCGCTCGACGCCGGCGATGCTGTCCTTGATGTAGTCGTCGCGCAGCACTTCGTTCAGCGCGTTGAGCATCGGGACTTCCTTCTCGACGAGCTGCCCGTTCTGCACGTGCAACACCTTGTAGGTCTGACCCCGCAGCTGGTGGTCGTCGACCCGCTTGCCTTCCTCGTAGCGGCCCTTCAGCCCGGTGGAGTAGAAGGTGGCGGCGTTGGACGACTCGTCGGCGCCGAACAGGTCGATCGTGACGCTGAAGTGGAAGTTCAGGTAGCGCTGGATGGTGGGCAGGTCGATCACGC
>JBMTXX010000447.1:0-2176 GCA_049453935.1 Rubrivivax sp.
TGACCGACAACAACGGGCGCAAGTCGGATTTCCGCAACGTGATCCTGGTGATGACCACCAACGCGGGCGCCGAGACGATGAACAAGGCGACCATCGGCTTCACCAGCAAGCGCGAGGTTGGTGACGAGATGGGCGACATCAAGCGGCTGTTCACGCCCGAGTTCCGCAACCGGCTCGACGCCATCGTCAGCTTCCGCCCGCTGGACGAGGACATCATCCTGCGTGTGGTCGACAAGTTCCTGCTGCAGCTCGAGAGCCAGCTGGCCGAGAAGAAGGTCGATGTGACCTTCTCCGACGCGTTGCGCCGACAGCTCGCCAAGGAGGGCTTCGACCCGCTGATGGGCGCGCGCCCGATGCAGCGCCTGATCCAGGACAAGATCCGGCGCGCATTGGCCGACGAACTGCTGTTCGGGCGCCTGGTCGATGGTGGGCGTCTGTCGGTCGACGTGGACGATGCGGGGGGTGTCACGCTCGACATCCGGCCGCCCAAGAAGAGCGATCGCTCGCGCGCTGAACCAGCGACCGTCTGATCCTGGCGGATCGCAGGCCAGACCTGCGATCCGTCCCCGGCTCAGCCGGGAGAGGTGTAGGGGTCCGGTACGGTCTCCTGAAGCCGGGTGGCGGGATCCTGCCGGTAGTAGCGCTTGAACATCTCGTACAGGGCAGGGTGCTCTGCCTGCATGCCCTGCGGGCTGACGAAGAACGACTCACTGGCCACGGCGAAGAATTCTTCGGGCGCTTCTGCGCCATAGGGGTCGAGTGCTGTCTCCTCCTGGGCGTCCACCCGGGCGCAGAACGATTCGAATTCCTCGTGCAGCGTGCGCTCCCAGGCGCGGCGGTCGATGTCCGGCGGCAGCAGGGGCACGCCGTCGGGGATGCCGTCTGCCATGTCCAGCACGTGCGCGAACTCGTGGACCACGACGTTGTAGCCCTGCGCGGCCTTCGGGCCGGCCGCGCGCACGTCGCGCCACGACAGCATCACCGGCCCGCCTTGGACAGCCTCGCCCGACAGCACTTCTTCCCAGGCGTGCACGACGCCGTCGTCATCGGTCGTCTCGCGCCATACCACCGCCTGCCCCGGGTGCACCACGATGCCGACAAAGCCGTTGTAGGCCTCGAGACCGATCTCCAACACCGGCAGACAGGCTTGTGCGGCGATGGCCACGGCAATGTCGTCGCGCACCTCCAGGCCGTGTGCGCCGGTGAATTCCTTGCGGTCCAGGAACAGGCTGGTCATGCGGCGCAGGCGCTGCTGCGTGCCCTCGTCTGCCGCGAGGAAGGGGAAACGCTTGAGCGTGCGCCGCCACAGGGCGTCCGGAATGGCGCGGCGTGCGAGCGCCGACGCCTCCCGCCGGGCTTGCCAGTGGCTGCGCAGCGCTGCCCACATCGCGTTCGGCGCTCTCTTCGCGGCTCAGGACGCAGGCGGGACGACCGGCAGCCGCTGCAGGCCCGCCGGGCTCAGACGCAGCACGTCCCCCCGAGGTGCGCCAGCGTCCAGGTCCCAGTCCGACAGCACCTGTCGTTCCAGATCGGTGTCCAGCGCACAGCGCCCGGGGCGGTGCGTGTGGCCATGGATCATCACCGTCGCCTTGGCCGCTTTGAGCCCGTCGACGGCGGCCTGTGAGTCGACATCGGCCCACTCGGCGGGTGAGGGCGCGCGTGATTTGCGTGCCTGGCTCTCCTGCCGGATCCGACCTGCGAGTGCCTCGCGCTCTGGCAGAGGACGCGCGAGGAAGTCGCGTTGCCAGGCCGGCTGCCGCACCGTGCGCCGAAAAGCCTGGTACTCATGGTCTTCCAGGCACAGCGCGTCACCATGGGTCAGCAGCCAGCGTCGGCCGAAGATCTCCAGGCACGTCGGGTCTGCGAGCAGGTGCACGCCATGCCGGCGCAGCGTGGCCGCGTCCAGCAGGAAGTCGCGATTGCCCGGCATGAAGCCGACCCAGGTGTCTTGCGCGCAGGCCGCCAGTCTTGCCAGGCACTGCCCGTCGAACGGCCGTTCGGCCTGTTCAGGACCGACCCAGACCTCGAACAGGTCACCCAGGATCAGGACAGCGTCGGCCGGCGTCGATGCCAGATGCGCCTCGAAGGCCCGCAGCGTGTGGGGCAGTGCAGGGCACAGGTGCAGGTCCGACAGCAGATCGACGACCTGCCAGTGCGCTGGCGCCTGCAGGGTCGC
>JBMTXX010000448.1:0-2174 GCA_049453935.1 Rubrivivax sp.
CCCCCCCCCCCCCCCCCCGCGGCAGCGCACAGGATGCCCAGCCTGCCGCACGCAGCGCCTCGGCTGTGAAGCAAGCGAACTTGTGGCATCAGGTCGTCCTCATCTTCTCGAGCGTCTCGGCGAACAGCTGGCGCCACTCGGGCTCGGTCGGGTGGGCGCCATCGCGACCCAGCGCCATCGTGTGCACCGTGTGGTCCTGCAGCGACTCCCCCGCCACGCGGGCCGTCTCGACCAGCCTGGGCATCCGGGCCACCAGCGCCTGCGCCTCGCCGTCGACGGCCCGCTGCGCCGCGGTGTCGTCCGCGCCACAGACCCAGCTGACCACCAGCAGATTGTCCAGCACGCCCCAGATGCCACGCTGGCCGCCGCGCAGCATCTCGACGTCCTTGGGCAGCGTGCCGGTCTTCTCGACCTCCTTCTTCAGCGCCCGCAGGAAGGCCGGCAGCGCCAGATCGTCGTCGGCGCGGAAGTCGAACATCGCCATCGTCGCGATCACGCTCGCGCCTTCGCGCAGCGTCTGCGCGACCACGTTGCGCTCCAGCGCCTTGGCCGTGGCGTAGGCGTAGAGCTTGGCCACCGAGAAGTAGGCGAAGACCAGCAGCACCGGCCCGGCCAGGTTGAGGTAGAAGTTGGTGAAGTTGATCGTCAGGTAGGACACCGCCAGCAGGCCCACCTGCGAGAAGCCGAAGACCTTGGCGAAGCGCTCGGGCTCAACGTTGCGGAACAGCGCCCAGGCCGTGCCCCACAGCAGCAGCAGCGTGACGATCAGCACCGGCCAGCGGCTGCCGGGCACGCGGATGTAGTCGTCGTGGCGCAGGTTGTCGATGGCCGTGGCCAGGATCTCCACGCCCGGGAACTGGCGGTCCACCGAGGTCGCCTTGATGTCGAACAGGCTGGGCGCGGTCGAGCCGATGAGCACGATCTTGCCGGCGAACTCGTCGCGCGGGCGGGTCCGCTCCTTCTTCAGCAGGTCCAGGTAGACGTCGGAGAAGCTCACGTAGCGGTAGGTGAAGGGCCGGCCGCGCCAGTTCAGCAGGATCTCGGGGCGCTCGGGCACGGCCCAGCCCAGGTCTTCGGCCACGCGCGCCGGCAGCGAGGGAATGCGCCAGCCGTGCGCCTCGTGGTGGACGGGGTAGGCGCGGGTGACGCCATCGCTGTCGGGCACGATGTTGTGTGCGCCGAGACGTCCGGATTCAAAGGCGGCCTGGAAGAAGGGCAGCACCATCGCCACCGGCTTGTCCTCGGCGGGCTGGCCGGGCGCAGGCTTCAGGCCGGGCACCTGGGACGGGCGCAGCTGGCTGAGCGCATCGTTGACCGCCGGCAGCCGCAACATCGGGAAGTAGACGTTCTTCGTGCCCGCGACGACCTCGTTGAAATAGGCGTCGCTGTCGGGGTTGAAGACGTCAGGGTCGCTGAACAGGATGTCGAAGACCACGGCCTGGGGCTTCTGCGCCTGCACCTGCTCGAGGAACTCGCCGAAGACCTGGCGCGGCCAAGGCCAGCGGCCGTAGTCCTTGGCCAGGGCCGCCAGTGAGGCCTCGTCGACATCGACGATGACGATCTGCGGGTCGGGCTCGGGCACGAGCACGCGGTTCTTCACCACGACGTCATAGCCCTTGTGGCGCATGTCGACGATGGCGTGGACGAACAGCACATCCGCCAGCACCACCAGCGTGAACATCCCGGCCAGCAGCAGGTAGAAGTTGTTGTGCAGCTTGCGCGCCAGGTAGCCGCCGACGCCCAGCAGGGCCCCGGTGTAGGCCCTAAGCAGTCGGTGCGCGAGCTTCACGGCCAGGCCCTCAATCCACCGACGGGATCCCGCAGACGGTCGGCGCGCGCCATGTCATGCGGTCGACTTCGAGTTTTCTCGAGGAACGATCCTTTTCGCGGCGGCCTCCGATGGTCGCGCATGCCTGGGCGGACTGGATGCGGAAATCGAGTTTGCGGGCCATGCGGCATTGGACCGCTTTCCCTGAGCGTCACAAACCCCGGGCAAACCCGACGACTTTGCGGTCCAGGCGCGCGTTCTCCTCGTCGGTGTGCGTGTGCGTCGCTCGCCGCGGGCCGACGGCAGGCCCCGTTGCCGAGGTGTATGCTGACTTCAGAGCATGACAGCATGCGCTGTTGTGGGAACGATCGAGGGAATCGCACATGTTCGACACCACCATCGCCGG
>JBMTXX010000449.1:0-2143 GCA_049453935.1 Rubrivivax sp.
CGCGACGGGGAGGGCGGGGAGGGTGCCGAGGAGGGAGCCGAGGAGCGTGGCGGTGAGGGTGGCGCCGAGGGTGGCGGTGACGCTGACGACGGCGACGACGACGGCGACGGCGACGACGCTGACGATGAAGGCGGCCAAGCAGCTGGCGATGAGCCGGAGGGCGGCCCACCCGGCGCGGCGCGCCTCGTCCTGCTGGCCCAGTCGCGCCGGGGCTATGGCAACCTGGTGCAGTGGATCACGCTGGCGCGCCGCCGTGCCGGCAAGGGCGCCTATGTCGCGCTGGCCGCCGATGTCGAAGGGCGCACGCCGCGCGCGCCCATGCTGGCCGGTCTGCCCGGATGCGCCGCTCTGCTGCTGCCGGCACCGTCTCAGCCCTTCGAGACCGTGTTCGCGCATGCGATGTGGCTCAAGACCTGGTTCGGTGTCGATCGCGCCTTCCTGCTGCTGGAGTTGCGCCACGGCGCGCTCGACGCGCTGATGCAGGACGTGATCGAGCGCGTGGCCGCCGCCACCGGGCTGACGATCGTCGCCGGCGGCGGTGTGCTGATGCATGCGCGCTCGCGCAAGCCGCTGCAGGACGTGCTCACGGCCCTGCGCCTGCGCCGCCCGGTGGCCGAGTGCGGCCGGGCGCTGCAGCCCAACGCCGAGGCCCATCTGCGCCCGCGCGCCCGCCTGGCCGGGCTGTACCGCCCCGAATGGCTGGCCGCCACGGTGGCGCTGGCCGGCCGGTGCGCCTTCTCGCTCGACGAGTTGCGCTACGAGTACCCGCAGGAGATCGTGCCCGACGGCCACACCCCCACCAGCTGGCTGCGGGCGCTGACCACCCAGGGCGCGGCGCGGCGCTTTCCCGGTGGGGTGCCCGCCACGGTGCAGGCGCTGATCGACCACGAGCTCACGCTGATCGCGCAGCTCAACTACGAGGCCTACTTCCTCACCGTGGCCGACATCGTCCACTGGGCCCGCGCGCGCGGCATCCTGTGCCAGGGGCGCGGCAGCGCGGCCAACTCGGCGGTGTGCTACTGCCTGCACATCACCGAGGTCGACCCGGCGCGCATGAGCGTGCTGTTCGAGCGCTTCATCAGCGCCGAGCGCAACGAGCCGCCCGACATCGACGTCGACTTCGAGCACCAGCGCCGCGAAGAGGTGATCCAGTACCTGTACCGCAAGTACGGCCGCCACCGCGCCGCGCTCGCGGCCGTGGTGATCAGCTACCGGCCGCGCTCGGCGCTGCGCGATGTGGGCCGCGCGCTGGGCCTGGACGCCGAGCGCATCGATGCCGTGGCCAAGAGCCTGCAGTGGTGGGACGGCAAGGGCGTCGAGCCGGACCGTCTGCGCGAGCAGGGCTTCGACCCGGACGCGCCCTTGTCCCGGCTGTGGCTGTCACTGACCGGTGAGCTGATCGGCTTCCCGCGCCATCTCAGCCAGCACCCCGGGGGCTTCGTCATCGCGCGCGACGACCTGGCGCGCCTGGTGCCGGTGGAGAACGCCGCGATGCCAGGGCGCAGCGTCATCCAGTGGGACAAGGACGACCTCGATGCGCTCGGGCTGATCAAGGTCGACATCCTGGCGCTGGGCATGCTCAGCGCGCTGCGGCGGGCGTTGGCGCTGGTGGCCGCGAAACAGGCCGGCGAGGCGTGTGAGGCGCGCCAGGCCGTCGCGATCCATGAGGCTGGCGAGCCCGTCGCACCCGGTCCGGCGCTGTCGGCCCAGGGTGCCGGCGCGTCCTTCGCTCTGCAAGATATCCCGGCCGAAGACCCTGCCGTCTACGAGATGCTCGGCCGTGGCGACAGCGTCGGCGTGTTCCAGGTCGAGAGCCGGGCGCAGATGAGCATGCTGCCGCGGCTGGCGCCGCGCTGTTTCTACGATCTGGTGATCGAGGTCGCCATCGTGCGCCCGGGCCCCATCCAGGGCGGCATGGTCCATCCCTACCTGCGACGGCGCAACGGCGAGGAGCCGGTCACCTACCCCAGCGACGAGGTGCGCCAGGCGCTGGAGCGCACCCTGGGTGTGCCCATCTTCCAGGAGCAGGTGATGCAGCTGGCCATTCTGGCGGCTGATTTCTCGCCCGGCGAGGCCGACCAACTGCGTCGCGCGATGGCGGCCTGGAAGCGCCGTGGGGGCCTGGGCCCCTTCCACGAGCGGC
>JBMTXX010000450.1:0-2136 GCA_049453935.1 Rubrivivax sp.
GCGCCCGCGGTTTCCGACGCCCTCGAAGCCAGCCTGCGCGCCGTGCTGGCCTGGCAGGAGCGGCCGATGTCGTCGGCCTCGCTGCGCGCGCGGGTGGCCGGTGGGCGCGAGGTGTGGACGACCGAGACGCTGCTCGAGGCGGCCGACAGTCTGGGCTACGACGTCGAGGAGAGCACCTTCGATGCGGCGCGCCCGGCGCTGCCGCCGCTGCCGGCGATTGCGCTGACGCGCCAGGGCACGGCGATCGCGCTGCTGTCGCCGCACGAGGAGGGTCAGGTCCTCGTGGTCGACCCGGATGCGGGCGAGAAGCCCGCGCCGCTGGCACTGGACGAGGTCTACGACCGGCTGGCCGGCACGGCCTACAGCCTGGCGCTGCGCGACATCCCGGTGGCCGACCCGGTGACGGGCGCGCCGCTGGAGCGCGGTGGGGTCGGCCGCCACGGGCACTGGTTCTGGGGGCCGATCAAGCGATCGCGCGGGGTGTACGCGCAGGTGGGGCTGGCGGCGCTGCTGGTCAATGTGTTCGCGCTGGCGAGCTCGATCTTCTCGATGATCGTCTACGACCGCGTCATCCCCAACAACGCCACCGACACGCTGATGGCGCTGCTGATTGGCATCGGCATCATCTTCGTCAGCGATTTCGTCATCCGCACGGTGCGCGGCTACTTCCTGGACCTGGCCAGCGCGCGCACCGACGCCACCATCGCCGACGCGCTGTTCGAGCAGATCCTGGACGCGCAGCTGAAGACGCGGCGCAGCAGCAGCGGCGCGCTGGCCAGCACGCTCAAGGAGTTCGAGTCGATCCGGGACTTCTTGACCTCTGCGACGCTGACGACCTTCATCGACGTGCCGTTCGCGCTGGTCTTCATCGTGGTGATCTGGATGATCGGCGGGCCGATGGCGTGGGTGGTGATCATCGCCATCCCTGTCATGCTGCTGGCCGGGCTGGTGGTGCAGCCCAGCCTGTCGCGGCTGATCAAGGAGTCGCAGGAAGACGGCCACCACAAGCACGCCATCCTGGTGGAGACGCTCAACGGCCTGGAGACGATCAAGGCGCTGGGCGCCGGGGCGCTGCTGCGCAAGCGCTGGCAGGAGGCGGTGGCGCACCAGTCGCAGGTGGGGCTGAAGTCGCGCTTTCTGGCGCAGCTGGCCACGAACTCGGCCGCCGTGGTGCAGCAGGCGGTGCAGGTGGGGGTGGTCACCACCGGGGCGCTGCTGATGTCGCAGGGCCAGCTGGGCATGGGCGCCATCATCGCCTGCACCATCCTGTCGGGCCGGGCGGTGGCGCCGATGGCGCAGGTCACGCAGCTGCTCACGCGCATCAACCAGACGCTGCACAGCTACAAGCTGCTCAACGGCTTCATGGCGCAGGCGCGCGAGCACGCGCACGGCCAGAGCTACATGGCGCGCGAGCACTTCAAGGGCGCGATCGAGTTCCGCAACGTCACCTTCACCTACCCCGGGGCGGGCCGGCCGACGCTGCAGGACGTGTCGTTCCAGATCGCCCCGGGCGAGCGCGTGGCCATCCTGGGCAAGGTGGGCTCGGGCAAGACGACGGTGGCCAAGCTGATCCTGGGGCTGTACCAGCCCGACGAGGGCGCGGTGCTGATCGACGGCGTGGACGTGCGCCAGCTCGACCCGGCCGACCTGCGGCGCGCACTCGGCGTGGTGCTGCAGGACGTGTGGCTGATGGGCGGCACGGTGCGGCAGAACATCGCGCTCGGCGCGGACTTCCCCACCGATGCCGAGGTGCTGCACGCCGCGCAGGTGGCCGGCGTGGACGATTTCGTGCGCCAGCACCCGCAGGGCTACGGGATGCGGCTGGGCGAGCGTGGCGAGGGGCTGTCGGGCGGGCAGCGCCAGGCGGTGGCGATCGCGCGGGCGCTGGTCAGCAAGCCCGCCATCCTCGTGTTCGACGAGGCGACGAGCGCGATGGACGCAGCGTCGGAGACGGCGGTGCTGCAGCGCCTGTCGCAGGAGATCGGCCCGCGCACCTTCGTCACCATCACGCACAAGGCCAGCTTGCTGCAGATGGTGCGCAAGATCATCGTGATCGAGCAAGGCAAGGTGGCGGCGCAGGGCACGCCGGAGCAGTTCATGCGGCAGCAACAGCAGGCGCAGCAGGGCGGGGGTGGC
>JBMTXX010000451.1:0-2093 GCA_049453935.1 Rubrivivax sp.
TGGTGTGCAGGCTCTGGTAGCCATTGGCCTTGGGCAGGGCGATGTAGTCCTTGAAACGCCCCGGCACGGGCTTATAGAGCTGGTGCAGCACGCCCAGTGCCAGGTAGCAGTCCGGCAACGTGGGCACGGTGATGCGAAAGCCGAAGATGTCGTTGACCTGGGCAAAGCCCAGGTGCTTCTCACGCATCTTGTTGTAGATCGAGTAGACCGTTTTCTCGCGCCCGGCGATGCCGATGCGCATCTTGGCCGCAGCGAAGGCGCGCTCCACATCCTGACGCACGCGCTCGACGATATCGCGCCGGTGGCCTCGTGCACGCTGCAGGGCGGCCTCGACCGTCGCGTGTCGCCACGGGTGGGCGTATCGGAACGAGAGCTCCTGCAACTCGCGGAAGGTGCGGTCCAGCCCCAGGCGGTGGGCGATCGGGGCGTAGATGTCCAGGGTCTCGGCGGCGATGCGCTGGCGCTTGGCGGGGGCCATCGCCCCCATGGTGCGCATGTTGTGCAGCCGGTCCGCGAGCTTGATCAGGATCACGCGCACGTCGCGCGACATCGCCAGCAGCATCTTGCGGAAGGACTCGGCCTGGCCTTCCTCGCGCGTGTTGAACTGCAGGCGATCCAGCTTGGTCAGGCCGTCGACGATCTCGGCGGTCGGCGCGCCAAAGCGCTCGATCAGCTCGATCTTGCCGACGCCGCAATCCTCCATCGCGTCGTGCATCAGCGCGGCCATCAGCGCCTGCGCGTCCAGACGCCACTCGGCGCACAGCCCTGCCACGGCCACCGGGTGTGTGATGTAGGGCTCGCCGCTGGCGCGGTATTGGCCGAGGTGCGCCTCGTCGGCGAAGCGGTAGGCCTCGCGGACCTTCTTCAGGTCGGCCTTGCTCAGGTAGTGCAGGCGCTCCGTCAGCGCGGCAAAGGTGGTGGGCGCCTCGGTGGGCGGCACGGAGCGTGCTGCAGCCGGCCGGATGGCCTGCGGCAACAGATCGACGGCGAAGGAGCGCAACCCCATGGGTGGAATCTACCGCACCCGCCGCGGCCCGTCTGCGCAGGTGGCCGCCGCAGCCCATCCGCATCAACGAAAAGGGCTCCTCTCGGAGCCCCATTGTGTGGAAGACGCGTGGGCGCGTCGCCATTCGGTGTCTCGGTGCCGGCGGTCTGGTCAGACGCCGGGCAGGCCCCATGCCGTCAAGTCAGATCGGCACCTTGCGCAGCATCTCGATCCCGACCTCGCCGGCGGCGATCTCGCGCAGGGCGGTCACGCCGGGCTTGTTGCGCGCCTCCACCTTGGGGGCATGCCCCTGGCTCAGCATGCGCGCCCGATAGGTGGCTGCCAGCACGAGCTGGAAGCGGTTCGGGATCTTTTCGAGGCAGTCCTCGACGGTGATGCGTGCCATGGGGTGCTCAGGGTCGGTGGATCAGATCAGTCCCAGCGCCGAAAAGACCTGGGACCGGTTGCGCAGCTGCGCTGCGTAGCGCAGCCGCTGCGAGTGGACGACCGCTTTCAGATCGAAAAGCGCCGTCTCGAACAAGCTGTTGATTATAACGAAGTCGAAATGTCGGGCCTGCGCCACCTCGTGGCGCGCGTTGGCCATGCGCGTGTCGATCACGGCCGGGCCGTCCTCGCCGCGCCGGGTCAGCCGCTGGCGCAACTCGTCCCAACTCGGCGGCAGGATGAAGATCAGCACCGCGTGCGCGAACAACTGCTTGATCTGCAGCGCGCCCTGCCAGTCGATCTCGAGCACGACGTCCTCTCCGCGCGCCAGCCGCGCCTCGATGGCCCGTCGCGAGGTGCCGTAGAGGTTGCCGTGGACTTCGGCCCACTCGAAGAATTCACCGCGATCGATCATCGCGCGAAAGGCGTCCTGGTCGATGAACCAGTATTCCCGCCCGTCCTGCTCCTGCCCCCGCGGGGCGCGGGTGGTGTGCGACACCGACACCGCCAGCCGGGCGTCGAGCTCGAGCAGCGCCTTCACCAGACTGGACTTGCCGGTGCCGCTGGGGGCGGCGACGCAGAAAAGGTTGCCAGGGGAGTCCATCGGCAGGGCGCCCGCGGCGCTTCAGTGGCACAGGCTCGCCAATATATCTCGGCGCCTTGC
>JBMTXX010000452.1:0-2090 GCA_049453935.1 Rubrivivax sp.
CCGTTCGGGCTGAGCCTGTCGAAGCCCCGCAGGCACCTACCCGTTCACCGCGATACGCTCACACACCCCACCCCGTTCGGGCTGAGCCTGTCGAAGCCCCGCGCGTTGCATCCGTGCGCAAGCCCGCTCACCCCCGCAACGGCAAGGCCAGCCCGATGGCTGCGAAGACCCCGCCGCAGCCCTGGTTGAAGCGTCGGCCCACGCGCTGCAGCCAGGGGCGGATGCGGTGCGCAGCGCCGGCCAGCACCGTCTCGGTGACGATCTCGATGCCGACGAAGGTGGCCGCCATCACCGCAAACTGCAGCAGCAGGCTGCGCGTCGGGTCCACGAACTGCGGCAGGAAGGCCGCAAAGAACAGCAGGCCCTTCGGATTGGTGACGGCGCACAGCGCGCCCTGGCGGAACATCGAGCCCAGGCCCTGATCGCGCCGCCCCGCAGCCAGCTCGGCCCCGATCGGCGGTGCGCGCCAGACCTGCACGCCCAGCCACACCAGGTAGGCGCCACCCACCCATTTCAGCGCCGTCAGCCACGCGGCCGAGGCCGCCAGCAGCGCGCCGATGCCGAACATCGACAGCGCGATCAGCACCGTGAAGCCCAGCGCCCCGCCAGCCACCGTGGCCAGCGTGCGCCGCGGCCCGTGCAGGGCGCCGTGCGTCAGCGCCAGCAAGCTGTTCGGCCCGGGCGACAGCGACAGTCCGATCGCGGCCAGCAGGTACAGCAGCCAGGTCTGCAGACTCATCCGGCGGACCCCTGATCAAACGGTCGAAGACAAAAAGGGCGCAAGCCGCTCACCCGGCAAGCACCGCACCGGGGTTGTAGGGCGCCGCAAGCCCGACCAGGACCACACAGCCAACGGCAGGCGCACGCCCGGCGCGGACGGTGCAGCCCCTTCACCTCAGCACCTTGGGCACCGGGTTGGGCCGCAGGCGGTAGGCGTCGGGCATGCCCGAGCCGAGCAACGGGCGCAGGTACAGGCGGAAGGCGTCGGTCACGTCGGTGCCTGACGGGGCGATGAAGGCCTCGTCCATCACCCGCGTGCGCCCGGCCACATCAGCCAGCGGCTGCAGCGCGTAGTCCACCGCGTAGTGCCCGCTGCGCCGGATCGCCACCGAGCCGTCGCGCCCCGACCAGAAGCCGTACTGCACTGCCTTCTCGCCCACCTCGCGCGCCTCGCGCTGGTCGACGTCGCTGACGCAGCCCAGGAAACTGCGCTGCACATAGCCCAGCGTGTCGCCGCGCACGCGCTTGAGCCCCAACTGCGCGCGCACCTGATCGCACAGCAGATCCGCCAGCGCGCCGCTGCCCGACAGCTGGACGTTGCCGTGCGCATCGCGCTCGACGTCGCGTGCCAGCTGGGCCGCGATCGGCACCCCGGAGGCGTCGTGGATGCCCTCGGAGACGGCCACGATGCAGCGCCCCAGCCGCGCATGAACAGCCCGCACATCGGCGAGGAAGGCCTCGACCGAGAACACCCGCTCGGGCAGGTAGATCAGGTGCGGGCCGTCGTCGTCGAACTTGCGCCCCAGCGCCGACGCCGCCGTCAGGAAGCCCGCGTGCCGCCCCATCACCACGGCCACGTAGACCCCGGGCAGCGCCGCGTTGTCCAGGTTCGCCCCGGCGAAGGCCTGCGCGACGAAGCGCGCCGCCGAGGGGAAGCCCGGCGTGTGGTCGTTGCCCACCAGGTCGTTGTCGATGGTCTTGGGCACGTGCACACAGCGCAGCGGGTAGCCCGCCTGCGCCGCCTGCTCACTGACGATGCGCACCGTGTCGGACGAGTCGTTGCCGCCGATGTAGTAGAAGTGGCCGATCCCGTGCGCGCGCAGCACCCGGAAGATCTCCTGGCAGTACGCCAGGTCGGGCTTGTCGCGCGTGGAGCCCAGCGCCGAGCCCGGCGTGCCGGCCACCAGCTCGAGGTTGTGGCTGGTCTCCTGCGTCAGGTCGACGAAGTCCTCGCCCACGATGCCGCGTACCCCGTGGCGCGCCCCGTAGACCCGGCTGACCCCGGCCTGGCGCCGGGCTTCCAGCACCACCCCCACCATCGACTGGTTGATCACGGCCGTCGGGCCGCCGCCCTGGGCCACCAGGACCTT
>JBMTXX010000453.1:0-2062 GCA_049453935.1 Rubrivivax sp.
TCGGCAAGAAGATGATGGAGCAGTTGCGTGTGGAGAAGGTCGTCGACCGCCACGGCAACACCGTCGACCAGGAGTCGTTCAACTCCATCTACATGATGGCCGACTCCGGTGCGCGCGGCTCGGCCGCCCAGATCCGGCAGCTGGCCGGCATGCGTGGCCTGATGGCCAAGCCCGACGGCAGCATCATCGAGACCCCGATCACCGCGAACTTCCGCGAGGGGTTGAACGTCCTGCAGTACTTCATCTCCACGCACGGCGCGCGCAAGGGTCTGGCGGACACGGCGCTGAAGACGGCGAACTCGGGCTACCTGACCCGCCGTCTGGTGGACGTGACGCAGGATCTGGTGGTCACGCAGGACGACTGCGGCACCCAGGATGGCATTCCGATGCGTGCCCTGGTCGAGGGCGGTGAGATCATCGAAAGCCTGCGCGACCGCATCCTCGGACGCGTGGCCGCGATCGAGGTCATCCATCCAGAAACGCAGGAAGTGGTCGTGCCGGCCGGTGGCATGCTCGACGAGGACGCGATGGACCTGCTGGAGCAGGCCGGCGTGGACGAAGTCAAGGTCCGCACCCCGCTGACCTGCGACACGCGGTACGGCCTGTGCGCCAAGTGCTACGGCCGCGACCTCGGCCGTGGCGGGCTGGTCAACGTCGGCGAGGCCGTGGGTGTGATCGCCGCCCAGTCCATCGGTGAGCCGGGCACGCAGCTGACGATGCGCACCTTCCACATCGGTGGAGCGGCATCGCGGGCGGCGGTGGCCTCCAGCGTCGACGCCAAGAGCGACGGCTACATCGGCTTCAACGCGACGATGCGGTACGTGACCAATGGCAAGGGCGAGCTGATCGTGATTTCTCGCTCTGGCGAGATCATCATCCTGGACCCCCATGGCCGCGAGCGCGAACGACACCGTGTTCCTTACGGCGCCACGCTGAGCGTGAAGGCCGACCAGCAGGTCAAGGCTGGCACCATCCTCGCCACCTGGGACCCGCTGACCCGCCCGATCATCACGGAGTTTGCCGGTCGCGCGAAGTTCGAGAATGTCGAAGAGGGCGTGACCGTTGCCAAGCAGGTGGACGAGGTGACCGGCTTGTCGACCTTGGTCGTCATCGACCCGAAGCGGCGCGGCTCCACCAAGGTCGTACGCCCGCAGGTCAAGCTGCTCGACGCGATGGCGCAGGAAGTCAAGATCCCTGGCACCGACCATTCGGTGACGATCGGTTTCCCGATCGGGTCGCTGATCCAGGTGCGCGACGGACAGGATCTTGCGCCCGGCGAGGTGCTCGCACGTATTCCGGTGGAGGGCCAGAAGACGCGCGACATCACCGGGGGTCTGCCCCGCGTGGCCGAGCTCTTCGAGGCCCGCAGCCCGAAGGACAAGGGCACGCTGGCCGAGATCACGGGGACCATCTCCTTCGGCAAGGAGACCAAGGGCAAGGTGCGTCTGCAGATCACCGACCCCGACGGCAAGGTGTTCGAGGAACTCGTGCCCAAGGAAAAGAACATCCTGGTGCACGAAGGTCAGGTGGTCAACAAGGGCGAGCTGATCGTCGACGGACCCGCCGACCCGCAGGACATCCTGCGCCTTCTGGGTATCGAGGAACTGGCGCGCTACATCGTGGACGAGGTGCAGGACGTCTATCGACTCCAGGGCGTGAAGATCAACGACAAGCACATCGAGGTGATCGTGCGCCAGATGCTGCGCCGCGTGCAGATCGTCTCCACGGGCGACAGCGGATACATCGCGGGCGAGCAGATCGAGCGCAGCGAGCTGCTCGAAACCAACGACCGGCTGCGCGCCGACGGCAAGATCGCGGCCACCCACGCCGACGTCCTGCTGGGGATCACCAAGGCCAGCCTGTCGACTGACTCGTTCATCAGTGCCGCTTCGTTCCAGGAGACCACCCGGGTGCTCACCGAGGCGGCGATCATGGGCAAGCGTGACGAGTTGCGCGGGCTGAAGGAGAACGTGATCGTCGGACGACTGATCCCGGCCGGCACAGGCATGGCGTTCCACGTGGCCCGCAAGGCCAAGGAGGACATGGACGAGAGCGAGCGTCG
>JBMTXX010000454.1:0-2035 GCA_049453935.1 Rubrivivax sp.
TGCGGTCGGCCAGCGCGAAGATCTCGTCCAGGTCCTCGCTGATCAGCAGCACCGCGCTGCCGGCGGCGCAGGCGTCCAGCAGTTGCTGGTGCACGTAGGCCACGGCGCCCACGTCCAGGCCCCAGGTGGGCTGGTTGGCGACGATCAGGCGGGGTGCTTCAGGCGGCGCGGCCCTGGCGTCCGTCGGGGCCTTGTCGGACGCGACGTCCACGCCCGCAGGCTCGGCCGTGCCTGCGCCGGCGGGCGCCATCAGCGCCCGGCCGAGGATCAGCTTCTGCATGTTGCCGCCCGACAGCGAGCGTGTGACGGTGTCGACGCCGCCGCCTTCGGTGCCACGCACGTCGTAGCGGCTGATCAGGGCCTGTGCGTGCGCCCGCGCCGCGCCGCGCCGCACGAAGCCGGCGCGCGCGAAGGCCGGGCTGGCGTAGCGTTCGAGCACCGCGTTCTCCCACAGCGGCAGGTCGCCCACCACGCCCACGGCATGGCGGTCCTCGGGGATGCGCGCCACCCCGGCCTGCACCGCCGCGCGCGGCCGCGGCGGCAGCGGCCGGCCCAGCACGCGCAACTGCCCGGCGTCGAGTGCGCGCTCGCCGCACAGCACCTCGGCCAGCGCCGCCGGCCCGTTCCCAGCCACGCCGGCCACGGCCAGCACCTCGCCGGCACGCAGCGTCAGGCCGACGCCGCCCAGCAGCGGGCGCGGGCCCGCGCCGCGCACGGTGGCGCTGCGCAGCTCGCAGACCGCCTGCGGCGCCGTGGCCTTGTCGGCGACCCTGGGCTGCGACGAGGCGTCCGCACCCGTGTCGGGTGCGTGACCCGGCGCCCGACGCACAGCCGGTGCCACCGCGCGGCCCACCATGGCCTCGGCCAGGTCCTCCTTGCGTGCGCCCGCGGCCGGCCGTTCGGCCACCAGGCGGCCGCCGCGCAGCACCGCGACGCGGTCGGACACGCGCAGCACCTCATCGAGCTTGTGGCTGATGAAGATCACGCTCAGCCCGCGCGCCACCATCTGCGCCAGCGTCGCGAACAGCGACTCGCTTTCCTGCGGCGTCAGCACCGCGGTGGGTTCGTCCAGGATCAGGATACGGGCGCCGCGGAACAGCGCCTTCAGGATTTCCACCCGCTGACGCTCGCCCACCGAGAGCTCGCCCACGCGGGCGTCGGGGTCGACGTGCAGTCCGAAGTCGCGGGCGGCGTCCAGCAGGCGCTGCCGCGCCGCAGCGCGGCGCGAGAAGGGCCGCCACAGCGGCTCGGTGCCCAGCATCACGTTGTCGAGCACGCTGAGGTTGTCGGCCAGCGTGAAGTGCTGGTGCACCATGCCGATGCCCGCAGCCAGCGCGGCCTTGGGCTGGCCCGGTGGCAGCGGCTGGCCGAAGACCTCGACCGTGCCCGCGTCCGCCACGTAGTGCCCGAACAGGATGGACACCAGCGTGCTCTTGCCCGCGCCGTTCTCCCCCAGCAGTGCCAGCACCTCGCCGGCCGCCAGGTCCAGCGAGATGGCATCGTTGGCCACCAGCGCGCCGAAGCGCTTGGTGATGCCTTGCAGGCGCAGGACGGGCGTCATGCGCGCCCGGGCTCCGACGTCACTTGGCCGTCGGCTTGGGCTGGTTGTCGTCGATCTTGACGCTGAACTTGCCGTCGTAGATCGCCTTTTCCTTGGCCCGGACCTTGGCCACCAGATCGGCCGGGATCTTCTTGTCGAAGGTGCCCAGCGGCGAAAGCTCCGAGCCCTTGTACTTCATCATCGAGTACTGGCCGTAGTCCTCGGCCTTGAACTTGCCTTCCTTGACGGCCTTGAGCGCACGGTCGATCGTGGGCTCCATGTTCCACAACGCCGAGACGACGACGGTGTCGGGGTAGTCCTTCTGCGTGTCGATGACGTTGCCGATGGCCAGGATCTTGCGCTCCTTGGCGGCGTCGCTGACGCCGAAGCGCTCGGCATACATCACGTCGGCGCCCTTGTCGATCATCGCGAAGGCGGCTTCCTTGGCCTTGGGCGGGTCGAACCAGCTGTTGATGAAGGTCACCATGAACTCGA
>JBMTXX010000455.1:0-2024 GCA_049453935.1 Rubrivivax sp.
CGATCAGCGCAATGTCTCTTCGCTCCGGGCCGACGCGGAATTCGTGAAACGCCCTGGATGACCGAACCCGATCGGTAAGTGGCGAGCCAGGGGCCCTCAAAGCCCGACGAACGGGTTTTCGATGCGCACGCCACCCAGCACGGCGCCATGCTGAAGGTCCTCACTCAGCACGCGCTGGCAGCCACCGGCCACGGCGGCCTGTACGATCAGGGCATCGTAGAAAGACAGGCTGCGCGTCTGGTGCAGATCGAGCGCATCGGCGATGAGATCAGGCGAGGTCACCACGAGATCCAGGCGCCGGTAGAAAGCGAGGCGCTCGCGGATCAGCGCGTGAGGCAGGCGCAGCTTGCGCACCGCCACGTTGACATATTCCTGCAGCACCTGGGTCGAAAGGACCGCTTGCCCCGCGCCGACAAGCGAGGTGATCAGCGACAACGCTCGTCGCTGCCTGACCGGCTCGTCCGAGGCGTCGGCGTAGACGAGCACGTTCGTGTCGAGCAGGCTACGCACGGCGGTTGGCCTCTTCGCGGTCGAAGTGCCATCCGTTCATGCGACCGGGGCTTTGAAGCGCCGAACGTTCGAAAGCATCGAGTTGCGCCGTGAGCTGCTGACGGCCCGCCAATTGCTCGAGGTAGTCCCGAACCGCCTGATTGAGACTCTTGCCCATGGTGGCCGCAGCCAGCCGAGCCCTCTCGGCGACACGTTCGTCGATGGAAAGCGTGATGTTCATCGCAAACCTCCTGTGCGCACATATTATGTGCGAACCATGCCGGAGAGTCACTGCGACATGAAGAGAGCCTGGATTTGCAAGAACGGAATCGGCCCGCAAGCGCCATTCCAGATCAAACTGAGCCGCCCTCGCGCCGGGCCAGTGTGGCGCGGTAGGCCAGGCGCATGCGCCAGATGTGCTCGGACAGGGTGTCCTCGGCCAGAGCGAACTCGCCCTTGGACAGGGCGACGATGAAGGCGCGATGCTCACCCTGCGAGCGTACGTGGCTGGCACCGGTGACCACCAGGTTGTGCGTGCGCAGCGCACCCACCCGCCCGGCCACCAGGCGGTAGGCGCTGGTGAGGTAGGCGTTGGCGCTGTTGTCCACGATGGCCTGGTGCAAGCGGCCGTCGGCCGCAGCGACAGCCGGTCGGTCGTCCAGCGCCAGCGCGGCGTCCATGTCGTCAGCCGCCGCTTTCAGCTGGGTCATCAGCGCCTCCCGCCGGCGCGCGCAGGCCAGACGAAGCGCCTGGACCTCGACCATGCTGCGGAACTCGGCCAGTTCGGCCACATCCTCCTCAGAAGGCAGGAAGACGAAGCTGCCGGACTGCGGACGAATGTCGATCAACCCCTCGCGCTGCAGCGTGGTCAGGGCCTCGCGCACCGGGGTGCGGCTGACCCCGAACGCCGCGGCGAGCTTGAGCTCCGACAGTGCCTCGCCGAGTGTGAAATCGCCACGCATGATGGCTTCCCGCAGCCGGTCGGCCAGTTGCACGGCCAGCGTCGCACCCGGCGCCGGTGGCCTCAGGCCCGGCAGTCGAAAGGCAAGCGCCGCATCGCTGGGGGAGGAGGATCGCCTGGGCATGGAGGATCGGTCGTGAGAACGGTCAGCGAGTCGAAGGTTACCCACAATCTGGTACCTCAGTTGAACGCATACCCCCACGTTCGTCAAGCGCGTGGAAACCCCCTCCCCCTCCAAATTCAGGCTAGGGATTTCCCGAGTTGACCCCCACCCGCCGATCGGTTCAACTGAAGTGTCAGTACCGACAAGGGCCCTTCCGCCCGGTCTGCATCCGGGCGGTCTTCGACGGTCGTGCGCCGAAGGGCCTGTCAGCCCGCGCGCCGTCCGGCAATGTGGGCCCGGTACCTGCCGAGCATCCCTTTCGCCACATCCCGAGGAGACTCCACATGTCCCGCCCTGTCGACCGCCGCACCGTCCTGGCCGGCGCAGCCGCCGCGTCCGTCCTGGCCGTCACCGCACGCCCCGTGCTGGCGCAGAGCAAGGTGCGTCTGCGCCTGTCCACCCCGGCCACCC
>JBMTXX010000456.1:0-2021 GCA_049453935.1 Rubrivivax sp.
GCACGCAGCACGAGACCGCCGACGCCCGCGCCGCGCGGGCCGCGCAGGCCCTGCACCGCCATAGTTGGGACGACAACGTGCGCCAGACGCTGCAGGTGTACCTGCGGGTGGTGGGCGCCGAGGTCCCCGCCCACGGGCCGATGGCGACCGATTGAGACACGACACGGCGGAATACGCCCATGGACGCCATGTTTTCAGTCGCCGAAACATGGCGAAGACGCCTCGCATCCCCCAACCGTCATCGCCACGTGCTAGCCTAGACACACGATGAAAAGAGGCGTTCGCACCAGCCACCGTCCCCTGGCCGCAGGGGATGCATCGGTACACGTGCTGCCGCCCGCGCCAGGGAGTCACCGCTTGATGAAGGTGCAACCCGGTGTCGACCCGCCTGGCCGCGATCGGTGAGACGCTGGCGCGCAGCACGCGCTATGCCGAGCCTTACATCGCGACAGCGGCGCTGATCGTCCTGGTCAGCAACCCCGTTTTCTACGTGATCTGGCACCACCTGCTGCCGCAGCCGGTGGAGAGTCTGGCCTTGCGCGTGGCCACCAGCGTCCTGTTCCTGCCCCTGGTCTTTCTGCCACGCTGGCCGGCGGCGTGGCGTCGCTTCCTGCCGGCACTGTGGCACACCGCGGTGTTCTTCGCCGTGCCCTTCATGTTCACGCTGATGACGCTGCGCAACGGCTATTCCACCCCGTGGGTGCTGAGCATGATCGCCGGCGCCTTCCTGGTGACCTTCTTCATGCACTGGGCCGTGGCGGGGGCGATGTTCGTCATGGGCGCGACGCTGGCCTATGCGGTCTTCCTGCTCGGCAGCCCGACGGCCGCGCAGGGCGCGCTGCCGTGGGACGTGGTCGTCGTGGTGATCTTCACGCTGGTGGCCGGCGGGGCGATGAACGCGCGGCTGATGCAGGCCCGGATCGCGCAGGAGGCCCTGGAGCGGCGCGTGCGTTCGATGGCCGGACGTCATGCCGCGCTGCTGCGCGACCGCAATCGGCTGCTGGGCCACTTCCTCAACAACACCGTCATCGACCGCCTGCGGCGCTTCGAGGACCGTTTCGGGCTGGACGAGGCGCTGTCGCGCATGACGCAGCTCGAGCGCAAGTACTGCGCCCTGATGCAGGCCGACATCCGCAGTTTCAGCAAGATGTTCGACCGCCACAATGAGTTGCAGGTGGCGCAGCTGGTGGCGCAGTGCTTCTCGGAGATCACCTCCATCGGACAGGACCTGGCGGTGATCAAGCCTGTGGGCGACTGCATCTTCCTCTACAGTGACGTCGACCATGAACGCGAGGACGCGGTGCACAACATGCTGGCGCTGGCCTGCGTGTTCGTGCAGTCGGTCGAGCGCGTCAACGACACGCTGTCCGGCACCGGCATCCCGGCACTGAACTTCGGCATCGCGCTGCATGCGGGCGATGTCGCCTACGGCAACCTGGCGAGTGACACCATGATCGACCCGACCGTCATCGGCTCCAACGTCAACCAGACCGCGCGGCTGGAGGAATTGAACAAGTCCCCCGCGGTGCACGCGCACCTGGGGGTGAACGGCATCGTGATGTCGGAGGCCTTCGTGTGGCACCTGCAAAAAGGTGGCCTGCAGGTGCCGGGGCTGGCGCCGCTCGCGCTGGACGAACTGGGCACCGCGGTGCGCGACTTCGAAGGGGTGTCCAAGGTTTGGGGCCTGCGCCGGGAAGCCGCGCTCGCGTACGCGCCGCTGGCGCGGGAACGTATCCGCCAGGTGCGCACGGCACGTGTCGGCGACCTGCGTCACACGGAGCGGCAGAGCCACCGCAACGTCGAGTACTACCACGAGATGTCAGGCCGGGGCCCCAACCTGATCTGGTCGATCTTCGTCAACGTCAGCGCCTGGGACCCGCGTCGGGTCGAGGCGGTGCTGAAGCTGCACCTGCCGCACCTGAAGCACACCATCAGCGAAGGGGAAACCCGCTGGGCCATGCTGTCCACCGAGAACGAGCCCGGCCAGTACGACGAGAACGATGTCGAAGAGTGGGTCTTCC
>JBMTXX010000457.1:0-2006 GCA_049453935.1 Rubrivivax sp.
CCCAGATCCAGGATCAGCGTGCCGCTGAGACCGCGGTCGGTGCGGCTCAGGCGGGCTTCGACCGGGCGGGCGCGGGCGCCGGCGCGGGCCTCGGCGAGCAGGGCGTTGAATTCTTCGGGGCTCAGGCTGTCGAGCGTCAGCACGGCACGCCCGCCCTGCAGCGACAGGCGCACGCGCGGGCCCAGGCGGTCGGCGGCCGCCTGCAAGGCCTGCGCCGCGTCGGCGCCCTGACCGGCACGGGCCGGCGGCGCGGCGCGCAGCGCGCGGGCTTCGTCTGCCAGCAGGCGCATCGTGTGCAGTTGCGCATCGGCCGCGGCGATCTGCGCCGGCACACGTTGCAGCGTGCGCCAGGCCGGCTGGACCGCCAGCGACCACAGCAGCGCCAAGGCCAGCACGGCGGCGGCCAGGGCCAGCGCGGTCCGCTCGCGTGGGGAGCGGGCGGACCAGGCCGCACGCAGCGCACCCCACAGCGCCTGGCGCTGCGCGGTGGCCGATGGCTTCGGGGCAGACAGTTCAGCGGTCATCGCACACCTCCCGTCGCGCTGCGTGTGAGCGTCAGGCGCCCACCTGCCGCGTCGACCTGCCAGCCGGACGGCCGCAGGCGCGATCGCAGTGCGGCCACGTCGGCATCGCGCCAGCCCTCCACCGCCAGCGTCAGCCGGCCCGGCGCGAACTGCAGCGCCGTTGCCGGCCCGCGGCCCTCGGGCCAGGCCGACGCGGCGGCAGCCAGCGCCGACTCCAGATCTTCCTCGCCCACGCGCCCGGACGCCGCGCGCAGGGCCGCCGTCTCGCGCTGCATCTGCAGCGGCGCATCCAGCACCACCCTCACCTGCGGATGCGCCTCTCGCAGCAGCGTCACCTGTTCGGCACGCCGTTGCGCCAGCGCGCGCTCCTGCTGCCAGGCCCAGGCGTTCAGCCCCACCACCTGCAGCGCCACAAGCGTCACCAGCCCGATGCGCACCGGGCGCCAGGCCGGCGCGCGCAGCGCGCGCCATGCCCCGGCCACCCGCCGCGTGCCACGACGGCGCGGCGCCAGCGCAAACTGCCGCAGATCCCAGGGGCTGTCCGCCGCGCGCAGCGCCACCGCCGCCTCGCCCAGCAGGGGCACGGCCGCATCGAGCCAGCGCTCCGCCGCCGCCACCACCGCCGGCTGCGCGGACCATTGCACCGAAGCCACCGCCAACGGCGACGAGGATTGCGCCGAGGCGGCTGGTTGCGCCAACCATGGCACCGAGGCCTCCGCCGCCTGCGGCGACGATGGCACCGAGGCGGCCGGCTGCGCCGACCATGGCAGCGAGACCGCCGGCAAACGGCCAGCCGCCCCCGATGCGCCTGACGCCCCCGGCAAGGGGGCCGCCACACCCGTGTGCCGGTCCATCGCCCCGGGCACGCCGAGCATCCTCTCGTCGGCAGCGCCGGCCGCGCCCACAGGGCCCGCCCGCCCGCCCAGCCAGGCCCGCGCCGCGCCGCCACGCAGCGGCAGCACGACCACGCCCTCGGGCCCGGCCCAGGTCAGCCGGATGTCGTCCTCGTCGCCGGCTGGCCCTGGGTGGAAGTGCCCACGGGCGGCCGCGCCTGGCGCCCACAGCGGCACGATCCGGTCGCAATCCACCTGAGCCCGGTCCAGCGCCTGCACCGCCGCGCGCAGCACATCGCCGCGCATCACCGCCACCCAGGCCGGGCGTCCTGGCTGCGCCCCGGGCTCGAGTGCGAAATGCAGGTGCTCGGGCTCGTCGAGCAGATGGTCTTCCAGCAAGCCGGCCAGCGCCGCCGGCAGGCGAGGCGCCGGCACCCGCGGTACGTCGATGCGGTGCCAAGACACGAGCGCCGCGTCGAGCACGGCCACCACCGTGTCCGCCCCGGGCAGCGCGTCCAGCGGCGAGCGCCCGTGCGAGGTGACCTGCACGCCATCGTCCGAGCGAACCCAGTCCCACGCGGGCGCGGATGCAGGGGTCGGCTCCGACAAGGCGAGCGACGGGGGGATCAGCAGGGCCAGCGTGGACATG